>CAJMSV010000032.1 GCA_905216175.1 uncultured bacterium | reverse complement strand
CTGCGGGTGCGCGGGAGAAGGCGGAGATGCTGATGCGCGCGGATGAATTGTCCGGAAAACTCTAAACCCTGCGCCGTGACGCTGCGCTTCCGCGTGCGCCGCGTTTTGCCGCGAGCGGGACGGCGATTCGAAAAGGGCCGGAGCTATGCGGTTTCCCGCGCTCCGACCCGTTGTTTCTTTGGTTGCGCCTATTTCGTAAAAACTAGAACTTCTTGAATATCGAAGCCTTCGCGCCGCAGATGGGGCAGTTGGCCTCGGTCTTGCCCTTGTGGATGTAGCCGCAGATCGGGCAGAGATAGTAGTCGTCCTCGGCTCCGGCCATGTCGGCGAGGGCCTCTTTGTAGAGCTGCGCGTGGACCTTCTCGGCCTCGTTCGCGAAGTGGAAGACGCGGGCGGCCGTCTTGTCGCCTTCGGCCTCGTCATCCTTGATCATATGCGGGTACATCACGCTGAACTCGAAAGTCTCGCAGTTGATGGCGGCCTGGAGGTTCTCGGCGGTGGTGCCGACTACGCCGTTAGCGCGGAAATCCGCGAAGGCGTGAGTGGACTCGGCCTCGGCAGAGGAGAGGAGTTCCGGCGCTTTGCGAATCTCCACGGCCGCCTGCGGCGCTTCCTCTGTGGCATCCTGCGCGCCGCCTTCTTCCTGCGGCTCGTCGGCCGGCCGGGGCGTCGGCGTGACAGAAGCGCAGGGGCACGCGAAGCAGCGAAGACGCACCGCCGGGCACGGCAATGTTCACAAACTGACCGGGCTTGAGCGCACTTGCAAGCTTGGGGGCCGAGATGACGAGCGAGAAGATGCCGTCGGCGATCTCCCGGTTCGAGACGACCTCGAAGTCGTGCATGCGTGCAGTGGAAGGTGTGGGCATAGACGCTCCAATCCCCCATGCGATTGCATGGTCAAAACGAACAGAAAGCGCGGCACCGCAAGGGCACCGCGCACAAAAGCGATAAGGCTATGCTAGCAGATGCAGCCGTCGGCAAGCGTCTGCTTACCGCCGACAAACACATCGGTGGCACGACCGGTAAGCGTGCGGCCGGCGAAACCGGAGTTCTCGGCGCGCGACTCGTAACCGTCCTCGCCAACCGTCCAGGTTGCGGAGGGGTCGAACACGGTCAGGTCGGCAACAGAGCCCGCCTTGACCTGAACCTGGTCGAGGCCCAGGATCTCACGCGGCTTGATGGCCATGAGCTCGACCATACGGCCCATGCTCATCTTGCCCGTGTTGACCAGCTCGGTGAGTACGAGCGACAGCGAGGTCTCGAGACCGATCATGCCAAAGGGCGCAAGCTCGAACTCGCGGGCCTTCTCCCACGGGGTGTGGGGAGCGTGATCGGTGACGATAACGTCGACGGTACCGTCGATGACGCCCTGACGAATGGCCTCGGCGTCCTCGTCGGTGCGCAGCGGCGGATTGACCTTGAGCGAGGTGTTGTAGGTCTCGTCCAAGTCGTTCTCGGTCAGGAACATGTGGTGCGGGGTGGCCTCGCAGGTCACCTGGACACCGGCGGCCTTACCGGCACGCACGAGCTCGAGACCGTGAGCGGTGGAGATGTGCTGGATGTGCAGCTTGGCACCGGTCAGCTTGGCGATCTCGATGTCGCGGGCGATCTGAAGCTCCTCGCCGGCAGCCGGCCAACCCTCGAGGGCCAGACGGGTCGAGACCTTGCCCTCGTTGATCTGGCCGTGGCCGACCAGGTCCTCGTCCTGGCAGTGGCTCATGAAGACCTTGCCGAGCATCTTGCCGTAGTCCATGCAGCGACGGAGCATGCCCGCGCCCTGCACGCCGCGACCGTCATCGGTGAAGGCGACGGCGCCGTGGGCGACCATATCGCCCATCTCGGACATGGCCTCGCCCTTAAGACCGCGGGTCATGGCGCCCGACGGATAGACGCGGCAGTGGCCGACCTCGGCAGCGCGGGACTTGACGAACTCCACGACGGTACCGTTATCGGTGACGGGATCGGTGTTGGGCATGGAGCACACGCCGGTAAAGCCGCCCTTTGCAGCTGCGCGGGTGCCGCTCTCGATGTCCTCTTTGACCTCGTAGCCGGGCTCGCGAAGGTGAACGTGCATATCCACCAGGCCGGGGACGAGGTACTTGCCGGAAAGGTCGCGGACCTCGGCTCCCTCGACGGCGAGATTCTCGCCGACCTCGGCGATCTTGTCGCCGTCAATCAGGACGTCAACGACACCGTCAAGCTCGACGGACGGGTCGACGACGTGGGCATTCTTAAGAAGCAAGGCCATTATCGGCACCTCCAAGCAGCAGATACAGGATAGCCATACGCACGCAGATACCGGCGTAGACCTGCTCCAGGATGACGGAGCGTTGCGGGTGGTCGGCCATATAGGAGTCGAACTCGACGCCGCGGTTGATGGGGCCCGGGTGGCAGATGATCGCGTCGGGCTTCATGAGCTTCTCGCGGTCCTTGGTCAGGCCGAAGAGCTTGTGGTACTCGCGAATGGTCGGGAACGGGGCACCCTCGAGGCGCTCCTGCTGCACGCGCAGCATGTAGACGACGTCCAGCTCGGGCAGGACGGAATCGAGGTCGCTCGTCACGTGGTCGCAGCCCAGGACCTCGGGCGACGGCGGCAGCAGCGTGCCGGGGGCGACGGCGTAGGTCTCGCAGCCCATGATCTTAAGGGCGGGGATCAGCGAGCCGCAAACGCGGGAGTGGGAGATGTCGCCCACGACGGCGACCTTCAGACCGTGGAAGTCACCCTTGTGCTCCCAGATGGTGTACAGGTCGAGCAGGGCCTGCGTGGGGTGGTTGTGCTTACCGTCACCGGCGCAGATAACACTCGCGGGCGAATTCTGCGTGACGATGTAGGGAGCGCCGGCGTGCTTGTCGCGCACGACGATGCAGTCAATCTTGTAGGCGTTGAGGGTCTCGACGGTGTCGACGAGGCTCTCGCCCTTGACCGTGGAGGTCGAGGAGCCGCCAAAGTTGAGGCTGTCGGCCGAAAGACGCTTCTCGGCGAGCTCGAAGGAGCTGCGGGTGCGCGTCGAGGGCTCGTTGAACATGTTGACGATGGTCTTGCCCTTGAGCGTGGGGACCTTCTTAATCGCACGCTCGTTGACCTCGGAGAACGCCTTGGCGGTCTCGAGGATGAGCTTAATGTCCTCTTCGGAGTACTCGGTAATGTCGATCAGGTGCTTATGGTTGAACGCCACGGTACTACTCACCTCCCAGCGGCGCGGAGCCCACGTGGGAACCCGGCGCGACGTCGTTAATCTCGACGGCTGTGTGGCCGTCGACTTCCTTCATATATAGGTGCACGTTCTCCTCATGCGACGAGGGAACGTTCTTGCCGACAAAGTCCGGCGAGATGGGGAGCTCGCGGTGACCGCGGTCAACGAGAACTGCCAGCTCAATACGGCTCGGACGGCCCAGGTCCATGACGGCGTCGAGAGCGGCGCGGATGGTACGACCCGTGTACAGGATGTCGTCCACCAGCACGACGCGCTTACCGTCGACGCTAAAGGGAATGTTGGTGGCGTGGATCGCGGGAGCGAAATTGGTAGCGTAGTCATCGCGGTAGAAGCTGATGTCGAGGCTGCCGAGCGGAACGTCGACGCCCTCGATCTCCTTGATCTCCTCGGCGAGCTTCTTTGCCAGAAGGTCGCCGCGCGTGACGATGCCGACCAGAGCGAGGTCTTCACAGCCCTCGTTGCGCTCGAGAATCTCGTGCGCGATGCGGGTCATCGCTCGATTGACGGCGGTCTCGTCCATGATGACCGCCTTGGGGGAAGTCGTGCCCATCGATCTCCTTCCTCACATGTCTTGACTGCTGACACAGTCAAAAAAATAGATGCCCGACCGCTCAAAGCGGACCAGACACCCACAAGGAAGGGCTGCTCTTTGGCAGCTATGTAATTCCATGTGGGTATCTCGTACCCCTTTAATGGTCAAGGGATAGTGTAGCCAACCTCGAGCTTATTTGCGAGCATAAATACAGAGCAATCCGTAAACGGAGCCCAACGCTCAATAAACCTATATATATTTGTGGGACGAGCTTGAAAACGCACGCACGAGCTGGCATAATCCCCTCTGCTGCACGCAAATCGGATCTACGTCCAGGGCCGTAGCGTGGGCACTATCGCCAAAAGAGGAATATCTCTGTGTAGATTGCGCACAGGGAGCGACTTCTGTGCTATAGTTCAGGCTTGTTTGTTAACGCGACATGTTCGTTTGTCGCCCAAGGAGGGTCAGTTATGTCCAAAGTTTGCGAAGTTTGCGGTAAGCACCCCGTTGCCGGTCGCTCCATCAGCCACTCTCACCGCGTCACCAACCGTAAGTTCCGCCCCAACATCCAGCGCGTCTACGTCGTCGTCGATGGTCACCGTCGCAAGATGAACGTTTGCTCCACCTGCCTCAAGTCCGGCAAGGTTGCGCGCTCCTAAATAAGGTCTTACCAACAAGTACCTCGGACTCTCCGGGTCAAAGACCTCGCGTTCATATAGAACTATAAGAAACCGCTTTCTTTTGAGAAGGCGGTTTCTTTTCTATCTATCCAGGAATGCAAAACCAGAGTGAAAATGAACTACGTCCCAAATCTTGGACGCCCTAAATAGCGACTAGGCCGCGAGGGCCTGATTCCGGAACTCCTCCGGGGTCAGGCCCTTCAATCTTACCTGCCTCCGGCGCGTGTTCCAGTGGACTATGTATTCCTCCAGG
This sequence comes from uncultured bacterium, assembly GCA_905216175.1. Taxonomy (GTDB): domain Bacteria; phylum Actinomycetota; class Coriobacteriia; order Coriobacteriales; family Coriobacteriaceae; genus Collinsella. The sequence continues at coordinate 12,879 of CAJMSV010000032.1, read as the reverse complement.
TCGCGTTTGAAATCCTCGAACGTCCTCCTCTCGCGGCCCCGGTAGAACTCGTCCTTGACGTGGCCGAAGAGCTGCTCGGTGGCGGCATTGTCGATGCAGTTCGCCTTCCTGGACATGCTCTGGACGATGCCGGCGGCCTCGAGCCTGGATGTGTACGAGGCGTGCTGGTACTGCCAGCCCCGGTCCGAGTGCATGGTCGGGGCGGCGCCCTCGGGGATCTTGGATAGCAGCCCGGCGAGCATCCTCACCTGCTGGGCCAGGTCGGGCGTGGTCGATATGTCGCTCGCCACGATCTCCTTGGTGCAGAAGTCCAGCGTCGGGGCCCAGTAGACCTTGTCGCCCGCTACCTTGAACTCGGTGACGTCCGTCCCCAGCTTCTGCCACGGGGCCCCGGCGTCGAAATCCCTCGCGGTCACGTTCTCGAACGTCCTGCCGACGACGCCCCTGCACGAGTTGTACCTGTGGTAGGCCGACTCGCGTCTGATACCGCAGCGGATCCCCATCTCGCGCATCATCTTGAGCACGGTCTTGTCGGCTTTCACGGCCCCCTCTTCCGCCCTGAGGCACATCGCTATCTGCCGGTGCCCACAGCCGTTGGCGGTGCGCGAGAAGATCTCGGCGGCCACCGGCGGCCTTCTGCTCGTATGTGTATCTGCCCCGCTTTCCGTCCATGCGCAGCAGCACCTCGCTCCCGAATGCGTGGTATATCTCCTGCCAACTTCTCACGGCTTCCGCGGGAAGCGAAAGGGCAATCGCGGCGGATTTATACCCGTGCCCGAGCTCGAAGAGCCCTATGGCCGCCTTCCTGGCCTCGACATCGTGCTTCACTCTCAAATCAACGCGCATAAAGAAAGCCCCCCATTTCTCATGTCCAAGAAATGGGGGGCAGTTCGTTTAAAGCCATGGCGGGCCATTATTTATTTATCATTCCGCCTCTTCTTGCGGTTGCATTCGAGCAGCAAACCTAAAGAAGTCAAAGCAGATCCGACAACTGCCAGCGGAAGAACCGGCAGCAGTCTCTCCCCTGTCGAAGCCAGAGCACCCGGCTCGGTGGTCTTGGTCTGGGAGGCGGGGTCGGCCTTGGTCTCGCCGCCGTTCTCGTCGAAGGTCACGGTGACGTCGCGGGGCACCCACTTCCACTGGGCGTAGACGGTCGTGGACTTGGAGACCTCGGTCTTGTCGGTGAACTGATCGCCCGACCCGTCCCTCTCGGTGTTCCAGCCGTCGAACGCCCAGCCCTTGCGGGTCGGGGCGGTCTTGGGCAGCGCGAAGGTGAAGCTGTCCTTATCTGCAGTCTTATCTTGCAAAAACTTTTGAGGATAAGCAGAATCGCCTGCGCCATTATCATCAAAAGTCAGCGATAACTTTGCTGCGACCTGCCACATGTGAAAATCATCAGTACCGTCGGCATCCCTGACGCGCTTAAGGTAATAGCCCTCGCCAACCGCATCCTCGTTGCCAAGAATAAAAGTGCTTTGCTTAGGTGCATCACCACTAGCTTTGGAGAGTACGTAGTTATCTCCGAGTGACGGCAGTTTCAAATTCTGCCAATTGTTCGGATCCACCGTATTAACAGTAGTCTTCCCTGACGATTCCCCTTTTACAATAAGGGGAATGTCACCGCCATCATCCGTGCCATCATAGTTATTAGTGACAGCTGGCAGTCTAATTTCAGCGTCATCGCCACGGTAATTTCCTTGGAATAATGCGGGTGCCATTAAGGCAAGTGTGCCCTTATTAATAACGGCACCTTTCAAATTACTTGAACCGTGATCAATGAGAATGCCCTTACTGCCAATAGAGGTGGTTCCCTTAACGAAAATATCGTTATAGTTTTTCGCAGTATTGTATTGTTGCTCCCAAGTACCATTGATATCGGCATAACCATATACGTAGGCTTGAGAGCCAGCTGTCGTCAAAACGCTGCCCTCATCTACCCGAAGGCCATTGTCTTCAATTAATTCATAGCTAGAAGCATTGTTGCAGCCAAATTTGGTCGTTACATTTGTATTCGATTGACCAGTAATAGCGATCTTATTTACAGAAGAAATCGTACCGGCCGTAATTTCAGATTTATCAGTAACATTCAAAGCAGATGCGTACTTAATATAAGGAATCTCAGCCACAGTCCCTGCAATATTGATTGTGGGAGAAGAAGACCCCTTGGGAAGCCCATAGTACACACCCGTAACGCCCGTAGCTATTTCCGGTCGTCCAGTAATATTAATGAAGGAACCGTCAGAAATCGATACATTCTTGTTCGAAGTCAACGAAACGTAGCCAACACTGCCGCTATTCAGACTGATAGATAGCTTTCCTCTAGCCTTTACGCTCGATCCCTCATCCGACGAATTGGTCAGGTCGTTCTCGCAGAAAACATACCCATGAGAATCGCCCGCTTCATCCCTCAGCTCAACACCAGAAGCGTTCACGGCGATATCACCGTTTACAGCACTCCACTCTGCTCCATAAATAGAGCCAACATGGGAGCCGTGGACATTAACGGAAATAGATCCACCAACGTTCGCTTTCTTCGAACCTTCAATATATGGGACATCATTGGGTATCGATCCACCCTTATCCCAGCCCCAAACATTCTCGTAAGCATCGATAACGACATCGCCATCGACCTCATAAACTCCATCCGGGATCATCTGTCCTGCGCCAGTTATTGACCAATTACCATTAAGACGAAGCGTTTTGTCGGTGTTTTCATAAGTACTGCTGCCCGCAATAATATGAATGTTGCCTTTAATAGGCGCAGGGTCACCAAAATGACCGCAAATTTCATTTACCCGACCCGAGCGAACATCTAGCGTCACGTTGCCGCGCATCTCACAACCGTAAGTGCCTTCGATAGAAGGAGAAACTTCGGAGTTGGCATTGTCGTAAACAAGCGTGGCGTTACCACCTACATAAACAGCAGGAGAGCCGTTTCCATCGCCGCTCGACCCATCGCCGCGCATGCAACCGGGATTAACGTGATTACCGCTAGCCATGCCAAGGTTACCGCTGATCTCAAGATAGGTGTCATGCTCGACGGACCCTTGATATGAACCACCAATGACGTCATGAAGGCCAGCGCCACTACCAGGATTGATATATCCAGACGCGGCTATCACCACATGTGTGTGGTCGACAGTCGACTTATAGCCGCCGCCATAAAGTGTTCTAGAGAGCTTGAGCTCGCAGTTACGAGTGAACACAGTATCGAAACCATTGCAATAGAATTTATCTAGACCAACAACTTCGACGTTGTCAAAAGTACAAGGTCCGGAAAGCATGGCACGGCTGGAGAAGCGCAAGGTTGCGTGATTATCACCGTCACTCGTCACGGTAATCTTCTTGTTAGCAACGCCAAAATTCGAAACGTTATCTTCTTGGGTCGGCACCACAAAAGACGAGCCGCCTTTTAGGACAAGTCTGATCTCCGATAAATTATCAGAGGAGATTTTATTCAGCGCAGCCTCAAATGTTAATTGATCATTAACTTGATAAACACCAGATTCTGCTGCATCAGAATTCGATTCATCAGATGTTTCATTCAAATCCACATCGTTTGACTGCTTATCCGAGACATCAGATTCAGGGTTTTGATCATCACTTGAAACCGTCTTGTCGTTAGACGAAGCCTCGACCGAACCCCCCCCCGACACAGAGGCACTATCAGTAGATTCATTAGACAGATTCTCCGAAGTCGTGTTTTGTTGAGGGTCATTATTCACTATTTCATCAGCGAATACGCCCGTAGGGATCGTATTAAACACGAACAAAAAGGAGACGAGCCAAACGAGAGCTCGCCTGCAGCGTGGCAATCTCACAAACCGACCTTTCCACTTACCTGACATAAACCGGTAAGGGCGACAAAATGCCCAGAGGGAAAGGCATATATTTCACTCTTACTGAATGTGCCGTCTGACACATGGGGTTTAGTTTATTACTAGTGTTTTGTCTGACAAGAGAACGCGTTTATTGCCATGAAATAGAAACGACCCATAATATGTGTCACGACCAGCCGGAATTAATCGATGTGCATTAATTTCCTAAGACCTAATAAACAAACAATGAACAAACTCCACACCATAGCCATGGGGAAACTAGGAATTCGCCGGGATAAAACGTTCGACTTTTTAGCTAAATGGTTAAAACGCTTCAGTTTATTGAAGCGTTTTAGTGTGCCTTTTAAAGGAATCTTACCGTTCGCCGAATAATTTCTTGCTATCATGCAAGGCGTAGGGTAAATCTCCGATCGCAAGGAGACACAAATGGTGAAAAAGTCACCGGAAAACACTACTCCCGCAATTGTGGACAACGTAGAGGCGCTTGAGGCTAAGCTCGCTCAGATGCGAGAGGCCCAGGCGCTTTTTGCTACGTACACGCAGGAGCAGGTCGACAAGATCTTCTATGAGGCCGCCATGGCCGCCAACAAGGCTCGTATCCCGTTGGCGAAGATGGCCATCGAGGAGACCGGCCGCGGCGTTCTTGAGGACAAGGTCATCAAGAACCACTACGCCGCAGAGTACATCTACAACGCTTACAAGAACACCAAGACCTGTGGCGTTCTGGAGCGCGACGAGGCTTACGGCATCACCAAGATCGCCGAGCCCATCGGCATCGTGGGCGCCGTCATCCCGACGACCAACCCCACCTCCACCGCGATCTTCAAGACGCTGATCAGCCTGAAGACCCGCAACGCCATCATCATCTCCCCGCACCCGGCAGCCGCCAAGTGCACCATCGCCGCCGCCAAGCTCGTTCTCGACGCAGCTGTCAAGGCCGGTGCTCCTGAGGGCATCATCGGCTGGGTCGACACGCCGTCCATCGAGCTGACCAACATGGTCATGCGCGACGTCGACATCATCCTCGCCACCGGTGGCCCGGGCATGGTCAAGGCCGCTTACTCCTCGGGCAAGCCCGCCCTGGGCGTTGGCGCCGGTAACACCCCGGTCGTCATCGACGACACCGCCGACGTGCTGCTCGCCGTCAACTCCATCATCCACTCCAAGACCTTCGACAACGGCATGATCTGCGCTTCCGAGCAGTCCGTGACCGTCATCGACACCATCTATGACCAGGTCAAGGCCGAGTTCCAGAAGCGCGGCTGCTACTTCGTCAAGCAGGGTGCCGAGATGGAGGCCCTGCGTGCCGCCATGTTCAAGAACGGCGCTCTCGATCACCGCATCCCCGGCATGGCCGCGGCCAAGATCGCCGAGCTCGCCGGCATCGAGGTTCCCGCCAAGACCAAGATCCTGATCGCCGAGGTCACCTCCACCGACCCCGCCAAGGAGGAGTTCTCCCACGAGAAGCTCTCCCCGGTCCTGGCCATGTACCACGCCAAGGACTTCCAGGAGGCCGTCGACAAGGCCGAGCACCTGGTGCTCGCCGGTGGCCCGGGCCACACCGCCTCTCTGTACGTGCACCCCGCCCAGGCCGAGAAGATCAGCCTGTTCGAGCACGTCATGAAGGCCTGCCGTATCGTCATCAACACCCCGTCCTCGCACGGTGGCATCGGTGACCTGTACAACTTTGGCATGAAGCCGTCTCTGACCCTGGGCTGCGGCTCCTGGGGCGGCAACTCCGTCTCCGAGAACGTTGGGGTGAAGCACTTGATCAACGTTAAGACTGTGGCCGAGCGCCGTGAGAACATGCTGTGGTTCCGCGCTCCCGAGAAGGTCTACTTTAAGAAGGGTTCCACGCCCGTCGCCCTCGACGAGCTGGGCAACGTCATGGGCAAGAAGCGCGCCTTCATCGTCACCGACCAGTTCCTCTTCAAGAATGGCAACACCCGCGCCATCGAGGCCAAGCTCGACGAGATGGGCATCGCCCACGACTGCTTCTACGACGTCGAGCCCGATCCGTCGCTGCAGTGCGCACGTCGCGGCGCCAAGCAGATGGCTCTCTTTGAGCCGGACGTCATCATCGCCGTCGGCGGTGGCTCCGCTATGGACGCCGGCAAGATCATGTGGATGATGTACGAGCACCCCGAGTGCAAGTTTGAGGACATGGCCATGGACTTCATGGACATCCGCAAGCGTATCTTCACCTTCCCCGAGATGGGCAAGAAGGCCTACTTCGTCGCCGTCCCGACCTCCTCGGGCACCGGCTCCGAGTGCACGCCGTTCGCCATCATCACCGACAAGGAGACCGGCATCAAGTGGCCGCTCGCCGACTACGCGCTGCTCCCCAACATGGCTATCGTCGACGCCGACAACTGCATGACCGCCCCGCGCGGCCTGACCGCTGCCTCCGGCATCGACGTCATGACCCACGCCATCGAGTCCTACGTCTCCATCATGGCTTCCGACTACACCAAGGGCCTCTCCGAGCGCGCTGCTAAGCTCGTCTTCGAGAACCTGCCCTCCAGCTTCACGAACGGCGCCAAGGACCCGCACGCCCGCGAGGAGATGCACAACGCCTCCTGCATGGCCGGTATGGCCTTCGCCAACGCCTTCCTGGGCCTCAACCACTCCATGGCCCACAAGCTCGGCGCTTTCCATCACCTGCCTCACGGCCTCGCAAACGCCGTCATCCTGACCCGCGTCATGCGCTACAACGCCGCCGAGGCTCCCGTCAAGATGGGCACGTTCTCCCAGTATCCTTACCCCAACGCGCTGCACAACTACGCCGAGATGGCCAAGTACTGCGGCATCGAGGGCAAGGACGACAAGGAGGTCTTCGAGAACTTCATCACGAAGCTCGAGGAGCTCAAGGACTTCATCGGCGTCAAGAAGACCATCGCCGACTACGGTGTTGACGAGCAGTACTTCCTCGACACCCTCGACGAGATGACCGAGCAGGCATTCAACGACCAGTGCACCGGCGCTAACCCGCGCTACCCGCTCATGAGCGAGATCAAGGAGCTCTACCTGGACGCCTACTACGGCCGCGAGCCTCAGGACTACGCCGTCTGCTAGTTTTAGCACGGTTTTTAACGGCGGGGGTGCACGGGTGTTTCACACACCCCCGCCGTCGCTTCTATCGCATCGTTGAAAGGATGCAACCATGCTGCTACCCGATTCCAAGACCGAGCTCGTCCGCCGTGGCAACAAGGTCGTTTACGACCTGGGCGACAAGATCGTCAAGGTCTTTAACGAGACCAAGCCTGTCTCCGACGTGTTCAACGAGGCTTTGAATCTTGCCCGCATCAATGAGTGCGGCATCCGCAGCCCCAAGGCTCTCGAGGTTTCCCAGCTCGAGAACGCCAACGGCTGGGCGCTCGTGACCGAGAAGGTTCCGGGCACCACCCTTGCCGAGAAGATGACTGCCGAGCCCCAGCGCTTTGGTGAGTACCTCGAGATGTTCGTCGACCTCCAGATCGAGATCCACGGCTACACCTCCCCGCTGCTCAACCGTCAGCGCGACAAGTTCGCCCGCATGATCGACAGCCTTGATCAGCTCAATGCCACCACGCGCTACAACCTTCAGGAGCGTCTGGACGGCATGACCAAGGAGTTCAAGGTCTGCCACGGCGACTTCAACCCCTCCAACGTCATCGTCGGCGACGACGGCCAGCTCTATGTGTGCGACTGGGCACACGCCACCCAGGGCTCCCCTGCTGCCGACGTTGCCACCACCTACCTGCTCTTCGCCCTCAACAGCAAGGATCAGGCTGAGGCCTACCTGGAGCTCTACTGCGACCGCGCCGACATGCCCATGCAGGTCGTGCGTCAGTGGACGAGCATCGTCGCCGCTTCCGAGCTCGCTCGTAAGCGCAACGTGAACGATGAGTTCCTGAAGAACTGGATCGACGTCGTCGATTATCAGTAATATCTGAGAGCGATTTATTTCGCATCGGAGGCACTAAGGAAACCCCGCAGTTCGAATGGGCTGCGGGGTTTCCTTTTAGCGATTGAGTACGTCGAGAAGATAAAAGGACGGCCCCGCATCTCCCCTATCTGGAGAAATGCGGGGCCGTCCCGTATATCGAACTACAAGCGAAATCGCAGATTAACGGCGTGCCGCCTTCACAAGCTCGGCGACCTTTGCCACAACCTCGTCGATCGCCACATCCTCGCGCTCGCCCGTGGCACGGTCCTTGAGCTCCACAGTGCCATTCTTAAGGCCGCGCTTGCCGAGCACCACCTGATACGGGAAGCCCATAAGGTCGTTGTCGGCAAACTTAAAGCCCGGACGCTCATCGCGATCGTCGACGACGACCTCGATACCCTCGGCACATAGGCCATCAACAATCTGCTCGCAGACGGTAGCGCACTCTTCCTTCTTAGGATCGAGCGGAATCACCGCGACCTCGTACGGGGCAACGGAGACCGGCCAGACGATACCGTGCTCGTCGTTGTGCTGCTCCACGACGGCAGCGAGCGAGCGGGACACACCAACGCCGTAGCAGCCCATGATGAGCGGCTTCTCCTTGCCATCCTCGTCCATAAAGGTGGCACCCATGGCCTCGGAATACTTAGTGCCCAGCTGGAAGACCTGGGAGACCTCGATGCCGCGAGCAGCAGAGAGCGGCTTGCCGCAGTGCGGGCAGGGATCGCCGGCAACGACGGTTACCAGGTCGGCCCACTCGTCGACGGTAAAGTCGCGCTCGGGGCAGGCACCGGTAAAGTGATAATCGACCTCGTTGGCACCGCAGGCCCACTGCTTGGACTCGCACAGACTCTCGTCGCAGACCAGACGAATGCCCTCGGGCAAGTTAACCGGTCCGATAAAGCCCTTATGCAGACCATAAGTCTGGAGCTCCTCATCAGTCATCATGCGATAACCCTTGCCAAAGACATGCTCGGCCTTGCAGTCATAGAGCTCGTGGTCGCCCGGAACGATGGCCACGACCGGCTTGCCCTCGGCGTCGATGAGCGCCAGCGACTTTCGCGTGCCGTTCTCGGGGAACCCAAAGAACTTAGCAACAGCCTCAATGGTGCCCATGCCCGGAGTCTCGACCTTGGTAAGCGTACCGTCGCCAGGACCCTCGGTCACGACGACCTTGGTGCTTGCAGCCTCGTCATCGGCGGCAAAACCGCAGTCATCGCAATAGACGAGGGAAGCCTCGCCGGCGTCGGCCAAAGCCATGTACTCGACGGAGGTATCGCCACCGATCTCGCCGGAGTCGGCGACAACAGGCAGGGCCTTGATGTAGCAGCGCTCGCAAATGTTAGCGTAGGCCTGCTTCATCTTGTCGTACTCCTCCTGCAGGCTCTCCTGTGTGGCGGAGAAGCTGTAGGCGTCCTTCATGATGAACTCGCGACCACGCATCAGGCCAAAGCGGGGACGGAACTCGTCGCGGAACTTGTCCTGAATGTGGTACAGGTTGACGGGCAGCTGCTTGTAGGAACGCAGCTCATTGCGAACCAGGGCGGTCACGGTCTCCTCGTGCGTGGGGCCCAGCACGAACTCGCGGCCGTGGCGGTCATCAAAGCGCACGAGTTCCTTGCCATAGGCGTCGATGCGGCCGGACTCGCGCCACAACTCGGCGTCGACCATGATAGGCATCATAAGCTCCTGGGCGCCGGCAGCGTCCATCTCGTCGCGCACGATGTTCTCGATCTTGCGGATCGAGCGCCAAGCAAGCGGCAGGTAGGAATACAGGCCGGCGGCCTCCTTGCGAATCATGCCGGCACGGAGCAGCAGGCGGTGACTGGCGAGCTCAGCGTCCGCCGGATCCTCTTTAAGCGTCGGCGCATAGAGCTTAGACATATACATTGCTCGGGTCATTTATTTCTCCTCAATAAGCTTGTCGACCTCTGCCATAAGCGCGTCGACAATTTGGTCCTCAGCTACTTTACCAATGATCTGGCCATGCGAAAAGAGCAAAGCCTGGCCACGTCCGCAAGCAACGCCCAGGTCGGCATCAGAAGCCTCACCGGGGCCATTAACGGCACATCCCATCACGGCGATCGAAAGCGGCGCGGAGTAGTTCTTAAGCCGCTCGGTGACCTCCTCGGCGATGGGAATGAGGTTAATCTGGCAGCGGGCGCACGTGGGGCACGAGACAATCTCGGGGCCACGGCGACGCAGGCCCAGCGACTGCAGAATACCCCAGGCAACCGGCGGCTCCTCAACCGGATCAGCCGTGAGCGACACACGCATGGTGTCGCCAATGCCTTCGGAAAGCAAGATACCCAAGCCTACAGAGCTCTTGATGGTGCCCTGGAGCTTGGTCCCCGCCTCCGTCACGCCCAGGTGAAGCGGAACGTGGGGAATCTCACGCGACAGGGCTCGATAGGTATCGAGCGTCGTTTGCACGCTATGGGCCTTGGCCGAAAGCACAATGTTCGTAAAGCCGCGGTCCTCAAAGTGCTTGACGAAGCGCTCGCTCGACATCACGAGTTTTTCAGGCTGCGTGAGGTCTTCGCGCTCGGCGATATCCTGCTCAAGCGAGCCCGCGTTCACGCCAATGCGAATCGCGCACCCAGCGGCGCCCGCGGCATCGATCACGGCATCGACCTTGGCCCAATCGCCAATGTTACCGGGATTGATGCGGAGCTTGGCGGCACCGGCCTCCACAGCGCCAATGGCCAGCTTATGGTTAAAGTGGATATCGGCGACGATCGGCACCGGAGACTCGTCACAGATGGTGCGGAAACCCTCAAGCGCGGCCTCCGTGGGCACGCTCACGCGCACGATATCGCAGCCAGCCTGCGCCAACGCACATACTTGCGCAAGCGTTGCCTGGGCATCAGCGGTATCGGTGCAGGTCATGGATTGGACCACCACCGGCGCGCCGCCACCGATCTGCACACCGCCCACATGCACGCGGCGCGTCAACTCGCGAGGCAAAGGATGGGATAAAGACAATCCAAACACTCCCCTATAGAATAAATCGAAGGATGTCGGAACGAAGCATATAGACAAACAGCAGCGCAAAGAGCGCGATGCCCACATAGCTCACAATCGTCTGGACCTTGAGCGGAAGCTCGCGGCCCGCAATCTTTTGAATGATCTCGATAACCAGCTAGCCGCCATCGAGTGGTGGGATGGGCAGCAGGTTCATATAGCCAAGCGAGAACGAAATGAGGGCGGCAAACGAAAGGAACGTGGCAGGGCCGGCAGCAGCAGCCTGTGAGGACATAACGCTAATACCCACGATCGAAGAAGACTGATCAAGAATCTCCATCGTATGCTGCGGCTGGAGCAGGCGCATCACGCCCTCCGCTGTCTGCACGACATAGGAGAACGACAGTCGAGCCGACGTGATGGGGTCTAAACGGACCACCTGCGTAGAGGCATACACACCTAGGCGCTCGTCCTCTTTGAGCGCAACCGTGGTCGAATGCTGCTTGCCGTCACGCTCGTACTCGATGGCGATATCGTCCTTACCGGCAGCCTTGCCGATGGCATCGTAAACGTCCATCCAAGTGGAACATGAGACACCGACGACCGAAAGGATCGCGTCGCCGCCCTCGATACCCGCCTTGGCGGCAATAGACCCCTCGTCAACCTGACCGATCACGTTGGTATCCATCGGCACGGTGACACCCGCAATAGAGTAGATGCTCATAAGCAGCAAAAAGCCCGTCAAGATATTGACGAGAATGCCCGCGAGCAGCATAAAGGCGCGCTTGAGAAAACCCTGGCCAAGATAAGTGTGCGAACGCTCTTGCGCCAAGAAATCAGCCTCGCCGCACGGCAGCTCCCACACATCGCCCTCGGCAGTCGCATGCTCTCGATCGAACCGGCGGCCGTCAAAGGTGGTGTAGCCCGCCGCGTCTCGCGGCAGCGTCTGATACTTGGTGGGATAGTAGCTCGGCGAGGGCTGCTCCCCTTCCTCATACCAGGGTGCGACGGAACCCCAGCCCAGCAACAAGGCGCATGCCGCGAGCACATCCTCCTCGGAAAGCTCAAGCTCGACAGCAAGGTCGGCCACGGTCACGCGACCATGACGATAGATAGCCGCGAGCACGCGATCGGCACACGAGACGTCGGTCGGATCCATACCGCAGATGGCAGCGTAGCCACCCAGCAGAAGCGGGGTCACGCCAAACTTGGATCCACTGCGACGCGACGTGCAATGGATGTCAAAGCGACACGGCAAGCACAAAAAGAACTCGGTCACGCGGACGCCGCAGGCACGCGCCGCCAAAAAGTGGCCGCCCTCGTGCAAAAACACGAGGACGGAAAGCATCAGCAGGCCCCAAAAGACCGATGAGAGAACGCTCAGAACAGTATCCATATAACGAAAAAGCAATCCTTATGGGTTAGGAACGGGTTGCGGCGAGCACCTGCGCAGCCTTTTCACGCGCCCACACATCGATGTCGCGAAGCTGCTCAAACGAATCGACCGTCTGCATATCGTGGGCATCCATGCAGGATTCCACAATGCGATCGATATCGGTAAAGCTGCAGCCATCGTGCAGGAAGGCATCGACGGCGACCTCGTTGGCGGCATTGAGCACGCACGGCATGGTGCCACCCGTCTTGCCGGCACGCTCGGCCAGTGCCAGACAGCGGAACGTGTCCATATCGGCGGCATCGAAGGTGAGCTGCCCCAGCTCACGAAAATCGAGACGGGGTGCCGGAGTATCCCAGCGCTCGGGATACGAGAACGCAAACTGGATGGGAATACGCATATCGGAGGCGCCAAGGTGCGCCATCACGGAGCCGTCCGCATACTCGACCATCGAGTGAATCTTGGACTGACGCTGCACGACAACGTTAATGAAATCGAGGTCGCAGTTAAACAGATGCATGGCCTCGATGCGCTCCAGGCCCTTATTCATGAGGGTGGCGGAGTCGATTGTGATCTTAGCGCCCATGGACCACGTGGGATGTGCCAACGCATCGGCGCGCGTCACGCGATCGAGCTCGTCGCGCGTACGGCCAAAGAACGGACCACCCGAGCAGGTGAGCCAAATGCAATGGGCCTCGCGCGGATTCTCCCCCAGATAGCACTGATAGATGGCGGAATGCTCGGAGTCGACCGGA
>CAJMSV010000031.1 GCA_905216175.1 uncultured bacterium | reverse complement strand
GAGGGTGCGCTGGTTGATGATGCTCGTGAGGCCGACGAAGTTGTGCGCGAAGCTGATGGCGAGGGCCGGTGTGGCCTCCTCGGCGGTGGGCAGGCTCAGGCGCGTGACCACCGCGAAGCAGACGGCCACCTCCAGACCGGTGAGGATGATGGTCCAGGCCGGCTTGATGGAGGAGGTCAGCGTGCTATCGGCAGGCGAACCCATCTTCTTGTAGGCACGGTTGAGAATGAACGGAACGAGGATCACCTTGGTGACGAAGGCCGACGCGGCCCACATGAGAAGCTCGGTGGCACCGGTGGTGAGGCCCAGGGTGAGCAGCACGCCCACCAGGACAACCGACTGGATCGCGTACCACTTGATGGCGGACGGGATGGTCTTCGAGACGACCACCATGGTGGAGGTCACGATCAGAAGACCGCCCAGGATATTGACTAACGAATAACCCATGTCCTACCTCCTAACCCATCCAACTAGAGGACAGAGGACCGGCGACGACGACCATGATCATGAGGACGACGAACACGAACGCCATGGCGCGCGGAAGGGGCTGGCCGGCGGCCACGGTCTCGCTCGGCTCACCGGGCAGGACCTTACCCATCCAACGCAGGAACCATGCGAAGGTGGCGACGGTCTCGACGACCATGACGCACACGAGGACAAAGATGACCGTGTTGGTAGCACCAACCGCGAAGCCACCGGAAATGATCTGGAACTTGGAAAAGAACGTGCTCATGGGGGGCACGCCGGCGATAGCGGTCGCGGCGACCGCAAAGCCCACGCCCGTGACCGGGTACTTCTTCATGAGGCCCTGGATCTTGGGCAGCATACGGGTTCCCAGCGTGAAGCTGAGAGAGCCAGCGATGAGGAAGAACAGGGTCTTGGTGAACGCGTGGTTGAAGATGTGCTCGACGGCGCCGTTAAACGCCATCTGGCTTCCGAACACGGAGAGGCCCAGGCCAAAGAACACGTAGGCGAGCTGCGCGATCGTCGAGAAGGCGAGCAGGCGCTTCATATCCTTCTGGGGCAGGTACATGAGGAAGCCGAAGAGCATGGTCACGCCGGCGTCGATGATGGCGACCCAACCGACGATCTCGGGGATATCGCCGGCGCTCGCAAGAGCGCGGGCGAACACGCACACGCCGACCTTAACCATGGACGCGCCATGAAGGTAGGCGGAAACGGGCGTGGGGGCCTCCATTGCGGAGGGCAGCCACATGTAGAGCGGGAACTGGGCGGACTTGGCCCAAGCAGCGAACAGGATGAGCAGCAGCACGACGGTCTTCATACCGGAATCGAGCTGGGAGATCGCGCTCAGCGCGAACGTGCCGGTTCCGGCGAACAGGAAGGCCGCGCCGATGTAGAGTCCCAGAGCGCCGATATGGGTGATGATGAGCGCCTTCATACCGGCCTTCTTGGCCGTGGGCGTCATGTAGTAGCTGATGAGGCCCCAGGAGCACACACCGGTGATCTCGAAGAAAACGAGCTGGCCGACGATGGTGGAGCTGTAGGCGAGACCGGCCATGGCGCCGATGAACGTGGAGAAGTACACGTAGAAGCGACGACGGGGCGCGTCGGGATGCTCCTTATTCTTATCGCTCATGTACGGGAACGAATAGATGACGACGAGCAGGCCGATAGCGACGAACGCGGGTGCGAGCAGCGTGCTCATCCGGTCGAATATGAAGCCCATGACCAAGGTCTGGCCCATACTCGCCCAGGTTACATCGACCGCGTTCATGCCGTTTCCGGCAAACGTCGCGGCCAAGCCAACGGAAGCGACCGTGGCGATGCCGCCGGCAAAGGCGCAGATCCATTTAGCGTAGGGACGCGGCAGCATGACGATGAGCAGGGAGCCCAGCATGGGGACGGCGATCGCCACCATGGCAAAGAGGGACAAGCTCGATTCGATTGACATAGTTTCTCCCTTCTCCCTACACGCCTACGACGACGAAGACGAACGCGAGGACCGCGATGCCGACGACGGCCCAGGTCTGGTTACCGAGCACCTTGAAGCGCGAACGGGAAACGGAGTTCTCGAGCACGCCGCAGACGACGAAATCGACCAGGCACTTGACGAGGAAGACGACGGCGCCCACGAGAGCGGTGACGCCGATGGTCGCGGGCTCTCCCCAGGGGATGAAGATGGAGGTGAACCAAGCGACGACCACGACCTGCTTCATGCCCATGGCGAGCTTCATCATGGCCAGGGACGGGCCGGAGAGCTCGGCGAGCGGGCCCTCCTGGAGCTCCTGCTCGGCTTCGGCCTGATCGAACGGAAGCTTGCCGAGCTCCATGTAACAGGCGGCCGCGAAGGCGACGCCGGCGAGGATAGCGGCGACGACGCTCGAGACGTTGCCCGTAACGATGTGCTGACCCATGGTCGCAATGTCCGTGGAGCCGCACACGATGGCGACGGTGAACAGCGCGATGAGCATGGACGGCTCGATGAGCACGCTCATGAGGAGCTCGCGGATACCGCCGAAGCCCGCGTAGGCGTTGGAGGAATCCACGCCGGACAGCGCGAAGAAGAAGCGGGACAGCGCGAGCGCGTACATGATGGTGATGGCGTCACCAAAGACGGGCATGGGGCTCTGGAGCGTGAACATGGGCAGGCCCATGGCGAGCATAAACGACACCGCGAGGAACAGCGGCGGCATGATGCGCAGCACGAAGCTCGAGTCGGAACTCACGGACTCGGGACGCGCCATGAGCTTCGCGAGGTCCCGGTAATCCTGAAGGATGGACGGACCGCGGCGATTGTGCATCTTCGCGCGAATCACACGGGCGAGGCCGGAGAAGAAGGGCGCGACCAGCATGACCACGAGGCCCTGCGCCATCGCAAGAACGATATTCATAATATCCTCTCCCCTCTCTAGACCATGACCACGGCGAGCACGAGGAATACCACGAGCGCCGCGACGATGTAGCAGATGTATACGGAGTAGTTGCCGCCCTCGATCTTGGAGGCGAGGCCGGCCAGCTTGTCGGCACCCTCGCTCGGTGCATCGACCAGGAAACGGTCGGGCAGGGGCGCGACACCCTGGGCGACACCGGTGAGCTTCTGGAACACGTGCGCGATGGACCAGCAGATCTTGGTGCATACCTCGCGCAGGGTGTAGAGCGGGCCCATGAAGAGTTCGACGTCGGACGCGAAGCTCGTGGCGACGACGGGCATGTGCTCGTTGGGCTCGTAGCCGCACGCCCAAGGGTCGGTCTTCTTAGCGGGGGCCTTGGCGCCGAGGCAGGACCTCAACACGAACGCGAGGCCGGTGAGGACCACGAGCGCGATGGCGATCGCGGGGGTGGAGGTGGCGGCACCGGAAATCTCGTTCACGAGAGACACGCCCGAGGTGGCGGTGACGGCGGAGCCGGCAAGCACGCTCTGGGCGACGTCGCCCAGAACCGGGGCGATGACCGGGGAGCCGATTCCCAGTACCACGCAGATGGCCGCGAGGAGCATCTGCGAGAACAACATCGGAGCCGGGGACTCCTTGGCGTTCGCGGCCTCCAGGGAACGAGGGCTGCTCGCGAACGAGACGCCGTAGGCCTTCACGAAGCACGTGACGGCCAGGGCACCGGTGATGGCGAGGGCGGCCGCGGAGGCGACGGCGAACACCATGACGACCGGGTCGGAGAGCGTCGAGATGTTGAACAGGGACTGGTAGGTGAACCACTCGGAAACGAAGCCGTTGAGCGGCGGGATGGCCGAGATGGCAAGAGCGCCGATGAGGAAGCAGACGGCCGTGACCGGCATGCGGCGGAACAGACCGCCCATCTTCTCCATGTTGCGCGTACCCGTGGCATAGAGCAGGGAGCCCGCGCCGAGGAACAGCTCGCCCTTGAACATGGCGTGGTTGAGCGTGTGGTAGAGGGCGGCCATGAGCGCGATCGTCGCGATGACGTCGTTGCCCAGGGCGTGCGCCGTCATGGACGCGCCGACACCGAGCAAGATGATGCCAATGTTCTCGACGGAGTGATAGGCCAGCAGGCGCTTGATGTCGTGCTCGTGGAGGGCGTAGACGACGCCCAGGACCGAGGAGATGGATCCAAAGACCAGGACCATGAGGCCCCACCAGAGCTGGACGCCCGAACCCGCGAGCAGGTCGAGACCGACCTTGAGGATTCCCAGGATGCCGATCTTGATCATGCCGCCGGACATGAGGGCGGACACGTTGGACGGCGCCTCGGGGTGCGCCTGGGGCAGCCAGGAGTGCAGCGGGATGATACCGGCCTTTGCGCCAAATCCGAAGAACGCGAGGACGAAGCACACGGAGGAGATGGCGGGTCCAAAGTCATGCGTACGGAAATCACTGAAGCTGAAGGAACCGCCCACGCCGTTGGTCATGAGCAGGAAGCTCGCCATGATGAGGACGAAGCCCACGTGCGCGATGACGAAGTAGAGCCAACCGCCCTTGATGGAGTTCTTGTTTTCCTCAATGACGACAAGGAAGTAGCTCGTGAGGGACATGAGCTCAAAGGCGACCAGGAACCAGAACACGTTGTCGGCGGTGATGACGAGCATCATCGAGGCGACGAAGGTGTTCATGAAGAAGCCGGCGCGCCCGACCTTGCCCGGGTACTCGTCGAAGTAGGACAGACCGTAGATGAAGCCCGCAAAGGCGAGGATCGAGATGAGGACCACAATCAGGCCCGCAAGGCCGTTAAGCAAGAGCTCGAGACGGGCGAACGGGAAGAAGAAGACCGTGTTGAGGGACGAAACGTCGCCAAGCACGGCCTCGAGGCCCGCGATGAACGACAGCACCGCGGCGACGGCGCCGATAAGGCACCCGGCGGGCTTGGCGGCGTTATCGGCCTTGATCAGCAGAACCGAGGCGAGCGCACCGATGCACGAGACGGCAAGCGATGCGATAAACAGCGTCATGCTATCCATTGTTTACGCTCCCTTCTGCTTTCTCGGACAGACCCTGGGCCACAGCGGTAACGTCGACGGACGGACCGTTTTCGATCGAGCGCAGGCGCTTGGCCTCGTCGAGTTCGCGATCGGCCGCGCCGCCCATGACGGTCAGCGCCTTGGTGGGGCACGCCGCCACACAATGCGGGCCGTCCGGATCGAAGGCGCACAGGTCGCACTTGACAGCACAGGTGTACTGGCCGGGAGCCCACGTAAGCAGGCTGCTCAGGGACTTAGGATACGAAGGCGTCGGGTCGCACATGCCTGCGACACCGGCGATAGACGTGCCATCGGGATGGATGGCTCCGAAGGGGCACGCGATGGCGCACAACCTGCACCCGATGCACTCCTGCTCCTTGACGTGGATGCGATCGCCATCGTGCTCGATGGCATTCACCGGGCAAACCTCGGCGCAGGGGGCACCCTCGCAATGATGGCAGGCAAGGGCGGCCGAAATACCGCCGGTCTTCACGAGCGCCAGACGCGGCATATCCTGAAGACCCTGCATCCGGTGGGCGTCGGCACAGGCGGACTGGCATGTTCCGCAGCCGATGCACCTCTCCGGGTTGATGTCGATGAAGCGGTTCATCCCCACTTCCTTTCAAAATAACGGGCCGGGCTCCCGAACGTACGGGACGCCCGGCCCAAAAAGCCAACGAGAACGGGACTACACGATTTGGTTCACGTGCGTCTCGTCATCGAACTTGGCGGCGCCGGGCTCAACGTCCTGGGGAGCGGCGGCGTCCACCAGAGCCTGCTTGAGCTCGGTGTACTGACGCTCCACCTCGCCCTCTGCCCAAACCTGGTCGGCGATAGCGTCGACCTGGCAGGCGGAGAACTTGTCCTCGGGCGTATGCGAGACCGGGTCGACCTTATGGATGGTCAGCTCGTTGCACTTGCCGATCCACCACTGGTAGGTCATGTAGACCGTGCCCTTGTTGATGCGATCGCTCACGTCGGCACGGCTGTATACCTGGCCGCGGCGGCTGTGAATCGAGACGATGTCGCCGTTCTTGATGCCGCGCGCCTCGGCGTCCGCGGGATTCATGCGGACAAAGCCGGGCTCGTCGGCAAGCAGCGCCAGCGTCTTGCAGTTGCCGGTCATCGAGCGGCAGCTGTAGTGGCCGACCTCGCGGACGGTGCACAGGATGAGCGGGTACTCATCGTCGGGAAGCTCGGAGGGCGCCTCCCAGTCGTGCGCCATCAGGTTGGCGCGGCCGTCCTTGGTGGTGAACTTGCCACCAGCGAACATGTCGGGCGTACCGTGGTCGTTCACATCGGTGCTCTTGACGGGCCACTGGGCGTAGCCGCCCTCGGGAGCCATCTTCTCGTAGGTCGCGCCCACAAAGTTGGGGCACAGGCTAATGCACTCGTTCCAGATCTGCTCGGTGTTGTCGTAGTGCATGGGATAGCCCATACGCGTGGACAGGTCCGCGAAGATCTCCCAGTCGTGACGGCACTCGCCCTTGGGCGGAACGGCCGCGTCAAAGTGCTGGAAGCTACGGTCGGATGCGGTAAAGACACCCTCGTGCTCGCCCCAAGAGGTAGCGGGCAGGATGACGTCGGCAAGCATGGTCGTCTGCGTCATAAAGATGTCCTGGCAAATGAACAGATCCAGCTCGGAGAGCGTCTTGCGCATACCGGCCGAATCGGGCTCGGTCTGCACCGGGTCCTCGCCGTAGTTGTAGAAGCAGTGCACCTTGCCCTCGTCGACCAGGTGGCCCAGATCGGTGAGCTTGTAGCCCTCCTCGAGCGGGAGCTTTTCCTCGGGCACGCCCCAAGCCTTGGCAAACTTGGCACGCACAGCCGGGTCGGTGACCTTCTGGTAGCCAGGGTACAGGTTGGGCAGCATGCCCATATCGCAGGAGCCCTGGACGTTGTTCTGGCCACGCACGGGCGCGAGGCCGGAATTGGGTTTGCCGATCTGGCCGGCAACGCAGGCGATGGAGGCGATGGTGTGCACCGTCTTCAGGTTCTGCTTCTGCTGGCATACGCCCATGCCCCAGCCAATGATGGCAGAGGGCTTCGCCGTGGCGTACATCTCGGCAGCTTGGTGGATCAACGCGGGCTCAACACCCGTGATGTCCTGTACGGATTCGGGAGTGTAGTTCTTGATGGTCTCCCACCACTCGTCAAAGCCGTTCGTATGCTCGGCGACGAATTCCTTGTCGTAGAGGCCATCGTTGACCAAGCAGTTGGCAAAGGCGTTGAGGAACGCAACGTTGCAACCGTTCTTGATCGGAAGGTAGAGATCGGCGATACGCGCGGTTTCGATATGGCGCGGGTCGGCGACGATGATCTTGCAACCCTTTTCTTTGGCTCGCACGATACGCCTTGCGACGATGGGGTGCGAATCGGCAGGGTTATAGCCGAAGAGGAATATGCAGCCCGCATCCTCCATACCGGGGATGGAGCATGACATGCAACCTGAACCTACCGTGTCCATCAGACCGAGGACAGTAGGGCCGTGTCAAGTACGGGCGCAGTTGTCCACGCTGTGGGTGCCGATGCACGCACGCGTAAACTTCTGCATGACGTAGTTCGCCTCATTGCCGCCGCCTCGCGAAGAGCCGGTGGTCATGACAGCGTTAGGACCATATTCGTCAATTATGGCCTGCATCTTAGATGCGGTGAAATCCAGTGCCTCGTCCCAGCTTACGCGCTCAAGATCCGCGCCCTTGGTGCGGCGGATCATCGGGTGCAGTACGCGAGGAGTCAAGATCTTGGTGTCGTTGATGAAGTCGTAGCCGCTCATGCCCTTAAGGCACAGCTCGCTCTGGTTGGTGATGCCGTTGAGCGGTTCGGTACCCACGACCTGGCCGTTTTGGACCAGGAGGTTAAACTGGCAACCGGCGCCGCAATACGGGCAAATCACTTTATGCTTCTCCATGACACCCTCCTTCCTTTCTCTGCTACCGAATACTCGGTACTTATTTGACAATCATTGGGCCTGTCGCCCCGACGCTTACGCCTCGTTTTCGATGGTGGCGCGGGCACGCTCGGCAGTCAGTTCTGCCAGGCGCTCCTCGTCTACCAGGGTGAGGCCCTTGGTCGGGCACGCCTCGGCACACGCCGGACCGCCGGGACGGTCCACGCACAGGTCGCACTTGAGCACGAAGCTCTTGGTCTGCGAACCCACACGCACGTCGCCCATCAAGACGGGGACCTGCGTGGTAGCCACGCTCACGGCGCCAAAGGGGCAGGCCATGACGCAGCTCTTGCAGCCGATGCAGTTGTCCTCGTTGACGCCGATGCGATGGTTCTTTGGATCAAAGAACAAGGCGCCCGTGGGACAAGCCTTGGCACACGGTGCATCCTCGCAGTGATGGCAAGCCACCGGTGCGGAAATCTCGTACGTACGCGTCACGCGCAGGCGCGGCGCGGCGATGTTACCGGGGATGTCGTGCGCCTCGATACACGCAGCCATGCAGGTTTGGCACCCAATGCAGCGCGAAGAATCGGCTACGACTCGTTTATTGCCCATGTTGTTCACTCCCTCCTGAATCCCATGCCGGAGAGGTCCTGTCGACATTGACCCAAGCCGCCCGTAGCCTGGCATCGACGTATCGAATGCATGCGGCGAAACATACACTCGATAGAATTCCTCCAACGATATACAGGTTAAATATACGCAGTTGCAGGTGGCAAACTTGAGCATACGCCCTGCAATACGGGTGTATTGCAGGGGTTTTGGCAGGTTGGAATTATTCTCTAGTAGCTATAAAGGTGAGTGTATTACATGCGTACGCCTCAGAGATTTTTACGCGCTCTCGTTTTGGATGTACTACGCTTGTATTCGTGTTTATGGTTATCAACTTGAGTGAAATAAAGTAATCGTTATAAGATGCTCAAGTATCGGCACATGCCGCATTTGACCGACTATATTGCACGCTCATTAAGGGGGCCAGTGATGTCATCGACTCAAAAAAGAGCCATCCTGCAGGTGCGCATTCGCGAGGAAGACAAGCAGCATGCCGAGCATCTCTACGACGCCATGGGCACATCGCTCGCCGAGGCTGTCCGTCTATTTGTCGCGCAGAGCATTTTGATGCGCAAGCTCCCCTTTCAGCCGGTCGCCGTGCGTTCCAAGGACGGCACGGCCGCCTATGGATCGCTCAAAGCATATGGGGACCCCAATCGCCGCTCCGAAGAGCGCAATGCCTGGATTGAGTACCTTGCCACAGAAAGCGACGATTCGATTTTGGGTCCCGAGGAAGTAGATATCCATGAGTAGACCATCATCGACGAGACCGTCATCCTGCGCTACCTGCTTGACGACGACGAGGTTCTGTCACCGCGCGCCGCCAAGGTCATCGCCACGCGCACCGCTCGCGTCTACCCCGAAATCATCACGCGCGTCGTGGTCACGCTGCGCGACGTCTATAAGGTTCCCCGCGTTGAGATTACTGCGGCCATGAAAAGGCTGCTCGATGACGTCATGGTCGACGAGCCCACCGTTGTCGCCCTTGCCGTCAAACTCTTTGGCAAGACCCATATGGACTTTACCGACTGCCTCCTCGCAGCCCGAACCGCCATCTACAACGATGATGTCGTGAGCTTTGGCAAGCCCATCATCCAAGGCATGATCGATTACCGCCGCAAGCGCCAAACCGCGGCCGACGCTCGCGACTGCGCCGCCGAAGCCCGCAGTCACAGCACCGACTCCACCATCGACAAGCTCCGCCACCGCCCCCGCAGCTAACCCCATCCCCTCCTAAGTTGCGGTGAAATAGTTCCTGGATTTAGGCTTATTCGAGCTTTTCAGGAACTATTTCACCGCAACTTTCTGTAAGGGTGGCTTTTAGTGCCGCCGAGGGACACTAATCAACCGTTTGCCGATATGTTTGGCCCTGACTCATGACTCTGACCTGCCCCGTCAAGCTTTTGGTCAGTTCATGGCAAGGCCTGGCGGACCAAATATGGGATAGCGTAGTGTCATTCACTCCCCCTCGAGACCATGGGGTCGAAAATGAGTCATGATAAACGCTGTTCCAAACCGCAAGTAGAGCTGTTCTTCCGGTTATTAGAGGCCCATCATGGCGGGCACCTGTTTGTAGCTACCAAAAAATGGGATGAACGCTGTGCCTACGCGCTCATGCAAAAAGAGATGATTATTCGACTCTACAACCATGTCTACGCTGATCCCGCGTATTGGAATGGCCTCGGCGTCGAAGATCGCATCTTTCAATTGGCATCCGCTATTGCAGTCGTTGAACCGGATGCCGTGTTTTGTGGAGCAACGGCGGCACTGCTCTATGGCATCGGTTCTGCATATTCGCTTCTCGACAAGGTGCAAGTGCTGCTACCGCGTTCCACCAGACGCGATATGTACGAATTCGTTGAATACCGACGCTGGCGGCCGGGCGACGTATGGCAGCTCGGCCCGTTTACGTTAACGGATCCATATCGCACGGTGGTCGACATCGCCCGAACGAGCGCTTTTCGATATGCACTAGGCTATGTCGACGGGTTGGCTCGTGAGTACGGTGTCGAGCGTGAAGAATTGCGTGCATATGCACAAGCGAACTGTCGCGGACTGCACGGCATTGCGCGCGCATTTGACGTTTTTGAACACATGGATGGCAGATCGGATAACGGTGGAGAATCCGAGGCACGGGCGGCAATGATTCTGGCGGGAGTTGCCACTCCCGAACTTCAGGTTGAAATCACTCGACCGGGAAACGCCGGCTATTATTTGGCAGATTACGGCTGGCAGATGCCAAACGGCTCTTGGATGCTGGCTGAGCTGCATGGACTAGGCAAGTTTGAGGACGATGCCCAAAATGATCCGGAACATACTGCGGCAAAAACCTATCGAGATGCCCTCATGCGCGACGCGAACCTGCGTGCCATGGGCCACAACGTCATTCATTTCAAGCTCTCAGACACCTACGATGTCAAAGCGTTCGGCTCCATGATGCGCGGCTACGGTATACCAACCACAAAACCCTACGCAGACTCCTGACCGGCTGACCCCATCTTCTCGACAACAGAACCCATCATCGAACCAGCCCGCTCGGCCTCAATAAGTTGCGGTGAAAAAGTTCCTGGATAACAGCTTTTGTGGCTAATCCAGGAACTATTTCACCGCAACTTAGGAGGGGATGTGGGGTCCCCGGCATGTATATGAAAATGGCTCTGATCCCAAAGGGAATCAGAGCCGTTAAGCTATCTTGTGGAGCGGGCGACGGGAATCGAACCCGCGTCATCAGCTTGGAAGGCTGGGGTTCTACCATTGAACTACGCCCGCAAGATATGGTCGGGACGACAGGATTTGAACCTGCGACATCCTGCTCCCAAAGCAGGCGCGCTACCAAACTGCGCCACGTCCCGAAGGTGGTGAGCAGCTAAGGTCTAAACCTTGCGTGTCCCAAAGCGAAGGAAATTATAGGGGAGACTCCCCACCTGTGCAAGCATTGATGCCTTAGCTCCTCGAATGTGCAACAAAACGACTATGGAGCAGACCGATCACAAACGCCACCACAGCGACCGGCGCCCACGCGGCTCCAATGTCCGCCAGCGGCAGCGCATCGAACGGCAGCCACGCGCCCGCAAAGAACGCGTCGCGAACCGAGGTGATCACGCTCTGCACCGCGACAACGCCGCCGACCCAAACCCACACTTGCGGATGCGCGTCGCAAAAACCGTGCACCAGGCCCATAAGCACCAGCACGATGGCGACGGGATACAAAGCGTTGAGCATGGGCACCGAGAACATAAGGATCACGTCGAGGCCCACATTGGAGAGCACGCACGAAAACGCCGCGAACACAAAGGCGAGAACCGCAAAGGGACGGCGCATGGCCTCCTCGGAGGCCTCCGCTCCCCCTTCGACCACATACGTCTCGCAGAAGTAACGCGAGCAGCAGCTGATGAGGCCGATGCACACGTTCATGCAGGCAAGGAAAAAGATCGCAAAGACCACGACCGTGCCGGCAAGGCCAAAGTGCATGGAGGCCGAACGGGCGAGGATGGCAGCACCGTTGGTGGCATCGGGCATCACGGTGCTGAGCTGCGTGCCGGCAAGCGCCAGGCCGCAGTAGATGACGGCCATGAGCACGCCGGCGATCACACCGGAACGCGAAATCTCGAAGGCTACGCGCTTGTCATCGGTAACACCCAGCTCATGGATGGTCTCGGCGATGATGATGCCGAAGGCGAGCGACGCGAGCAGGTCCATGGTCTGATAGCCGGTCAAAAAGCCCTGCACGGCGGCACCGGCATTGTAGGGAGCCTGCGGCGCGGCAGCGGGACCCAGCGGCGAGATCACGGCGGCGCCCACAACCAGCACGATGAGCGCAATGAGCGCGGGGCCCGTAATGCGACCGAGCACGCGCGTGATGACGCCCGGACGCAGTGTAAGCGCAAACGCGACCACGAAGAACCCGATGGCAAACACCAGGCGAGCCGTGCCGAGCGAAACGCCCTCAGGCAGCAGCGGCACCAGCATCTCGAAGGCCGTGGAGCTCGTGCGCGGAATAGCCAAGCACGGGCCGATGGCCAGATACACCGCCGCAACAAAGAACTCGCCAAACTTGGGATGCACGCGGCCGGCAAGCTCGCGTGCCGTTCCGGCAAGCGTCACGGCGATAAAGCCCATAACGGGCAGGCCGATGGCGGCAATCAGAAAGCCAAGCATGGCGACCGGCGTGGCGGAACCCGCCTGCAGCGCCAGCAGCGGCGGAATAATGAGGTTGCCAGCGCCAAAGAGCATCGAGAACAGGGCGATGCCGACGGTGACAACGTGGTCGGAGCGCAGACCACGCGGGGTGGATGAAGCCATGGGACCACCTTTCGGGTCGAAACAAAAACGGGACGGGCAAAACACCCGTCCCGCAAGTATAAACGGTCTAGCAGCTTTAGCAGGCTAAATCGCACAGAGCATCGATAGCCGTGTCGACTTCTTCGGTCGTGTTGAAATACCCAAACGAGAAGCGGACTACGCCCTGGCGCTCGGTCCCCAGCGCGCGGTGCATGAGCGGAGCGCAATGGGCACCGGGGCGCGTCGCAATCCCCCACCCTTGCATGAGCGCGTCCGAAATCTCAGCCGAATCGATATCGCCTACGTTGAGCGACACGATCGCCGAGCGCGACGGCTGGTCAAAGGCGCCGTAAAGCTTAATCTCCGGGATTTCGTGCACACCAGCGAGGAAGCGCTCTGCAAGCGCTCGCTCGTGTGCCGCGATCGCCTCGACTCCGCCCTGGGCCTCGACAAAGTCGAGACCTGCGGAAAGTCCCGCGATGCCGTGACCGTTGAGCGTGCCCGCCTCAAGGCGCGTGGGCCACTCAAGCGGCTGCAGCGCATCGAAGCTGTGCACGCCCGTGCCGCCCATGGCCCACGGAGCCACGTCAATGCCCTCCGCCACGGCCAGGCCGCCGGTCCCCTGCGGACCCATGAGCCCCTTGTGACCGGTAAAGCACACGACGTCAAGCCCCATAGCCTGCATATCGACATACATCGCGCCGGCAGACTGCGAAGCATCGACGATCAACAGCGCGCCGGCCGCATGCGCGATGGCAGCCACGCGCGCAATGTCGACCGCGTTGCCGGTCACATTGGAGGCGTGCGTCACCACCACGGCACGCGTACCGGGCGTAACCAGCCGCTCGAGCTCGTCGTAGTCGAGCGCGCCGTTCGCGTCGCAGCCCGCATGCTCAATGGTCACACCCTGCTCGGCCGCCAGGCGGTTGAGCGGACGTAGCACCGAGTTGTGCTCGAGCACCGTCGTGACCACGCGGTCGCCGGGGCGCACCACCCCGTTGATGGCGGTGTTGAGCGCCGCCGGAGAGTTGGGCGTAAAGCACACATGGTCCGCCCTCGGGCAACCCAAAAGGCGCGCGAGCTTGGCACGGCAAGCGTGAATCGTACGAGCGGCATCGAGGGCACCCGACGTGGCACCGCGTCCGGCATTGCCGAGCGAACACATCGCCTGCGTCACGGCATCGATGACCGTCTGCGGCTTGTGCATGGTCGTCGCCGCGTTATCCAGGTAGATCATCGCACGACCTCCCACATATTAATCACGGTATAGCCCTCAGTGGGAACGCCCGCCGCGGCGAGTTCGCCGCGCAGCAGCTCCTCATCGACAGGCAACGCCTTCCACGCCATACCGCAGCCGGCAGCGACCTCCCCGGGCACGGGAATCGTTCGCCCGGGAAGGCCGCGCTCGATGCACAGGGCCTCGCAGCCCATGGCGGCCGCCGTAGTGGGAAACGTGATGACAAGCGCCGGGCGCTTCTCCCTCATGGCAACTCCAACCAATACGCTACGGGCGCACGACGCGCACGGCCTGCTCCATCTTCTCCACGATCACGTACATGTTGGTGACCTCGCCCACCGCAAGCTGGTCTTTAATGCCATAGTGGTCGAGGCAGGTACCGCAGGTGAGAATCTCGACACCCTGCTCGGCCAGGCCCTTCAGGTCATCGAGCACCGGCGAGCCCTCGACGGTGAGCTTGGCACCGCCGTTGTAGAACAGCATGGTCGCGGGCAGCTCCTCCTGCTGCGTCACGGCAAAGATAAACGCCTTCATGAGCTTGTGGCCCAACTCGTCGTCGCCACGGCCCATGCAATCGGTGTAGACGGAAATGACGAGTTTGCCCTTGCCGGCGCTGGCGTCGCAAAAAGCAGCACCGTCCTGCTCGGGGTCCGCAACGGCCACGGCACCGGCGGTCACGACAGTCACGTGCCACTCGGCGTCCGAGATTTTCTCGACCGAGGCCGTGCAGCCCTTCTCCTGCGCCATCTTGGAGATGTTCTTGACGGCGGTCTCGTTATCGACCGAGGTCACCACGGCACCCTCGCCATCAAGCTGTTTGAGTGCCTTAAGCGTCTTGACGACGGGCAGCGGGCAGGCATCGCCCATGGCATTGACTTCAATTTTGGTAGGCATAGCAAATTCCTTTCGAAAGAACCGTTCTAGAGAACGGTAAACAATTACATAAACGTGCGGGCTAGCGAACAACGCGGACGGCAGGACCGCCCGGCACCGCCTCGTACACGCGCCCGACAACGGCGGCGATACGTCCTTCGGCATCCAGGCGGCGCGCAAGCTCATCCACATCGGCAGCAGGTGCCGCGATAAGCAGGCCACCAGACGTCTGTGGATCGTACAGCGCGTCGAGCATACCCGGCTCCAGGTCCTCGTCGGCAGCCACGCGCGGGCCAAAGAAGTCCTGGTTGCGATAGGAGCCCGCGGGGATAATGCCCAGACGCGCCATGTCGAGCACCTGATCAAAGAGCGGCACCGCCCCAGACGCAAGCTCAATCTGCGCGCCCGAACCCTCGGCCATCTCGCATACGTGCCCGATCAGGCCAAAGCCCGTAATGTCGGTACAGCCGTGAAGCTCGAGTCCCTCGGCCAGACGAATCGGGGCCTCGTTGAGGGTGCGCATCGAGTCAAACATGGCTGCGGCCTCGTCCTGCTCGATAAGCTCGCCCTTAATGGCCGTGGTGATGATGCCCGAGCCGATCGCCTTGGTCAGCAGCAGAACATCGCCCACGCGTGCGCCGCTGTTGGCGAGCATGCGGTCGAGCGCGACAAAGCCGCTCACGGACAGGCCGTACATGGGCTCGTCGTCGTTGATGGTATGGCCGCCCGCGATGGAGCAACCCGCCTCGACGCACTTGTCGGCGCCGCCCGCCAGAATCTGACCGGCAACCTCGATGCCCAGACAACTGGGTATGCAGAGCAGGTTCATGGCATGGCTCGGCCGCCCGCCCATGGCGTAGATGTCCGACAGCGAGTTGGCCGCGGCGATCTGGCCAAACAGGAACGGGTCGTCGACCATCGGCGGGAAGAAGTCGATGGACTGCTCGAGGCCAAGGTTCTCCCCTACGCGGAAGACGCTCGCATCGTCGGAGGTATCGAACCCCACGAGCAGGTTGTCGTTATGCACATTGGGCAAGTCGCCCAGGACCTGGGCGAGGGCTCCGGGAGCCAACTTAGCGGCTCAACCGCTCGCGGCCGTCATGGACGTGAGCCTCATGGTGTCCTTAGCCATACGAACCCCCTTCCAACAAATCAACGACTTTAAGTATACGCCCCAGGCACGCTTCCCAAGAGACCGCCGACGGCTCGAACGTCGAAGGCGGATCCGCAAGCGCCTGCGCGATAGCATCTGCCAGTGCGCGCTCAAACAACGGAAGGTCGGCCGCCTCGGGCGTGTCGACATCCGTCATACGCGGCGGCGCCACCCACGTCACGGGAGCGCCGGGAAGCATCGCCTCCATCCAGGGACGAACGCCGGGCAAATCGGTCGCCACAACTTTGCAGCCGCACGCGAGGGCCTCGATCGTCACGAGCGGCAGACCCTCGTAAAACGAAGGCAGCACAAAGACGTCGGAACTGCGGTAGGCACGCACGAGTTCATCGCTATCCAGGCGCCCCGCCAGCGTCACCGGCACATCCGAGGCCGCGGTCAAGCGCTCGATACGCGCGTACTCGACATCGTCACCGCGGCCGCCCACAAGTACCAAGCCAGATGAGCGGACGCCATCGTCAATCGGCAATGACACAGCTCGAACCAGCGACTCGACGCCCTTTTTAAAGCAAATCTTGCCCACGTACACAAGCGAACCCGGCTGCCTCGCCACGCTTGCGTCACGGCAGAAGACGCGATGGTCGTAACCCGTTCCAATCACGTGGATGCGATCGGCATCGACGCCGCACACCAGGCCAATCTGCTCAGCCTGCTCAGCATGGAGAGCAAAGACGGCATCGAGCCGACGAACCGCACGTACGATGCGATCGCGCTCGAGCGCATGCGAACGCAGCTGGCGCAGGTCGGTCGAATGGCACACGGCAACAACCGGCACGCCCCGGACGCACTCGCGCGCCAATGCGGTTACCAGATACAGGTGATGGCAGAGCACCAGATCGGGCCGAAACTCAGCCACCGCCCGATCGATTGCAGCAGCAAATGCCCGCTCAAATGCCTTGAGCATCGAAGGCGTCAGGTCACGATAGCGTGTGGAGGGATAGGGCATGACATCGGACATACCGCAGATGGGAAACGGCAGCTCGGGCGACTCGAACGGTACGGCACACACGGCAGCACGCCGGTCCAGCTCGCCCTGGGTATCACCCGGTGCCGCGCCGCAAAGCACGGCGGCGCGATGCCCCGTCTCGATCTGCTCACGCACGAGCGCGGCAAGGTAGGTGCCGCTGCCCGTGCTATCTGGTTTTTGTGCCGAGATATTGAGGATGCGCATGTCGCGGTACACCCCTAGGCCTAGGCGGCGGCGCGGACAGCCGCGCCGATCGCTCCGGCAAAGCGAGCCTGGGGCGAGGTGGTCACTGGCGACCCCAGTAGCTCGCCCAACCGCTCCACAACGTAGGCGTTCTCGCACAGCCCACCGGTCAGGTAGTACGGGGCGCCCGCAGCCTGCCCGGCCATGGTCGCCACGCGCGAGACCACGCTGTCGATCACACCGCGGGCTATGTTCTCGCGCGGCTCACCGTGACCGATCAGGCTGATAACCTCGCTTTCGGCAAACACCGTACACATGCTGCTGATCTTGGTGGGCTCGCCGGAACGCGCCAGGTCGGCCATCTGCTGCTGGGAAATGCCTAGGCGGTCGGCCATGATCTCCAAAAAGCGCCCCGTGCCGGCGGCGCACTTGTCGTTCATGGCAAACTTAGCCACGCGGCCACTTTTAAGCTGAATGACCTTGGTGTCCTGGCCGCCTACGTCAATCACCGTGCCGTGATCGCCAAACAGGCGCACGGCACCGGTGCCGTGGCAGGTGATCTCGGTCACGACCTTGTGCGCATAGGGCACCGCGACACGGCCGTAGCCGGTCGCGATCACGCGCACGTCGTGGGCAGCCACGTCATAGCCTGCCGCTACCAGTGCCTCGCGCAGACGCTCGGCCGCATCGACCGAGGAGAACCCGGTTGGCTGCACGCACGTCCACGCCACCGAACCCTCCCCGTCGACCACAGCAGCCTTAGCCGCCGTAGACCCGATATCGATCCCGATCCCTATCATGGCTCTCTCCCAATCTAAACATCAAAGGTAGCGGCGCGTTCAGGCGCCTTGGCATCCTACCTCGCATGTGGCAAAGGGGCAGTCCCGTTGTCCCAT
>CAJMSV010000030.1 GCA_905216175.1 uncultured bacterium | reverse complement strand
CACACTCCGTCCGCAAACTCAACAACCTCCACATAGGTGCCTGTCCCCTTTGTGGTGGTGAGGCGCTAGGGGAGGAGCTTCATGGCGGCGTCGTGGGCGGCGTGCTCGTAGGCGTCGTCGAGGGGCTTGAGCGGCAGCAGGGCGGCGGCCTGTGCATCGCCACGCCGCTCGAGGGCGTGCGCGATCAGCCAGTCGGCGAGTTCGGGGTTCTTGGGCAGTGCCGGTCCGTGCAGGTACGTGCCGATGACGCCCTTGTAGATGAGGCCCTCAAGACCATCATCGCCGTTGTTGCCGGTGCCCGTGACGACGGACGTTCCGAGCGGCGTGGCATCGGCGTCCAAAAGCGTGCGGCCGCCATGGTTCTCGAATCCCACAAAGGGCTCGGGTGCCAGGTCGGTTTTGACGGCTACGTTGCCGATCAGGCGGTCGGAGCCGCGTACGGTTTCGGCGGCAATGACCCCCAGACCCTCAATGCGATTCTCACCCATATAGTACGAACGGCCGAGCAGCTGATAGCTGCCACAGATGGCAAGCAGCGAGCCGCCATCCTCAACATAGGTCGCGACCTTGTCTTTTTGGGCGAGCAGCTCGTGTGCCACGGCTAGCTGGTCGCGGTCGGAGCCGCCACCCATCATGACGATATCGGCATCGGTGAGATCGAGTGATTCGACCATACGGACCTCGTCCACGCGCACGGGAATGCCACGCCAGGCGCAGCGGCGCTCGAGGGCGATGCCGTTGCCGCCGTCGCCGTAGAGGTTAAGGGCATCGGGATACAGGTAGACGATGCGCAGCGGGCGCGAAAGCTCGACTGGCGCGATGCCGACAGGAAGAGCGCTGCCGTCGGCACGGGCTATGGCGCGGGCAGCAACAGCGTCGGCAGTGGCGCCCTTCAGTCCGTCGAGTTCCTTGACCAGCGGCGGGAAGGCCGTGTAGTTGGCGACGGCGTAGAAGGTGTCATCGGCGGCCTCGTCTGCTACGGCGCCAATTGCCTGCGCGACGTCCGAGATAATCGCGGCATCGATGCCGGCGTACTTGAGGCGCACCTGCATGTCGTGCGCGCGCGTGCCTCCGGCAAAGGCGACAAGACCCGGCGTGTCGGCGATGCGCTCAAAGTCGACGTCGTAGATCCACGATACATCGTGTCCGTCGGCGTCGTTGTCGTTGAGGATGAATGCGCAGAGTCTGCCGCCGGCCGGCTTGATGGACTGGAGTTGGCGAGCGAAGCCTACGGGATTCTTAGCCAGGGTGGCCTCGACGGTGCGGCCGGCGATATCCCAGCGCCCCATACGACCACCGGCGGGCACATAGGCATCGAGCGTGGGCTGCAGAAACGCCGTATCCACGCCCAACTCGTGCGCGGCAAAGAAGGCGGCGGCAACGTTGTAGACCATGTACAGGCCGTTGTAGCGTGTGGCGATGTGTGCGGCAGCCGCGTCGGGCGCAGATCCAAAGACCAGGTCAAAGCCGTAGCCGTCGCAGCCGAGCTCCACGCCCGTCACACGGCGGACCAGTGCGGGGCGTGCCCAACCGCACGAGGGGCAATGGTAGGCGCCGAGTTGACCATACTGCACATAGTCGTACTCCAACGGGGCGTTGCACTGCGAGCAAAAGCGCGAGTCGCTAATACGGTCGGACTCGGTGTCGGTGGCGCCGTCGATGCCAAAGGCAATACTCGCATTGGGAACGCGCGCGGCAATCGAGGCGCACAGCGGGTCGTCGGCGTTGTAGATGAGCGTCGTTGCCGGCGATAGTTCCAACGCGTGGGCGATGACCTCCTGGGTGTGATCGATTTCGCCATAGCGATCCAGCTGGTCGCGGAACAGGTTGAGCAGCACAAAGTACGTCGGCTTGAGCTTGGGCAGGACGCGCACGGTGTAGAGCTCGTCGCACTCAAAAACGCCCAAGCGCTTGCCGCTGCTGGTGTGTTTAAGGCCGCCGCGGGCCTCGAGCAGTGCGCCCACCACGCCCGGCTCCATGTTGTTGCCGGCGCGGTTGCACACCACGGTGGCGCCGCTGGCGGCAACGGCGTCGGCGATGAGGTTGGAGGTGGTGGTCTTGCCATTAGTACCGGTGATCACCACGCTGCGGTCGACAAGGCCGGCGAGGTCGCTCAGCAGCTCGGGGTCGATCTTCATGGCGATGCGGCCGGGGAGTACGCCGCCCTGGCGCTTAAGGACGGAGCGCAGCCCCCAGCGGGCGATATCGCTCGAGGTGCAGGCAAGAGATGAGCGGAGATTCATGAAGCCGTTCCTAACGTGAATGACATGGTCGTGGCGTTTGCGCCGTTAAAAGCCGTAGCGGCGCGCAAACTCCTGGGCAAGCTGCGAAACGTCTTCGCAGGCATTGGCCCAGGGAGCAAAGTCGGGAGTGTCCGAGATAATACCGTCCGCTTCCCAAACGGCCTGATGCGAAAGATCCCAGGGATCGCGCGGCTCGGGCCGGCAGGGAAGGTACGGCGTCTGGTACATGGGGTTCAGCAAGAAGAATGCGCCGCCCTCGCAGCGGTTAGCGAACTCACGCAGCGCACGCACCGCCGGACGCATCTTGTTCGTTTTGAACAATAGGATTGTGCGGGCGAGCAGGTACCAAGGAGAGTTCTCGAGTGCATCGGCTCCCACCTGTTCCTCGAGCTGGTGCGCTAGGGCGAAAAAGCCGTCCTGGTCTTCCAGGCGAGCGAGGGCGAGTAGCACGGTGCCGGCAGCTCGGGTGGGATAGCCTTCCGCCTTAAGAACACGGCGAGAATAGTTGGCGGCAGCACGGTAGCGGGCGCTCGCCATGCACAGCTGCGAGATGGCCTCGAGCGTGTGGAGCCACCCGATAAGAGCCGGCTCGCTTACGGTGAGATCGGCTGCCGTCACGCCGTCCGTCATATCCTTGTTGGCCCAGTAGTGTGGGGCCTCCATATCGAACCCGGGCACGCTTTGCTGCAGGTAATCGGCCGTGGTCGCTTCGAGCTTCAGCAGGTCGCCCAGGCAGGCATCAACGGGCGTGTCCGCCAAAATGATGGCGAGCAGCTGGGCATCGAGGACATACGCATCGATGCGGACGATCTTGAGCAGCTCATCGCGCATGTCGTCGAACAGGCGATTGCGCGTCTGCTCGAACTCCTCGTCGCTGCCCATGTCCTCGATGCGATGGAGCTCGTCGAGCAGGTGGCGATGAACACCGGCGTAGGACAGCAGCGCCTGGGCATGCTCGGACTGCGCATACTTTTGGGGATTCGCGCTAATGTCGTTATGGACAAGCTCGCGTGCTGCATCGGTGAGTTCGGGGTGCGACGCAACGTAGGCGCGCTCCAGGTAGGCGGGGATGTAGACGCTCGGATCCATTAGAGGTCTCCTCCCTTAAACGGCAAGCCCTGCTCGGCCGCCCGCAGGATGCGCTCGTCGATCTGGGAACGCACGATATCGTTGGTGGCGACCCAGGCAGCAAAGCTGGCGTTGTCGGGGGCGCCCAGGCCCTCCTGCAGTACCGGCGTCGCCTCGGACAACGCAAGGACAAGCTCGTCGGTGGAGCCCACACGCACATTGACGCGGGCATAGACGCCATCGGGAAACTCGGTTTGGAAGTAGAGTGCCTCGGCTGCGTGCGGACACGAGCGCACAAGGATACGCAGGTAGTGCTCGGCGCCCTCGTAGTCCAGCTCGCGCCAGGCAGCGCTCATCAGCGCGATGAGCGTCCACGGGTCCAAGTCGCGCTCTGCATCCTTGGGACGGCGGCGCAGCGGGGTATTCGCGAGGTACGGCACGGAGTGGGCAGAGCGAAAGCGCTTGAGCTCCTCGGCGGGGTATTCGAGTTTTGCCATGGCGAGCATCGCGGTGTGGCGGACACCAGCGGGGTCGTTGGGCGCAAAGTCCAAGCTGCGATTTGCGGCTTCGAGCGACATGCGGTAGCGGCCGCTAATGAGGGCGCGCGATGCCAAGGCGGCAAGCCAGCGCAGATAGGGGCGGCGCGTAAGGTCGCCTGCGGCCTCACGCTCGTAGGGGTCCTGCGCCGAGGCGATTTTGAGCGCTAGGTCGTGCTCGACCTCGTCGCACTTGGACACCAGGTACTGTACGTATTCCTCGTTGGATTCGGCGGTGAGTGCCGTCAGCATGCGCTGAGCGTCCCAGTTGGCCGGATCGAGTGCGGCCGCCTCGCGGAGCATGTTCTCGGCAGCAGTCTCTTCTTGCTCTGCCTGGGTATCGTCAGGGATAAAGGGAATGCGGTAGTCGACAGCCTCGACCACCTTGGCAATGAGGTGCCCGGCGCGGTCGCGGTCGTGCACGATGAGCGGTGCGGGGTTGCGGGTGAATTGTTCCATCAGACGCTCTACGGCGGCACCGTCGGTGAGCGGGATATTGTCGCGGCGCAAGGCCTCAAGAACGAGGCGATGGCAATCCTCTTGAATGGGATCGAATGCCATGGGGCCTCCTTTGCTGCGGTTAGGGTTCAAATGTTTCTATATAAGGTTCTAGTTTACCCGCATGTGGCACACCGGGGGTGCCGCACTTGGACTTGCACCTTTGCACCACGAAGACGGATGTCGCACAAATGTCGGCACCTTGGACGACCGAGTGGTATCACGGTGCCGCAAACGGTCGATTTTTGGCGGCGAACGGTGCATATTTTGGAGGGGCACAGTCCTGCCCGGGATATGTGGTCAACCCTGATAAAACGTTTGCCCAGCTTGGGAGTATGGATGCCGCACAAGGGTCTTCAGGGATAGAAAAAACGTTTCATCATTGGCGGCTTTAGGTGAATAACTGACCAACCAGAACGGTAAAATAGTGTTTGTCTGAACGTTGAGACGTTTAGACATCGCGCATTGTCATCGCCGGCAACGCGCAAACCGGTCCTAACGGAGCCAATTGGGTGCTCCGTTATATACGCAAGTCTAAGAGGGGCTTGTTTAGGAGGCACAGTATGGGACGTTTTACCAATCCTCGCGATCTGTACTTTGGTGAGGGCGCTCGCCACGAGGTGAAGAACCTCAAGGGCAAGAAGGCCATCATCGTTTCTGGCGGCAGCTCTATGCGCCGCGGCGGGTTCCTGCAGGACGTCGAGAACGACCTTAAGGAAGGCGGTTTCGAGGTCAAGCTGTTCGAGGGCGTCGAGTCCGACCCGTCCATCGAGACGGTCATGAAGGGCGCCGAGGCCATGCGCGAGTTCGAGCCCGACTGGATTATCGCCATCGGTGGCGGCTCGCCCATCGATGCCGCTAAGGCCATGTGGGTCTTCTATGAGTATCCCGAGGAGTCCTTCGATAACATCATCCAGCCGTTCAGCTTCCCCGAGCTGCGTCAGAAGGCTCACTTCTGCGCCATCTCCTCTACCTCCGGTACCGCTACCGAGGTCACTGCCTTCTCCGTCATCACCGACTACGCCAAGGGCATCAAGTACCCGCTGGCCGACTTCAACATCACCCCTGATGTCGCCATCGTCGACCCCGAGCTCACCTACACCATGCCCGCCAAGCTGTGCGCTCACACCGGCATGGATGCTCTGACCCACTGCATGGAGGCCTACGTTTCCACCTGCGCCTCTATGTTCACCGACGCCAACGCTCTGCACGGCATCCGCGAGATCGTCGAGTGGCTGCCCAAGTCCTATGCTGGCGACCATGAGGCCCGTCAGCACATGCACGAGGCTCAGTGCATCGCCGGTATCGCCTTCTCCTCGGGCCTGCTCGGCATCGTTCACTCCATGGCTCACAAGACCGGTGCTGCCTTTGAGAACGGCCACATCATCCACGGTGCCGCTTACGCCATGTACCTGGGCAAGGTCATCCAGTGGAACTCCAAGGATCCCCGTGCTGCCGAGCGTTACGCTTACGTGGCCAAGGAGATCCTGCACCTTCCCGGCGAGACCAACGAGGAGCTCATCGCTGCGCTCGTCCAGAAGATCCGCGACCTCAACGACCTGCTCAACATTCCGCAGTCCATCAAGGATTACGCGAATGGTGGCGTGAAGGTCGACGCCGAGAACCCGCAGATGGTTTCCGAGGAGGAGTTCCTCGCCAAGCTGCCCGAGATCGCCGCGAACGCCGAGCAGGACGCCTGCACGCCCGAGAACCCGCGTGAGACCAAGGCTGCCGACTTCGAGAAGATCCTCAAGGCCTGCTACTACGACACCGACATCGATTTCTAATCGACTCTTGTTATCGTAACGAGGGGCTCCGCGCGTATCCGTACGGAGCCCCTTTCTTTTTTAGAGAATGGGATAGTTATGGCTGCAATTTTCAATAGCCCCAGCAAGTACATCCAGGGTCCGGACGAGCTCGCCAAGCTCGGCTCCTATGTCGAGCCGCTCGGCGCTAAGGCCCTCGTCATCGTGACGCCTTCGGGCAAGAAGCGCGTCGGTGCCAAGATCGAGGGCGGCTTTGCCGAGGCCAAGGCCGAGCTGCTGTTTGAGGACTTTAACGGCGAGTGCTCCAAGGGCGAGGTCGATCGCCTGGTTGCGCTCGCTCGCGACAACGGTTGCGACATCATCGTCGGCGTCGGTGGCGGCAAGATCCTCGACACCGCGAAGGCCGTCGCCTATTACCTGGAGTCCCCGGTTATCATTTGCCCCACCATTGCCTCGACCGATGCACCGTGCTCGGCACTTTCGGTGCTCTACACCGATGACGGCCAGTTCGATAAGTACCTCTTCCTTAAGGCAAACCCCAATATCGTCCTGATGGATACGACGGTTATCGCGGCGAGCCCGGTGCGCCTGACGGTTTCCGGTATGGGCGATGCGCTCGCAACCTATTTCGAGGCCCAGGCGACGCACGATGCCGACGGCGGCACCTGCGCTGGCGGCAAGGGCGGCATGGCCGGCCTGGCGCTCGCCAAGCTCTGCTACGAGACGCTTATGGCCGATGGCGTCAAGGCCAAGGTTGCGCTGGAGAAGGGTGCGCTCACGCCTGCCGTCGAGCACATCATCGAGGCCAATACGCTGCTTTCGGGCATTGGCTTTGAGAGCTCGGGCCTTGCTGCCGCTCATGCCATCCACAATGGCCTGACGATGCTGCCCGAGTGCCACAGCATGTATCACGGCGAGAAGGTCGCCTTCGGCACCATCGTCCAGCTGGTACTCGAGGATGCCCCGACCGAGAAGCTCGAGGAAGTCTTGGGCTTCTGCATTGAGCTGGGCCTGCCGGTCACGATGAAGGAACTTGGCGTTGCCGAGCTTACGCGCGAGAAGGCCATGATTGTTGCCGAGGCCGCGTGCGCGCCCGAGGACACCATGTGTAATATGCCGTTTGAGGTGACGCCCGAGATGGTCGCAAACGCCATTCTGGGTGCCGACGCACTGGGCCACTACTACCTTATGGATGAGTAAACTAAGGTAAGGAAGGGGCAAAGCCGGCAGATGGCTTTGCTCCTTTTTTGCTATGGTGCAAAGGGGTCAGGTTAGTTGAACCAAAGAAGGCGGGGTAGGCCTGCGATGAGGTTTTTGCCCCGCCCTTGTTTGACTACAGCTCGCAAACGTTTTGCGCGCGACCCTCGACGTAGGCGACGACGTTGTCGAACTCAATCTTGGCGCGGCGCTGCATGGCCTCGTGCGTAAGGAAGCCTACATGTGGCGTGAAGGTGCAGTTCTTGGCGTTGATGAGTGCGTAGTCGGCGGGGATGGGCGGCTCCATATCAAAGACGTCGATGCCGGCACCGGCGAGCTTATCGTCGTTGAGTGCCTGGGCAAGGGCGTCGTTATCCACGATGGCACCGCGGGCGCAGTTGATAAAGACGGCACCGTCCTTCATCTGGGCGAACTGCTCGGTGCCAAAGCTCTTGCGCGTGGTGTCATTGTTAGGCAGGTGCAGGCTTACGATATCGGACTCGGCGAGCAACTGCTCGAGCGAAACCTGCTCAATGCCGGCCTCGGCTGCCTCGGGATGCTCGTGGCGGGCATAGCCCAGCACGCGGGCGCCAAAGGCCTTAAAGAGACGACCCGTGGCGCAGCCGATCTTACCGCAGCCCACGATACCCACGGTCTTGTCGCGGATCTCGGTGCCCATTAGGCCGGCGCTCGTCTTGCCGCTGCGGACGGCGGCATCGGCGGCGCCCACCTTGCGCAACACGTCGATGGTCAGGCCAAGGGTGAGCTCGGCGACCGAAACGTCGGAGTAGCCGGCGCAGTTGCGAACCTCAACACCGCGCTCACGGCAGGCGGAAAGCCCCACGTGGTCGATGCCCGTAAAGGCAACGGCGATCATCTTGAGCGCATCGGAGCCGGCGACGACCTCGGCAGGGTAGGGGTTGTTGGCGATCATGACGACCTCGGCGCCCTCGCTGCGTCGAGCGAGCTCGACCGGATCGGTTGTTTTGGTATCGAAATAGACAAACTCGTGTCCGGCATCCTTAAGGGGTGCGGAGAGCTCGTCGATGGTCTGCTCGGGTACTCCCAACGGTTCGATCAGGGCAATCTTCATCTTGTGACTCCTCAATAAACCTAGGCGATTAGGCTGGCAATAGATTGTAGGTCTATTTGCCTCAAAGGTGCTCCGCGTGTAATTTGCCCGAGGCGTGGGCCGATAGCGTATCATTATCTCTTGCTTGTTTGCACTGCTCAGGGAGGGGCCGCGCATGGCGCAGGAACACGATCTGTTTGATGACATTATCGAGATCAGCAAGGGTTTCGACTTTCTTAAAAACCCGCTTGGCGGTGTGACCGATGCACTCGATCCGTCGGCGCCGCAGTGGAATCCTGCCGACTACAAGGAGCGTCCGCGCGGCAACACCATTCCGTGCCTGACCTGCAAAAACGAAAAGAGCGGCTGCACCGCGTGCATGGACGTGTGCCCGGTCAACGCTATCGAGGTCGAGGAAGACGCAATCGAGATTCTCGACTCCTGTCGCAAGTGCGGCCTGTGTGCCGCTGCCTGTCCGACCGAGGCAATCATCTCGCCGCGTCTGGCGCCCAAAAACCTGTATGACGATATCGTCTCTGCTGCTACGAGCCACGAGACCGCCTACGTCACCTGTACGCGCGCCCTCAAGCGCATGCCGCGCGAAAACGAGGTCGTCGTTGCCTGCGTGGGCGATATTACGGCAGAGACTTGGTTTTCGGTGCTGGCCGACTATCCCAACGTGAGTGTGTACCTGCCGCTGGGTGTGTGCGATAAATGCCGCAACACCGGCGGTGAGGATATTCTGGGCGAGGCGATTGCGAAGGCCGAGGAGTGGTCCGGCACGGGCATGGGCCTGGAGGTCGACCCCAAGAGCCTCAAGTGCCATAAGCGCCGCGAGTACGAGCGCAAGGAGTACATGGAAAAGATCGCCCGCACCACGGGCCTGACGGTGACCAAGCTCAATCCGGCGACGGCGGCGCTGGCCTCGGTGACGCAAAAGCTCAAGGCCCATCGCCATCAGATTACCCAGCTGGAGCGCACGCTCAACACCATGTGCGGCACCACGACGACCAAGCGTCGCCGTTCGCTCACGCACGGGCGCCAACTGGTGCTCTCGACGTTGCAAAACCACCCCGAGCTTGCCCAGAACATGCAGGTGAGCACGCCGGAGTGCGATTTTGACAAGTGTACGTCGTGCGGCGAGTGCGTCAACGTGTGCCCCACGTTTGCCTGCGATCTGGTGGGAAGCGGCCGCTTTGCGTTGGAGTCCACGTATTGTTTAGGCTGCGGCGCCTGTGTCAAGGTTTGTCCCGAGCATGCGCTCAAGCTTGTTGAGCACGATGCGTCCAATCTGGTCGTCGTCGATCCCGAAGCCGAGGAAAAGGCCGCCCAGAAGGCGAAGGCTCACGAAGAAGCTGAGAAGGTCAAGGCCGAAGCAAAGGCCAAGCTCGACAAGATGCTCGATCAGGTGGAGAAGCTCGCGGACTAGCTAAAAGAGCGTAAATGATGGCCGGTGGGACAGGTACTGCCCCGCCGGCCAAAAAAGTTGCGGTGGAATAGTTCCTGTTTTGCCCTTAAGCTGGCCATTCTAGGAACTATCCCACCGCAACTAATAGATGGTTAGCTCATACTGCTCTGATGGGTCTCGCTGCCGTTATTGCGGCGGGTGACCGTTTCGTGGAGTAAAAAGAAGCTGGGAACCTGCTTTGTCTCGGTGTATTCCATAAGGATGCCGTCGGCGTTGTAGGTCTGCCCGCGTATAACGGCGAGTGCGTTAAAGTCGTCGAGATCGAGCACGCGCGCATCTTCGGGCGTGGGGTGCTCAATCGTTACATCGCGTTTGCCCGTGGCAATCTTAATGCCAAGGTCTTCTTCGAGGTAACGATAAATCGAATCGTTGACAATCTCGGGTGTCAGTCCCGGTACCTGTGAGCTTAGGTAATAGGAGTCGTCGGAGCACACGGCATGTCCGTCTGCATAACGAATGCGTTTGGCGCGTGTGAGCTCACAGCCTTCGGGAAACCCGGTAATCCCGGAGAGTGCCTTGCTACAGACGAGGAGCTCAAAGACGGTGGTGACAGTCTTGAGCTCAAAGCCTCGGCTGGTCGCGATTTCCTTAAAGGTCTCGAGTCCGCCGCCACCACGACTCTTCTCGTCACTGATGTTGCGAATGACGCGCATGCCTTTGCCTTGCTGGGGGAGCACGTAACCATCTGCCGCAAGCATCGAGATGGCGCGACGGACCGTCATGCGCGAACAGTCAAACAGCTGCGTGAGCTCAGTCTCCGAAGGCAGATAACTCTGATAGGCGTATGTGCCGTCGTCAATCGACTGCTTCACGTTGTCATAAATAGTTTGGAAGATGGCTCGCGCCATGACGGTCTCCTAGAGCTGGGCGC
This sequence comes from uncultured bacterium, assembly GCA_905216175.1. Taxonomy (GTDB): domain Bacteria; phylum Actinomycetota; class Coriobacteriia; order Coriobacteriales; family Coriobacteriaceae; genus Collinsella. The sequence goes on along the minus strand of CAJMSV010000030.1, from coordinate 7,311 downwards.
GTGAACGACGGATGAGGGCCGCCCGCGCAGGTGTCAATCGATTTACTTGCTGGGGTCGATTATATATTTGCCCATGGCACGCAGGGCCGGGTCTGACAGGATGGCGCCGAGTTCATCGAGGGAAGCTACCTTTGCGACCATCGAGGATACGTCGAGCCTGCCAGAGTCGATGAGCTCGAGCGCACGACGCTGCGTATAAGGGTTAATGTAGGACGAGGTAAGCACAAGCTCCTTCTGGAAGACCTCGAAGGGCTTGACGGTGATTGTCTCATCGGGCTTGGTGAGGCCGAACATCATGACCGTAGCCTTGTGGCCGGCGATCTGGATGGCCTGCTCGATGGTGACGGGCTTGCCAACACACTCGATAACGACATCGACGTTGCCGACGCCCTCCTGCTTCAGGCGGGCCGGGACGTCCTCGTGGATGGAATCAATTGCCAGGTCGGCGCCGAGTTTGAGCGCAACCTTGCGCTTGCCTTCGACGGGCTCGAGCAAGACAACCTTGGTGGCGCCGGCGTTTTTAGCAAGCTGCATCATGAGCAGACCGATCATGCCACCGCCGATAACGACATCTGTGCTGCCGGGCTTGATGTTGCACATATCGATGCCGTGCAGGCAGCAGGCGACGGGCTCGGTCATAGCGCCCTGCTCGAAGCTGGTGTGATCGCCCAACTTGTAGACTTGCTGCATATCGACGGAGCAGTACTCGGCAAAGCCGCCGTTAACGGTGGTGCCGTAACCGGTCATATGCTCGCAGTAGTGGTTGATTCCGTCGCGGCAGGGTTCGCAGCAGCCGCAGGGATGGTTTGGGTCGATGCACACGCGATCGCCCGGTTTAAAGCCAGCGACGTCGCTGCCCACGGCCTCGACAACGCCCGCAAACTCATGACCAAGGATCGTGGGCGGGGTAACGTCGGCTGCACCCTTGTCGCCTTCATAGATATGAACGTCGGTACCGCAGACGCCGCAAGCTTTGACGTTGATCAGAACGTCGCGCCTGCCCACGGCCGGCTTTGCCGATTCCTCGACTCTGAGGTCGTGCTTTCCATAGAAGACCGCGCTTTTCATGGTGACTCCTTAACGTGGCGGTGAATGTTGTAATGAAGTATAGGTATGTCTATAGATATAGACAAGCACATCTAGACAAGTAGAAAAGAAATTTATAATGCAGTCATCAGCTATGTCAGATTTAACAGGCGAAATACTGGACATATACCGTTTACGGCCAATAATCAACCGTTTACCGACCGTAGTATTTATGCTAACTTGTCTAGATAAGTGATATGATAAAAATAGAAGCGCAAGAAGTCAGGGAAGCGGGCCCACCCGTCCTATTGCACGAGGTACACGCAAACGGCGCGTCTGCGGTCTCGAGTGAAGCCAAAACCGCAGCGCTCCGAATGAAGAGAGGGGGATTCCCCGTCATGATGCAAAAGATACAACGTTTCGGCGGTGCAATGTACACGCCTGCAATTCTTTTCGCATTTTCCGGAATCGTCGTCGGCCTGGGTACGTTGTTTACCACCGAGGCGATCTTTGGCGAGATGGCCACAGCGGGTCATCTTTGGTTTGATTGCTGGAATGTGCTGCTCCAGGGTGGTTGGACGCTCTTTAACCAGATGCCGTTGCTGTTTTGCGTAGCGTTGCCAATCTCGCTCGCGAACAAGCAGAACGCTCGCTGCTGCATGGAGGCTTTGGCCATCTACCTTACCTTCAACTACTTTGTAAGCACAATCTTGGGGCAGTGGGGCCCTGTCTTTGGGGTCGACTACTCTGTCGAGGCGGGCAGCGGTACTGGTCTTGCCACTATCGCAAGCATCAAAACGCTTGATATGGGCATCATGGGCGCGCTTATCATTTCAGGTATCGCCACGATGCTTCACAACAAGTACTTCGACACCGAACTTCCTGAGTGGCTGGGCGTGTTCTCGGGCTCCGTGTTCATCTATATGATCGGTTTCTTCGTTATGGTTCCGGTCGCTCTTATCGCCTGCCTGGTGTGGCCGCATGTTCAGGCTGCTATCTCCGCCTTCCAGGGATTCATCCTTTCCGCCGGTACGTTTGGCGTGGGTGTCTTTGCTTTCTTCGAGCGCGTGCTGATCCCTACAGGCCTGCACCACTTTATCTATACGCCGTTCTATTACGACAACGCGGCGGTCAACGGCGGCATCTTTGCTGCTTGGGCCAACATCCTGCCCCAACTGGCTGCCGATCCGAGCATTGCTCTTAAGGATGCCGCACCCTGGGCTGCCTATACCTGCCCTGGTTGGACTAAGGTCTTCGGCTCGCTTGGCGTCGCCATTGCGTTTTATATGACCGCCAAACCCGAGCGCAAGCAGCGCGTCAAGGCTCTGCTGATCCCGGTCACCCTTACCGCTATGCTTTGCGGTATCACCGAGCCGCTTGACTTCACCTTCCTGTTCATCGCGCCCGGCCTGTTCGTCGTCCACTGCGTGCTCGGAGCGCTCGGCTGCATGGCTCAAAACCTCCTTGGTGTCGTGGGCATCTTCGACGGCGGCATCATCTCGATGCTCTCGTGGGACTGGCTGCCCCTTTGGGCCGCACACGGTCTGCAGTACGCCATCTCCATCCTTGTCGGTCTGTGCTTTACCGCCCTTTGGGTCGTGGTCTTCCGTTTCCTGATCGTCAAGTTCGACTTTAAGACCCCCGGTCGCGAGGATGACGATGTTGAGGTCGAGCTCAAGTCCAAGGCCGACTACAAGCAAAAGCAGGGCGGTGCTGCTGCTGGCAAATCGGTCGCCCAGAGTAAAGATGATGAGCGCTTGGTGCTTGCCGAGAACATCCTCGATCTGCTCGGTGGCACGGATAACATCATCGATGTAACTAACTGCGCTACCCGTCTGCGCGTTAACGTCAAGGACAAGAGCGGCGTTGCACCCGAGGCTTCCTTCAAGGCGATCGGTACGCATGGCTTGGTGGTCCAAGGTCAGTCAATCCAGGTCATCATCGGCCTTACCGTCCCGCAGGTTCGCGAGAAGTTCGAGAGTCTTCTGAAGTTCGAGAGTCTTCTGTAAACCATCGTCCATCGAAACAATCGGCCTTGCAGAGCCGGTATGCACCGCAAGGCCGATTCTAGAGATAAAAAACTCCACTTCTAGGTAACAATTCCAAACCGCGCAAGGCCGCGTGCGGGGACGGATTGAGCAAGCGGCCAGAATGAGGAGGACATCATGTCCAAGAAGAACTATGCCGTGACCATTGCCGGCGGTGGCTCCACCTTCACCCCGGGCATTGCCCTGATGCTGCTCGAGGAGCGCGACCGCTTCCCGGTCAACAAGGTGACCTTCTATGACAACAACGCCGAGCGCCAGGAGATCGTTGCCAAGGCGTGCGAGATCTACTTCCACGAGAACGCTCCCGAGGTTGAGTTCAACTACACCACCGACCCCGAAACCGCTTTTACCGGCACTGACTTCGTCCTTGCTCACATCCGCGTGGGTCTGTACGCCATGCGCGAGCTCGACGAGAAGATCCCCCTCAAGTACGGCTGCGTTGGTCAGGAGACCTGCGGCGCCGGCGGCATCGCCTACGGTATGCGCTCCATCGGCGGTGTCATCGAGATCCTGGACTACATGGAGAAGTACAGCCCCAACGCCTGGATGCTCAACTACTCCAACCCCGCGGCTATCGTCGCAGAGGCTTGCCGCGTGCTGCGTCCCAACAGCCGCATCATCAACATCTGTGACATGCCGATCGACCTCATGGATAAGATGAGCCGTATGTGCGGCATCAAGGATCGTCGCGAGCTGCAGTACAGCTACTACGGCCTCAACCACTTTGGTTGGTGGAGCAAGATCTACGACAAGGAGGGTAACGACCTCATGCCGCAGATCAAGGAGCACATGGCAAAGAACGGCTACTTGGACGGCATTGAGCACGAGGCCGGTAAGGAGCAGCACGTCGAGGAGAGCTGGATTCACACCTTCGGCAAGGCCAAGGATGTCTATGCTGTCGATCCCGAGACGATTCCCAATACCTACCTCAAGTATTACCTGTACCCGGACTATGTCGTCGAGACGTCTGACCCCAACTACACTCGCGCCAATGAGGTTATGGACGGCCGCGAGAAGAAGGTCTTTGGCGCTTGCCGCGACATCATCGCCAAGGGTACTGCCAAGGACGGCGGCTTTGAGCCGGATGTACATGCCAACTACATCGTCGACCTTGCCTGCGCACTGGCCGAGAATACGCTCGAGCGCTTCCTGCTGATCGTCCCCAACGATGGCGCTGTGCCCAACTTCGCCCCGACGGCCATGGTCGAGGTGCCTTGCATCGTCGGTTCCAACGGCTTTGAGAAGATCTGCCAGGGCCCGATTCCGCAGTTCCAGAAGGGCCTGATGGAGCAGCAGGTTTCCGTCGAGAAGCTCGTTGTCCAGGCTTGGGTCGAGGGCAGCTACCAGAAGCTCTGGCAGGCGCTCACGCTCTCCAAGACCATTCCTTCGGCAAGCGTTGCTAAGCAGATCCTGGACGAGCTCATCGAGGCCAACAAGGATTTCTGGCCTGAGCTTAAGTAAGGACTACTGTCTCGAACTCTCACGCATCTCTGCTTCATTTGCGCCGCCGCGGTGTCCGGATTCGCCCGGATGCTGCGGCGGCGCTATACTTATACAGTTTGAAGTACCTGTACTAAAAGGAGCTGTCGTGTCCCTTTCCATCGGTATCGTGGGCCTGCCCAACGTGGGCAAGTCGACGCTGTTCACCGCGCTTACCAAAAAGACCGGCCTTGCCGCCAACTACCCGTTTGCCACGATCGACCCCAACGTGGGTATCGTCGACGTGCCCGATAGCCGCCTGCAAAAGCTTGCCGACATCGTCAACCCGGGCCGCATTGTGCCGGCTACGGTCGAGTTTGTCGACATCGCGGGCCTGGTGAAGGGTGCCAACGAGGGCGAGGGCCTGGGCAACCAGTTCTTGGCAAACATCCGCGAGACCGATGCCATCTGCGAGGTCGTGCGCTACTTTAAGGACCCCAACGTTATGCGCGAGGTGGGCCGCACGGGCGAGTTCGTCGATCCCGCCGGCGATGCCGACACCATCATGACCGAGCTCATCCTGGCCGACATGGGCACGCTCGAGAAGCAGCTGCCCAAGCTCGAGAAGGAGGCCAAGCGCGACAAGGAGCTCATGCCCAAGTTCGAGGTGGCCAAGCGCCTGCTTGCCTGGCTCAACGAGGGCAAGCGCGCCGCGTCCATGGAGATGACCGACGAGGAGCGTGCCGCTGCCAAGGGCCTGTTCCTGCTCACCATGAAGCCCATCCTGTATGTGGCCAACGTGGACGAGGATATGCTCAACGACGACCTGGCGCCCATCGATGGCGTCAAGCCGCTGCCGATCTGCGCCAAGATCGAGGCCGAGCTTTCCGAGCTCGATCCCGAGGACGCCGCCGACTACCTGGAAAGCCTGGGCCTGGAGCAGCCCGGCCTGGACGTGCTCGCTCAGGCTGCCTACAAGCTGCTCGGCCTGCAGTCGTTCTTTACGGCCGGCGAGATGGAGGTCAAGGCCTGGACGGTGCGTCAGGGCGCGACCGCCCCGCAGGCCGCCGGTGTCATCCACACCGACTTTGAGCGCGGCTTTATTAAGGCCGAGGTCATTGGCTACGACGACTACATCGAGCTCGGCGGCGAGCAGGGCGCCAAGGCTGCCGGCAAGCTGCGTATTGAGGGCAAGGACTATGTCATGGCCGATGGCGACGTCGTGCACTTCCGCTTTAACGTGTAGGGACGACGCGCATGTTTAAATATGGCAAAAAAGCCGGCTACATGGGCATTGCGCTGCTGGTGCTTGCGGTGATTCCGCTGGTGGTCGCAGCATGTGTGATCCCCAACATTGGTCCTGAGGTGGCAACGAAGTTTAACGCAGCCGGCGAGGTGACGCGCTGGGGCAAGAGCTACGAGCTGCTGGCACTGCCGGTGCTCAACCTACTGCTGAGCGTGGCGACGTACTTTACGGCGGGACGCCAGGCAAAGAACAACGAGGACTCCGCTGTGATGGCACGTCTTGCGTGCGAGCGCTACCTGCGTAACGGCTGCATCACGGGCGTGTTCCTCAACGTAATCAACGTCTACTTTATGTATTCGGCGATTACCGGAACGGGCTTTGGCTTTGGTTTCTAGCTTGTCCTTTTAGGCAACGAGCCTGCACGCATATTCAATGGCTGCTGCGAGGCCGCCGCTCGATCGTGGTTTAAAGACCATGTCGGCGGCGGCCTCGTTTTCGCATCCGGCGCCACGAAGGGCGAGTGCGATGCCGGCTTCTAGAAGGAGCGGCAGGCCGCGTTGGCTGGTTGCGATTACGGCAGCCTGATTGAGCGGGCAGCTGTGCGTTTGGCATTGGATGGCAAGTTCACCTTGCGCCGGGCAAGGGATCAGAACGGCGGCGACGCGACTTGATAGCAATGCAAATGCCGTGCGCTCATCGGGCGAAAGGCATTCTGCTTCAACGACGACGAGCTTGGGCGGTGCGCTGTTTGTGCGAAGCGTGGCTCGGTACATGCGGACCGAAGAACCCGACATAGAAAACTCCTGTGTATTCGGCAAAACGTAAACTATAGTTTACGTTTATGTTCGGCTCCATTTCAAACTCGGCTGCATGGACGAACGTGCGAAACAGATTCTTGGCAGGCGGGTCGAAGAGACACGCAGGGACCTTGGTATCTCCAAGGTTGATTTTTGTGTGGCGACAGGAATCAGCCGACCCTACCTCGACCGAATCGAAGATGGGACGGCAAATTTCACGCTCAAGGTTCTATTTAAGATCGCGCCCGCACTCGGCATGACGGTGTCAGAACTTCTCGAGGGTATCGAATAGGGCGTTCCTCGCTGCTAATTGACGCTCTTTGGGCGGGTCCCCCTGGTTTCGATGTGCAAAATCGCGAGTATTCAGCACTTGTTCAGCCGTAGATGGTAGCTCGAGCGGCTGGCTTTGCCTTTTTGACAGTAGTTAATCCACACGCTTAATAAAAATGTGGAATAAATATTTACTAGACGGCCTCTTCGCCCTAAAAGTTCGTCTAACAATCGACCGATTCTATGTCTCCGACGGAGAAATTGCAGAATACTCCGATTTTTGCACGGCCCGAGGGGGACCACCTGTCGTTTGAGGCTGCGATAAGTGGAACTGCCTTAGGGATTACGCCATCGGGATGCGGTCGTGGTTGACTTGGCTGTAGAACAGGCGCTGGATTTCGGCGGCATCGCGTGACTGGCCGAGTGCCCACATGGTCTTGGCCACGAGCGTCTCGGTGGTCATGTCATCGCCGCGCAGGATGCCCGGATGATCGGCGTAAGCGCG
>CAJMSV010000029.1 GCA_905216175.1 uncultured bacterium | reverse complement strand
CCAGCACATGCTCAACAGCCTGATCCATGAGCTCGTCGGTATCGGTGAGCACCGAGAACACGGGGTCGATGCCCAGCTCCAGCGCGTGCGCGCGCAGGATACGCGAGCACATGCCGTGAATGGTCGAAATCCACGCGTCGTCGACGGTCAGTGCGTCCTCGTCCATACCCTCGTCGATAAGCGCACGGCGCACGCGGGCGCGGATCTCGGCCGCGGCATCCTTGGTAAAGGTGATGGCGAGTACCTGGTCCAGATGCTCGACGAACGGACCGGATTCGGGCGAGAGCGCATAGACGATGCGGCGCGTGAGGGTAAAGGTCTTACCCGAACCGGCGCCCGCCGAGACAAACAGCGGGCGGTCGAGCGTTTTGACAATCTGCAGCTGTTGCGGCATCAAAGTCGAAAGATCCATGGTCTACACGTCCCTCCTTACAAACGTTCCTTCGTGGTTATACGAGCAGCGCGCATGCGCGGCCTGCGTCGACGCCGGGTCGACAGCAGCGACGTTGCCCGCCTCGAGTTCGCGCACGCGCTCGGCGATGCCGGCCTCCACGCGATCGAGCAGGGCGTCGAAGTCCATGCTGCCACCCTCGCCGGGGAAACCTTTCTTAAGGCCCGGGATGCGACCGTCGCCGCGCTCCTCCTCGAGCAGCTCGGCGCTCGCGGCACCGCGCAACGCCGGCTTGCCGCCCTTGGTCGAAAAGTAGAGTGCCGCGCGGGTGTCCAGATCCAGCGCCCGGCGCATGGCCTGGGCGTAGATGAGCGTTTGGGTATGTGGCGGCAACCAGCGCGGGTCGTCGATGGGCGCCGTGCCCGATTCCTCGTCGCGCACCGTGGGGTCGGCGAGCTTAAACTCCTCAACGCCCGTGCGATTCGTGTAGTCGATCACCACGGCACGATTCTCGGCGTCCACGTCCACGCGGTCGATGCGTCCGCCAAGCGGCCAACCGGCATACTCGACCTTGAGCTCGTTGAAGGCAAACTCCAGGTAGCGCGGGGCAAAGGGGGCAAGCGCCTCGGACTCGTAGGCAAGCACGCCCTCCAGCTGCGGCAGAATCTCGGCCACCTGGCGCTCCTCCACCGCAGAGAGCGGCACCAGCGGGCCCTCCGTGCCGCGCTTGCCGGCGTGCTCGGCCAACGTCTCGTCAAAGACCTCGCGCAGCAGCTCCTGAGCGCGCGGCAGATTCTCGGGCGTCACGCGCTCCATGCCCTCCTGGGGCAGGCGGACATGCAGGTGCTCCAGCACATCGTGGACAAAGTTGCCCTTCTCCATATTGCCAAAGCCCGCGTCGATGGACTGGGGCTTCACGCGATACGATACGAACCAGCACAGTGGGCACGTCGAATACGCCTCAATCTGCGAGGCGGACGTCAGACGCGGCACGAGCGGTGCGTTCTCGCCCTCGCCATCGCGGCGACGCAGGACCAGGTACGGCACAGCCGCCTCACTCAAATGCTGAGGAGCCTCGCACGCGACACGCTTGCACTCGATGCCCTCGCCGGCCGCTGGATCAAAATCGGCGACGATACCGCCCTCGCCCACGCACGCAACCTTGGCGGCGCCAGCGGCATCGGCGTGCGCGCGCAGCTCGGTCCAAACGGCTGCCGGGTAGCACTCGCGCGCCTGGCGATCGCGCGTCACGCGGGCGAGCACAACGGGGCCGTGCGCCGCCTGCATCGCGCGGCCAAAGCGTACGCGCAGCAGGGCCGCGGGCTCAAGCGTCACACCGCTGCGAGCTAACTCTGCCGTCAGCGTAGCCAGCGGTCCCTCCTCGTGTGAGAGCGGATAACTGTCCAGATCGACGTCGGCAAACAGCACGGCATCGTAGCTGGCGGGGCGCAGGGCTGCCGCATCGGCAAGCGACGCAAAGCGCACCTGGGCGCGCGGTGTGCGGTCGACCTCGTAGGTCCCGTAATCGTATGCGGTGCTGCGCTTGTCCACCTTGGTACGAACGCCGTCGAGCACGGGCACGGTCGCCGCCTGCGACACGTCGAGCGCGCGGGCGTCGTTCATAAGGATGTCGATGGCATGGCGCAGCAGGGCGGTCTCCGCCTGGCGACGAGCCTGACCGTCAAGGCCTCCAAGGGCGCGATCGGGCAGTGCCTCGGCGACGGCGAGCATTGCCTTGAGCGCCGTCACAGGTTTGTCGCGCCACAGCGCTTGGAACACGTCCGAGACCACGCACGGCACGTTCTTAAACCAGTTATCATCACTGGCGGCCTTGCGCGTGCCCCTGACCTGGCCCTGCACGCTCTGCAGCAGGCTTTTGACGGCCGTGGTGGTCTTGCCGCGCGACAGGCGCATGTTCTTGTCGAAGGTGCGCGCGCTGGCGGCATCGGCGCCCGAAAGCGGACTATAAATCCAGTCGGTAAGCTCCGGCGCGGGCCACCACTCGGTCTTGGAGGCGGTGCCCTCGTCGGCGGCCTTCATGCGCTCGATCAGATTGGCGAGCGCCGTGAACTGCCTGCCCGCGATGGATTGGGAAAACGCCGTGAACTCGGTTGTCTCAGCAGCAATGTGACGCGCCGCCAAACGGGCAGCGAGTTCACCGAACAGCTGGGGCGCCCGGGCAGACACCTCGAGCGCGCGCTCGGGGTCCGCGGACGCCGCGACACCGCCGTCGGCCGCGGCGTCCTCACACGTTTATACCAGCTCATCGATTGCATCCACATAGGCGTGGGCGCGGGCGTGAGGGCCGGCAACCTCTACAAAGGTAGACTGAACGGCAGACTTGGAGGCAGTCTGGGGCGCAGCGGCACCCTCCCCCAGCGGCGCGGCCTCAAACAGCACACCGCGGGCATCAAAGGCAGCAGCCAGATCCTCGCGCATCGCCGCCTGCTCGCAAGCGAGCAGCACGACAACCTCTCCCCCGTTGTTTGCCACGGCGGACAGCAACTCGAGCAGGCCGTGCGTAAACGACGTGACGCCGTGCACACATACCGCGCGGGCGCACGCCGGAAGGTTGTCGGCCAGCACCTCGGCCATAAGGTCAGCCGCCTCGCAGGGCTCGACCATGTCTCGCCGGTCCAAGCCGCCCGCGTAGGCACGCAAAAGCTCGAACACACGGGCTTCGGCGTCGCTTTTGGGCTCGGGACGGCAAACGTCGCCGCAGCAGCGCCCGGCACCCGTTCCCGCTACGCCCGGCAGCACATCGCGGGCCATGCGCGCGAGCATGCGCACCGTGCCCTGACTGCGCGAAAGCGGCTGCAGGTCGGCATCGTCGCGACGGGCGATCATGTCCGAGAACAGCATCTGGCGCTGCATGTTGTCGACGAAGCTGCGGCCATCGCCCATAAGCTCCCACAGCGAACGAAGCCACGACGCTGGGGTTTTGTAGTCAACGCCCAGCGAGGCGCCAGCAACCGCAGCATCGTGACGGCACACGTCGAGCTCGGCAAACGAGGGCGCCAGCAATACAGCACGCCCGTGGCGGGCAACCAGGTCGGCGAGCAACGACGCCTCGGCATCGCTCAAGTCCGTACCGGTATTGGTGGTATAGATTCGAACAGGCATGGTCCTCCACTCAAACCGTTCGCAATAATCAATGCATCCATCCTACCCGCCCATGCGGACAGATTTGCCCCACGCCAACAGATTTCCTCCGTCCCCGAGGGATCAAAAAACCGCCCCCGAAGGGACGGTTCTGCGCAATTCGTTTTTGCCGCTGGCCTACTCGCCATCCTCCAGTTTGATGAGGATCTTGCGATAGCCACCGTACTCGCCGTTGAGCGCCTTGGACACGCGGCTCACCGTGGTGGACGAAGCGCCGGTGCGGGCTTGAACCTCAACATAGGGCTCGCCCTCGTCCAGATAACGCGCGACCTGCAGGCGCTGAGAAAGATCGCAGATCTCGCGCGGCGTGCAGATATCGGTCAAAAAAGCTTGGATATCGTTCTCGTCGTCCAAAAGACTAAATGCGTGGACCAGCTGCTTGACATCAGGCTTGTCAAACATGTTCTCGATATTCATCGATCACCGCCAAACCCGCCAAAAGGCATCGAAGTTGATACTGACATCGGGCATCGTTCGCCCGTAAATATGCAATAAAACTATGCATGGGCCATTTGCCCGTAGCAGTGTAGCACACCACCAAACTAAAGTGACAAGACTCTCTGTCAGCGGCACGTTTTTCAGGACGAACGCCGTTTAGAAACCGAATGCGCACGTAAGCTCCACGAATATTTGAGACAATGGGCGCCCAAACACCGCGGCGCGCCCGCGCAACCATCCAAGTCGCCGCCGCAAGCCGCTTCACGCGACGCCAGCATCCCCGGCGCAAGAAAGGATTCACGCCATGCGCTTTATGCTTAACTGGCTCTTCACCTCGATCGCCATCGCAATCGCCACGTTCCTCGTCCCCGGTATCCAACCTTTCGGCTTTGCCGAGGCCTGGGTCTGCTTTGCCTTTGTGGGACTGTTCCTCAACATCGTCGATTCGTTCGTCAAACCGTTCCTCACGGTCATCTCGCTGCCGCTCACGATCATCACGCTCGGCATTTTCCAGCTCGTGCTCAACAGCTTTATGCTGGAGCTCGCCAGCTACCTGTCGGTCAACCTGTTGGGCGTCGGCATCTCCATCGCCGGCTTTGGCTCAGCCTTTATGGGCAGCATCCTAGTGTCCATCATGCGCAGCATCCTCGATAGTCTTGCCGAGGACTAAAACGGCCATTCCGACCGTGTCCGTCTCAACAGCTCAAAACGAAGGCCGCCCATCGCAAAAATGGGCGGCCTTCTTATTTGTCAATCCTCAGAGGGCAAGAAAATCTACCATTTCCACCCCGTCCCCAAATGGCAGGTGTGGGTTAGATGACGTAGTCGTAGCCTTCGCTGGGGGCGACGAGCTGGTCGAGCGTCACACCGTCGAGGTAGTCGTTGATGAGCTTGTCCAGGTTCTTCCACACGTCGAGCGTGGGGCACTCATCAGATCGCGAGCAACCCTTGCAGTCGCCATCCAGGCAGGCGACCGGCGCTAGACTACCCTCGGTCAGGCGCAGGATCTCGCCCACCGTATACTGCTCGGGCGGGCGCGTGAGCACATAGCCGCCGCCCTTGCCACGCATGCCCGAAAGCATGTTGGCGCGCACGAGCGTAGCCAAGATGTTCTCGAGATATTTCTCGGAAATCCCCTGTCGCGCCGCGATCTCTTTGAGCGGGATGCGACCGGCCGCCTGGTGCTCGGCCAGATCGACCATAACGCGCAGGGCGTACCTGCCCTTAGTAGAAACCAACATATATAGTGCTGCCTTTCGGTCTTTTAGTCCGTTGAAATTCTAGCCGAAAAAATGGGTTTGAAAATACCCGTTCCGGTCAAGATGGTTAATCGACTCGTAATAATCTTCTATTTCCTATTGCATTACTAGGCTTTAGTGTCTACTATGCTTGCCAACAGCTAAACGAACAACCTATAAGGTTTATGGGTTTAGCTGCTACACGCACCGTGAAACCACACGGCAACCAGCAACTTGAACACTTTGGAGGTTCACCATGAGCAAGGTTTACACGTCCATCGATCAGCTTATCGGCCACACCCCGCTTCTGCAGCTCACCCACTTTGAGGCCGACGAGGATCTCAAGGCTCGCGTGCTCGTCAAACTGGAATACTTCAACCCCGCCGGATCCGTTAAAGACCGCGTCGCCAAGAACATGATTGACGAGGCCGAGAAGGCAGGCAAGCTCGTGCGCGGCGGTGACTATACCATCATCGAGCCCACGAGCGGCAACACCGGCGTCGGCATCGCCTCGGTGGCGGCCGCCCGCGGCTACAAGGTGATCATCACCATGCCCGAGACTATGTCCGTCGAGCGCCGCAAGCTGATGCAGGCATATGGTGCGCAGCTCGTGCTCACCGACGGCTCCAAGGGTATGAAGGGTGCTATCGCCAAGGCCGAGGAGCTGCAGAAGGAGACGCCCAACAGCATCATCGCCGGCCAGTTTGTGAACCCCGCCAACCCCGCCATTCACAAGGCCACGACCGGCCCCGAGATCTGGGACGACACCGACGGCAAGGTCGACATCTTCGTCGCCGGCGTTGGCACCGGTGGTACCGTGACCGGCGTGGGCGAGTTCCTCAAGGAGCAGAACCCCGAGATTAAGGTCGTCGCCGTCGAGCCCGCCACCTCCCCGGTGCTCTCCATGGGCCAGGCCGGCCCGCACAAGATCCAGGGCATCGGTGCCGGCTTTGTGCCCGACGTCCTCGACACCCAGGTCTATGACGAGATCATCCCCGTCGAGAACGACGACGCCTTTGCGACCGGCCGCGCCGTGGGCCACAAGGAGGGCGTGCTCGTGGGCATTTCGTCCGGCGCCGCCGTGTGGGCCGCGCTGCAGCTGGCCAAGCGCCCCGAGAACGAGGGCAAGACCATCGTGGCCCTGCTCGCCGATACCGGTGAGCGCTACCTGTCCACGGCACTGTTCCAGGACTAGAGCCTGTCGCCCATAGGTTGAGCCCACGGACGAGCCGGTCTCCTCTCTCTCCCGGCAGTCTGAGCCCATCCAATCAGGGTGTCCCACGAGACGTCCGAACTTGCTACAATGTCTGCGGCGCGGAACCAGCCTCCCGCGCCGCTTTTCTTTTTTGGCCACATGCCACCAAGGAGAACCTCCCCATGCACAACAAGCGCGTACTCGTCGCCATGAGCGGCGGCGTCGATTCCAGCGTGACCGCGTATCTGCTCAAAAGCCAGGGCTACGAATGCGTCGGCGCCACCATGCGCCTCACCTGCCCCACACCCGACCCCGCCACGGGCATGAGTAAGGTCGACCGCGACATCGCCGATGCAAAGGCCGTCGCCGATCGCCTGGGGATACCCCACCATGTGCTCGACCTGCAGCAGGCCTTCGACCGCAACGTTATCGAGCGCTTCGTGACCGCCTATCAGGAGGGGCTGACGCCCAACCCATGCATCATCTGCAACCGCCACATTAAGTTTGGCGCATTGCTGGATGCGGCGCTGGATATGGGCTGCGACTACATCGCCACGGGCCACTACGCCAAAACGAGCCAGGCGTCCGACGGAACCTGGCAGCTGTACCGCGGCGAGGACCCCAAAAAGGACCAGAGTTACTTTTTGTATTCGCTTACGCAGGAACGCCTGGCGCACACGATCTTTCCGCTGGCTGGGCTGGACAAAGAGCGCGACGTGCGCCGCATTGCCGCCGAGCAGGGCTTTACCAACGCCAAGAAGGCCGAAAGCGAGGACATCTGCTTTATCGCGGATGGCGACTATGCAGGCTATATCGAGCGCCGCTGCGGACATCCCGCTGCACCGGGCGACATTGTGTGGCGCGACGGCAGCGTGGTCGGGCGCCACAACGGTGCGCTGCGCTACACCATCGGTCAGCGCAAGGGCCTGGGCGTCGCGATGGCGCATCCCGTGTACGTAACGGGCGTCGACGCCGACAGCAGCACCGTGCATCTGGGCGAGGCCGAGGACCTGACAGCCACAGCGCTCACGGCCGATGAGTGGATCTGGAGCGCCCCTGCCGCCGGCATGGAGGCAGAGCGCGATGCCGGCGGCATTCACGTGGGCGCCAAATACCGCTACCGTCAAAAGGACCAGGCAGCAACCCTTACACGTGGCGCCGACGGACAAATGCTGCTGACTTTTGCCGAGCCGCAGCGCGCCATCGCCCCCGGCCAGGCTGTCGTCGTCTACCGCGGCGACGTCGTCCTCGGCGGCGGCACGGTGACCGGCGCACTTAAGTAGCCGCGGGATTATCGCCGCACGTGTCGAAGTACTTCAACAGCGGCATTCACCTCGATAACGCGACGCTCCAGGCCGCGGCGAATGGACACGAGTCGACCCTCCGCCGTCGCCCATTCGCTCTGCGAAAGAATCTCAATCGCATCATCAACAAATCCGTTGAGTCGTGATGAATCGAACCAATCGAGCGAGTCCGCAAGCGCCAGCTGGACGGAAGGGTCGGGCCCAAACGGCTTAGCGGAAAACCCAAACTCCCCAGCTGCGAGCACGGCAGTTGGTACGTTGTACCACAGGCAGTTGCCGCTATCGAACAGCGGAGCAGGCCTTATCTCCAGGGTGTCGACATTGCGGATGATGCCGAAGTTTCGCCAATGGCGGTCGCCGTTGGCCAAAAGGGCATCGCAGACAATCATCTGCGACATAGACCTTCTCACAGCGGCCTCATCGGCACCATGCTTGCCAAGGTAGCGACAGTATCGATCGTATGTCGAGTTTCCCCGCTGGCCGCCAAGGGCGCCCTTAACGTAAATAGCCGGAACGTATTCCTCGCGGCCGTCAAGAAAGTCGTCGCACAGACACACAGGGCCATCGAACATCCGCTCAACCGTATAAGGAACATACTCACCTTGGGACAGCAAACGACGGTACAGGTCCGTTGCAACCGCCTCGTTAAAGGGACGCTGATCGTCCATCCCGCAACCTTTAGCCAAAACGCGAATGCCGTTGCGGATCATCCACGATTTAGGGAGCTCGCCCTCGGACGTGTTATCCGGATTTTTAAGACCGATGCCTTCCAGCCAACCCGAACGCTCTTCGGGCGCCGATCGCTCAAACTCGTTCTCAAAGTAATTGATGTTTCGCCATTTGAGTTCGGCGCAATCGGCCGGCCGCAGCCAATAACAATCAGAAAGCGAGAGGCCCAGGCACCGAACCGAAACCTCGATGCCACCGGCAATTCCCAGTTCGCGATAGCGCGAGACGAGTCCGGGGCGAACATCGGGCACCGACCGATGGCTCCACCACACGTTGAGCTCCCGTTTATTCACCGTAGGAGAAGAGCTCGAGCACGTGCCAAACGGCATCCTCTGTGCATCGAGTACCTCGGCGATTTCGAAGGGAAACTCGCGCGTCGGATCAAATGAGACACGCGCAACCTCGTAATCGGCGGACATCAGCGTAAACTTGCGCCCCACATCGGCCGCAGGACGGCGTCCACGTTTGCGAACCTTTTGATAAGCGACCGCGGAATTGTACTCGACCATCTTCCGTCCGCCCACAATATCGCACGCGAGCGTTCCCGATGAGGCAAGTTGCGATATGCGGGCTTTCGTAACGCCCAGCAGGCGGGCAGCATCACCCATAGACAAGTACTCAGACGTATCCATACACCGCATCACCTCGTTAAGTAATTTAAACGTTTAGTTAATAGATTACATATATCATAATACTAAACAACCCAAAGCGAAAAAAGGCCCGAGAAATCGGGCCTTAGCGATTGGTCAGCCGAGTCGCAAGCTACTCCCCTAGCGCTGCACGTAGGCGCGGACGAGCTCGTAGGTGTTGCGAACGCCGTCCATGTGGCTGCGCTCGTAGTTGTGGCTCGCGTACACGCCGGGGCCGATCAGACCATGGCGAATGTCGTAGCCGGCCGAGAGCGTGGCCTCGACGTCCGAACCGTAATGCGGGTACACGTCGATGGCGTAGTCGAGTTCAAGCTCGCGCGCGATATTGGACAGCGTGGTCACCAGATCGTAGTTGTAGGGGCCACCCGAATCCTTGGCGCAAATCGACACCATGCGCTCGGTGCAGCCCAGGTCGTCGCCCACGCAGCCCATGTCCACGCTGATCATCTCGCGCGTGTCGGCCGGCACAAAGGCACCGCCGTGGCCGACCTCCTCGTACACCGTAAAGAGCAACGAAACCTTGCGCGAAAGCGTTACCTCGCCTTCGGCGACGGCGCGGGCCAAACCCAGCAGAATCGACGCGGACAGCTTGTCGTCAAGGAAGCGACTCTTGATGTAGCCGCTCTCCGTCACCGTGGTGCGCGGATCCATAGCGATGATGTCGCCGGTTTGAATACCCAGCTCGAGCACATCGTCCTTGCTGTCAACGTTCTCGTCGAGCAGGATTTCCATGTTCTTCTCGATGGTCTTGACCGGCTCATCGGCCACGTGCGCCGAAGGCTCAGTATTGAGGACCACACCCGTGTAGACATTGCCATCGCGCGTATAAACGGTGCAGTTCTCGCCATCGGCCGTAGACCACTGATGCCCGCCGAGTGTCGTGGGGCGCAGGCGACCATTGTCCTTAATGGAGCGCACCATGGCGCCCAGGGTATCGACATGGCTCGCCAATACGAGCGGCTCGCCCTCACCGCCAAGCTCAACCAGCACGTTGCCCTTATTGGAGCGCTCAGGCCCAAAGCCCATATCGCGCAGGGTCTCCATCAGATAATCAGTCGCCGCACGGGTATAGCCCGTAGGCGAAGCAATAGAAGTCAGCGTCTTAAGCTGTCCTGCGATATAGGAGAGCGTCTCCTCTAGAGAAGCATCAATATTAGAAGTCATATGCATCCTTCCAAGTAAAACTAAGACCGAGTCCCGATTTTAGCCGTTCTGCACGTGCAATGCCCCAGGAGCCGAGCCGTCTCCAGACGTCCCCGCACCGGTTTTGTGCACGTGCACGGTTTACAATCTCAATCTTGCATAAATCCTAACGGTATTTGCATAGAAATGAGGCATCTTTTTGCTTCGTCTCAGGGTGCCCCACCTTGGACCGTGCAAAAAACGGAGTATTCAGCACCGTGGGCTCCAACGGCCCCATCACAAACGACAAAACGACGCGGTTACAGCAGTGTTGCAGGTCGTCGCAAAGCAGAAACTCAGTAACAACCCCCCACTCATCGATAGCCCGCCCACAATGGCTGTCGATGGGCGCCTGCGGGTCACTACCGCCCATTCACAACGTTATGCATTTTTAAGAGCTTGCTGAATACTCCCAAAAATGCACGCAGGGAAGTGCACCACCTATCCGCAGCGGGCAGTACGCCTTGGTTTCGTCCGTCTCAGGGCAACGACGCAGCACAAAACGCCCCGCCGTGCGTAGCACGGCGGGGCCAGCGGCAAGTCAAAAGACCATACACTTACGGGCGAAGGACCACCAAACTGAGCTAGGCAGCCGGGCAAATCTTCTTGAAGAGCTCGATGACGTCGTCGAGCGTTGCCTCGCGCGGGTTACCCGGGAAGCAGGCGTCGGCCATGGCGTCCTTGGCCAGGACCTCGATCTCGTCAGCCTTCATGGCCTCGCAGACGTGCGGGATGTTCACGTCGGCGGAAAGCTGCTTGACGGCGGCGATAGCGGCGTCGGCAGCCTCGTCGGTGCTCATGCCCGTGGTGTCAACACCCATGGCAACGGCAACCTTGGCCAGGCGCTCAGCGCAAACCGGCTTGTTGAACTCCATGGCAATCGGCAGCAGCATGGCGCAAGCGACGCCGTGCGGGGTGTCGTAGTGAGCAGACAGGGTGTGAGCCATGGCGTGGTCGATGCCCAGGCCAACGTTGGAGAAGCCCATGCCGGCGACATACTGGCCAAGGGCCATGCCCTCGCGGCCGGAGCCGGGCTGACCGGACTTGGCCTCGGCGACGGAGTCACGCAGGTTCTCGCTGATCAGCTTAATAGCCTCAAAGTGGAACATGTCAGAGAGCTCCCAAGCACCCTTGGTGGTGTAGCCCTCGATGGCGTGGGTCAGAGCGTCCATACCAGTGGAAGCGGTCAGGCCGGCGGGCATGGAAGCCATCATGTCGGGGTCGACGACGGCGACCTCGGGGGCGTCGTTGGTGTCGACGCACACGAACTTGCGGACCTTCTCGGGGTCGGTGATGACGTAGTTGATGGTCACCTCGGCAGCGGTACCGGCAGTCGTCGGCACGGCGATGGTAAACACGGCGTGATTCTTGGTCGGAGCAACGCCCTCGAGGCTGCGGACATCAGCGAACTCGGGGTTGTTGATGATGATGCCGATGGCCTTGGCGGTGTCCATGGAGGAGCCGCCGCCGATGGTCGCGATGGCGTCAGCCTCGGCGGCCTTGAAGGCCTCGACGCCGTCCTTGACGTTCTGGATCGTGGGGTTGGGCTTGATCTCGGAGTAGAGGCTCCAAGCGATGCCGGCGGCGTCGAGCTCGTCGGTCACCTTAGCGGTAACGCCAAACTTGACCAGATCGGGATCGGAGCAGACGAAGATCTTCTTGTAGCCGCGACGCTGGAGCTCGCCGGGGATCTCCTTGATGGCGCCGGAACCATGATAAGAGATGGTATTGAGAACGAAACGATTAGCCATTGATAGCCTCCCATCGTGTGCGGGGCACCCATTACGCCCCACGCTATGAGTCCCATCCTAACGCTTTTGAAACGAAAAACGCGTGAGAACATCAAAATTGTTAAAGCGTTTCAACAGACGATGAAAAATATTGCGGCAAAGGGACAGTCCCTTTGCCGCATTCGGTTACTTTCGGCAGCCCTCTTTCCAAGCCTCGGCCGCAACCTTCCAACGTAAGCGCAAGTCGCGCTCGCGGTCGATGAACATGATGGCAAACGCGACAAACAGCAACACGCTCGCCACCGCAATGGAGTGCAGGCCCATACGCTCAATACACCAGTTGCCCAGCACGGCACCAAACACAAAGGTAAAGATCACGCCAAAGTACAGCACGCCGTTTTCCAAAAAGCCGCGCTTGTGGGTGATGATGTAATCGTCCACGTTTTGCAGCGCATTGCGCAGGTTACCGATGCACATGGTCGTAGCGATGCCGTGACCGTGGATCTTGCGGAAGCTCTCGACCTGCATGCCACAGGCAAACGAGGTGAGGCAGTTGGCGAGCAGGTTGTAACCGCCACCGGGGATAAAGCTCACGCCCAACAAGATGACGGCTTCAAAGAACACCGTCACCTGACGCCAGTGGATCACGCTGCCAAACCGCTCGTGTACCAGGTCGGCAAGCATAATGCCCACGGCAAACGACACCACAGGGAAGAAGTAGCGCCCCGCAAGTGCCCAGTTGCCCTCCGAGATGCTCACGCCCACCAACAAGATGTTGCCCGTCTGCGCGTTGGCGAAAACATGGTCGCGCCCAATGTACGAATAAACGTCCATAAAGCCACCGGCGAGCGCCAAGATGATGCCCAGCTCAATAGACTCCGATATCTGTTTGGCACGCTGCATCGTCGTGCATCCTCCTTGTTGACGACCCTCTCGTGCGTTGGCGGAAACATAGCCGCCGTTCATACTGTAACCCATTGACAACATGGCGTGCGCGCGAGACGGCTCCTTCGACACGGGGATACACAGTCTGGAAACAAACGGCACCCGCATCGACACGCCGATCCGCCAGCCCATGTACTCAACCAGTCTTTTTAGCCCCGTCCCAAAAAGACTGGTTACAATTACGTGCAGCATACAAACACCGGGAGGGATCGTGGCAAAAAAGCCTCAGCACGCTCAGAATAACCAGCGCAGTCAGCAGGGCAAACAGGGCCAGCAGCAAAAGCGCGGCGGCAAGGCCCAGGGCGGCCACGCCGCTCATACCCCGGCAGCGCCCGCCCGTCCCTGGCGCCCGGGCCGCGATAAGTTCCTCCCCGTCAGCCGCGCCGATATGGACGCGCGCGGTTGGGACCAGTGTGACTTCGTCTACATCTGCGGCGACGCCTACGTGGACCACCCCAGCTTTGGTATGGCCATCATCAGCCGCGTACTCGACGCGCACGGCTACAAAGTGGGCATCATCTGCCAACCCGACTGGACCGATCCCGCCAGCATCAGCGTGCTCGGTGAGCCGCGCCTGGGCTTTTTGGTCAGTGCCGGCAACATGGACTCCATGGTCAACCACTATTCGGTGACCAAGCACCGCCGCCACACCGACGCCTATACCCCCGGCGGCGAGGAAGGTCACCGCCCCAACCGTGCCGTCACGGTCTACGGCAATCTCATCCGTCAGACGTTCAAGGACGCCCCCATCATCATCGGCGGCATCGAGGCGAGCCTGCGCCGCCTGGCCCACTACGACTACTGGCAGGATAAGCTCAAGCGCTCGGTGCTGCTCGACTCGGGCGCCGACATCCTCATCTACGGCATGGGCGAGCACGCGATTGTCGAGATCGCCGACGCGCTCGACGCGGGGCTGCCCGTCGATCAGATCACCTATATCAACGGCACCGTTTACCGCACGAGTTCGCTCGACGAGGTCTACGACTACGACCTGCTGCCCAGCTGGGACGACCTTGCCGCCGACAAGCTCAACTACGCGCGCAGCTTTAACGTGCAGCAGCAGAACATGGACCCCATCACCGGACATCGTCTGGTAGAGCCCTACCCCAACAGCGTCTATGTGGTGCAGAACCCGCCGTCGGCAACACTCACCACCGACGAGATGGACGAGGTGGCCGAACTCCCCTACGCACGCGATTGGCATCCCGACTACGACGCAGCGGGCGGCGTGCCGGCCTTTGCCGAGATCAAGTTTTCCATTAGCTCCAACCGCGGCTGTTTTGGCGAGTGCTCGTTTTGCGCGCTCACCTTCCACCAGGGCCGCGTGCTGCAGATGCGCAGCCACGACTCGATTATGCGCGAGGCCGAGCTGCTCACGCGCGATCCCGAGTTTAAGGGCTACATCAACGACGTGGGAGGACCGACGGCCAACTTTAGCCGTCCTGCCTGCGACAAGCAGCTCAAGCACGGCGTGTGCAAGAACAAGCGCTGCCTGTGGCCGAGCGTATGCAAGAACATGGTGGTCGACGAGAGCGGCTACACGCAGCTGCTGCGCGACCTGCGCCAGCTGCCGGGCGTCAAAAAGGTCTTCGTGCGCAGCGGCATCCGTTTTGACTACACCATGGCCGATGCCTCGGACGAGTTTTTGCGCGAGCTGCTGGAGCATCATGTCTCAGGCCAGCTGCGCGTAGCGCCCGAGCACGTGAGCGATGCGGTGCTGTCAGTGATGGGCAAGCCGAGCCGAGCCGTCTACGACGCGTTCTGCCGCAAATTTGAACGCTTGAACCGCGAATACGGACTCAAGCAGTACGTGGTGCCGTATCTAATCTCGAGCCACCCCGGCTCGACCATGAAGGAAGCCGTGGACCTTGCCGAAGCCGTGCGCGACATGGGCTACATGCCCGAACAGGTGCAGGACTTCTACCCCACCCCGTCCACCATGTCGACGTGCATGTACTACACCGGCGTGGACCCGCGCACCATGGAGCCGATCTATGTGGCGCGCGACCCGCACGAAAAGGCCATGCAGCGCGCGCTCATCCAGTATCGCAAGCCCGAGAACTACAAGCTGGTACGCGAGGCGCTGGAAAAGGCTGGCCGTCGCGACCTGATCGGCTACACCAAGCATTGCCTGATTCGCCCCGTGCCGCCACGCCCGGGCGAGACATCTGCTGGCGGTGGGCATGGCACCGGCAAGAAGGGCGGCAAGCCACACGGTGGCGCCGCCGGCAAGGGACCCAAAGGCAGCAAGGGCCACGGCGGCATGTCGCGAGCGCAGAACACCGCGGGCCGCAACCGCGCGGCGCAGGGACGACAGGGCGCCAACGCAGGCGGGCGTCGCAACTAGCGCGGCGAGGCGGCATGCCGCCGTTGGCGACACGACACGCCCCACCAATAAAATGCCGCTCGCCGGGGCGTCGCAGAACGATTCCCCGGCGAGCGGCCGATTAATATTGTCTATCTCAAGACGTTGTTACTTTTTGTCGAAACGACCATAGAGCGCAAACGAGAGCGCCGCAGAGATAACCCAAGTCAAAGCGATGCAGACGACAATCATGATCAGGTTCATGGGATTGCCGCTTGGATCGGCATAAACGGGCAACGAGGTAATGCCAGGCATAACAAAGCCGAAGCACTTAGCGCCCAGAACAACGGTGAGCGCGCCGCCAATGCCATCCGCAATCATCGCAGCGATAAGCGGAGTCCTGTTAGGAACCTGAACGGTAAACAAGGCGGGCTCGGAAATTCCCATAAATGCTGAGAAGGCGCACGTCATTGCAGCGGACTTGAGCTTTTCGTCGGTCATGCGCAGAGCTGCACCAAAAGACGCACCGCTTTCGGCGAGGTTATGGCAGAAAGAGATCGGGAGCAGATAGTCATACCCCAGCGTTGCGATATTGGAAATCTGGATGGGGCTCGTCGACTGGTGCATGCCAAAGAGCACGATAAGCGGCATAAAGAAGCCCAGCAGAAAACCGGCAACGGGACCTAACGTCGAGAATAGCCAAACGATACCGTTGGCAAGACCAAGACCGCACCAGGCACCAATCGGGGCGAGCACAAACAGGTTGACCAGAATCACGATAGCAAGGGAGAGCGCCGGAACGACAACGAGCTTAAAGAGATCCGGCACGACTTTGTCGATTGCGCGATATACAAAAGACAAGCCAATGACGCCAAAGATGACCGGGAACACGGAATCGGCGTAGCTAAAAATCGGCACCGTAAAACCGAACAACGCAAGAGGCGTCTCGCCCGTACCGACAGCGTTGACAATAGTCGGGTACATCAGCGATCCGGCAACACAAAGCGCAAGCGAACGGTTGACTCGGAACTTATCAGCTGTAGACATTGCCAGCAAAAACGGCAAGAAGTAGAACGGGATATCCGAAATCATATTGAATATCGCAAAGTCGCCGGCACCCGTGTCGATTCCAAAAGCCGCGATAGCAGCCAGGATGCCCTTTACGATGCCTCCCGCCACCAGTGCGGGAATGATAGCGGAGAAGATGCCGGTGATGATATCGAATACGCGAGCCGAACCTTTTTGGAGCTCAGGCTGCTCGGCGTCGGCGGAGACCTCGCCACCCATCCTGTCGCCAAGCATGGGCTCCAATTCGTCATATACCGACCCCACGCTGGCGCCGATGATAACCTGCCACTGCCCGTCTTTAACCTGCGCGCCCAAGGCGCCGTCAAGCGTCTTAAGGGCCTCCAGGTCTGCCTTGCTATCGTCCTTCAGGTTGAACCTCAGCCTTGTAATGCAGTGCGTTGCCATAACAACGTTATCGGCGCCGCCCACGAGCTCGAGGACACGAGCGGCCAGTTCCTTCTTGTCTGCCATAACAATCACTCCTACCCAAGGTCTTCGCCATTGGTGGCGATGCATTTCTGGTACCAATAGAAAGAGTCTTTACGCAAGCGCTTCGCAGTGCCGTGGCCGCAATTATCCAGATCGACATAGATAAGCCCGTAGCGCTTGTCCATCGTAAGAGGACCGCAGGCAACAAGGTCAATGAATCCCCAGATCATATATCCGCGCACGTCAACGCCATCGATCACCGCCTCTTTAAGGCACTTTATGTGCTGGCGCAAATAATCGATTCGATACTCGTCGTGGATGCTGCCATCCTCCTCGACCACGTCAGATGTACCGAGGCCGTTCTCGGCGATATACAGAGGCAGCCCATAGCGGTCATACATCTGGTTAAGGGTAACCCTCAGGCCAATGGGATCGAGCTGCCAGCCCCACTCACTCGTCTCGAGATAAGGGTTCTTGTTTGCCATGACCAGATTGCCCGCAGTCTTCTCCCATCCCTGATCGCAGGTGGATACCTGGGAAAAGTAGTACGAGAAGGCCAGGAAGTCGACCGTGTTGCGAGCGATGAGCTCTTCATCGCCCGGTTCCATTTGAATCTCGATATCGCACGCATCGAAATAGCGATTCATATAAGCGGGGTATTTTCCGCGAGCCATCACGTCCGTATAGAACCAGTTGGAATACTGGTCGTCGTGAATAGCCTGCATGTTATCTTCGGGACGGCAGGTGGCGGGATACGTACAGAATCGAGCGATCATGCCGCCAACGGGAGTATCGGGCGAAAGACGATGGACAATCTCGACGGCACGCGCATTGGCAACGAACTCATGGTGCAGGCACTGGAAGATGGCTCGATCGAAGTTCTCCCCCTCTTCGTCTTTGACCAGACAGACCCCGTCCCAAGGCGAAAAACGCGCTGCATTGAACTCGTTAAAAGGCAGCCAGAAATCGACCAGATCGCCCAATTCCGTAACGATTGTCTCGACATAGCGGGCGAAGAAGTCAATCGTCTTGCGATTCTTCCATCCCCCATATGTGGTGACAAGATTTACCGGGATGTCATAGTGGAGCATGGTGACGAAGGTCTTAATGCCGTGCTTTTTGCACTCACCCAGCATGCTTCGATACCACTCGATGCCTTCGCGGTTAGGCTCAAGGTCATCTCCGTTAGGATAGATTCGGCTCCAGCAAATAGAGGTGCGGAACAGCTTGAGGCCCATCTCCGCAAAAAGCGCGATGTCCTCACGATAGTGATGATAGAAGTCGTTGCCACGCCTAAACGGGTAGAACTCAACGCCATCATCTGCGAGAGCGTTCATTAGCTCGTCATG
>CAJMSV010000028.1 GCA_905216175.1 uncultured bacterium | reverse complement strand
ACTCGGTTTGCTCGGCAGCGGTATCGGCCGTTGCACTCCCTCGCTTGTTGAGCATGCCCGCCACGATGGCAAACACCACCGACAGCGCAAAGAAGATCGCCAGCACGATGAGGATCTTCTTAATCACGCTCGACGAACGCGACGGCGTCTCTTCCTCGTCCTCGCCATATTGCGGAATCGACTTGGGGTACTCGCGATACGGCTCGCGCGACTCGTAGCGAGGCTGCGCCGTGCGAGGCATATACGTCGTCTGCTGAGGCTGCGGAATGGGATTCTGCGGCAGGTCATCATAGGGATTCGGCGTCGAGGCGGCATAAGAATCCTGCGGCGCGTAATCAAACGGGTCTGCCGCCGCGTTGCCATAGGGGCTTTGCAAAGATGCAGCGTAAGGGTCCTGCGCCGCGTCGCCATAGCCCATAACTCGTGTGGGCTCGGCAGAAGGCTGCGTCGCGGCGGGGTCGACATAACCGGGGTTGGGAACAACGCGGGTCGCATCGGCGCTATCGCCAGCCTGCGCGGAACCGTAGCCGCCCATCACGGTTGTCTTGTCCTGATCCATGCAACGATTCCTTTCCGTCGCCTGTAAGTATCAAGTTATCCATGCATTCTACCAGCGCAAAAGCCTATGATGGGCAGAGTCCGTCGGTATCTACAAGACACGCGCGGGCCTAAGGATCAAAAAGCCCCGCCGGGCCTTGTGGGCACGGCGGGGCGGAGAAGCAGCTATGGACAGCAGACTTAGAACAGGCCGGTGATGTTGCCGTCGTTGTCGACGTCGATGTTTTCGGCCGCGGGCACCTTGGGCAGACCCGGCATGGTCAGAACGCTGCCAGTCAGTGCGACCACAAAGTGGGCACCGGCGGAAACCTTGAGCTCACGCACCATGATGCGGAAGTTCTCGGGAGCGCCCAGGGCCTTGGCGTTGTCGCTAAAGCTGTACTGCGTCTTGGCGACGCACACCGGAAGGTTGCCAAAGCCATTCTCGCGCAGCTCGGCGAGCTGGCGCTTGGCGGCCGGCGTAAAGTCAACGCCGTCGGCGCGGTAGACCTTGGTGGCAACGGCCTCGAGGGCATCAGCGACATCAGCGCCGTCCTCATAGGCAAACTTGAGCTCGCTCGGCTGCTCAATCAGACGCATGACCTCATCGGCAAGCTCGAGCGCGCCCTCGCCGCCCTTGGCCCAGACCTCGGAAAGCTTAACGTTGACGCCGAGTTTCTGGCACTCGGACTCGATGAGCGCAAGCTCGGCCTCGGTGTCCGTCGGGAAGCGGTTGATGGCGACCACGCAGGGCAGGCCATAAACGTTCTGGATGTTGTCGACGTGACGCAGCAGGTTGGGCATGCCAGCCTTGAGTGCCTCGAGGTTCTCCTCGTTGAGGTCGGCCTTGGCGACGCCACCGTTGTACTTCAACGCGCGAGCGGTGGCGACGACCACGACGGCGTTGGGACGAACGCCCGTCATGCGGCACTTGATGTCCAGGAATTTCTCGGCACCCAGGTCGGCACCAAAGCCCGCCTCGGTAATGGCGACATCGCCAAAACGCATAGCCATACGCGTGGCCATGATGGAGTTGCAGCCGTGGGCGATATTGGCGAAGGGACCGCCGTGGACAAACGCGGGCGTGCCCTCGAGCGTCTGCACCAGATTGGGCTTGAGCGCATCCTTGAGCAGTGCGGCCATAGCTCCCTGGGCCTTAAGGTCGCGGGCGCGGACGGGCTCGCCGGCATAGCTATAGCCGACAACGATCTCGCCCAAGCGCTCCTTAAGATCGCTGATGCTCGTGGACAGGCACAGGATCGCCATGACCTCGGAGGCAACGGTGATATCGAAGCCGTCCTCGCGCGGCACGCCCTGGGCCTTACCGCCAATGCCGTCGATGACGTGGCGCAGCTGACGGTCGTTCATATCGACGACGCGCTTCCAAGTGATGCGCTTAACGTCAATACCGAGTTGATTGCCCTGCTGGATGTGGTTATCAAGCATGGCGGCCAGCAGGTTATTGGCGGCACCGATAGCGTGGAAGTCGCCGGTAAAGTGCAGGTTGATATCCTCCATGGGGATGACCTGAGCCCAGCCGCCGCCGGCAGCACCGCCCTTAACGCCAAAGACGGGGCCGAGCGAAGGCTCGCGCAGGGCCACGGCACTCTTGACGCCGCGACGACGCAGGCCATCGGCCAGACCGATGGTCGTGGTGGTCTTGCCCTCGCCCGCAGGCGTGGGGTTGATGGCGGTCACGAGGACAAGCTTGGCCTGGTGATCAGTCGGCTCGTTGAGCAGTGAATAGTCGACCTTAGCCTTGTCGAAGCCGTACGGAATCAGGTGCTTAACGTCGACGCCGGCGTTCTTGGCCACCTCGGTAATAGGCAGTGGCGTGACAGAACGTGCGATTTCGATGTCAGTAGGCATGGGCGGTCCTTTCGTTACCGAATGAGAAAAAGACCAATTCAGCATAGCACGGGCGCGCAATAGTAAAACGCCCATAACCGATGAACGGCGATATGTTTACCCGATGCCCAGCGATAGTCCAACAGCCCGCCAAAACAAAGCGCCCTAAACGGTAGGTTCAATCCCCAGGTGCTCAAAGGTGCGAAGGGTTGCCTGACGGCCCTGCGGCGTACGAATCATCAACCCGCACTGCAGCAAATAGGGCTCATAGACATCCTCGAGCGTGCCCGGGTCCTCGCCCACCGCGCTGGCAAGGGTCGTAAGTCCCACGGCACGACCGGAGAACGTCTTGGCAAGCGTCTCCAAGATACGAATATCCATCCAGTCCAGACCGAGCTCGTCGATCTCAAAGAACTCGAGCGCCTGACGGCAGATATCGAGCTCAATGGGACCGTTGCCGCGCACCTGTGCATAGTCGCGCACGCGCTTGAGCAGGCGGTTGGCAAGACGTGGCGTACCGCGCGAACGCGAGCCGATCTCGAGTGCACTGGGATGATCGATCGTCACGCCCAGGATAGTCGCCGAGCGCGTCACAATCTGCGCGAGCTCCTCGACCGTGTAGTAATCCAGGCGATATGAAATGCCAAAGCGGTCGCGCAACGGGCCTGTCAACATGCCTGAGCGGGTCGTTGCCGCTACCAGCGTAAATTTGGGAATATCCAGGCGAATCGAGCGCGCCGCCGGACCCTTGCCAATCACGATATCGAGGGCAAAGTCCTCCATCGCGGGGTACAGGACCTCCTCGACCGAACGGTTGAGGCGGTGGATCTCGTCGATAAACAGCACATCACCCGGCTGCAAGTTAGTAAGGATGGCCGCCAGGTCGCCCGTGCGCGCGATGGCAGGGCCACTCGTGGTCTTGATCTGAGCGCCCAGCTCGTTGGCGATAACGGTGGCCAGCGTGGTCTTGCCCAGGCCCGGAGGACCCGAGAAAATCACGTGGTCGAGCGTCTCGCCACGGCTCTGCGCCGCTTCGATCAACACGCGCAGGCTCTGCTTGATGTGCTCCTGGCCACAGTAATCGTCCAGGCGCTGGGGGCGCAAAGTGCGGTCGACATCGAGGTCCTCGGCCGTCAGCTCCGAGCCCACCATGCGCTCGCCGTGCGCCATGGATGCCGCCGGCGAGTTGCCGGGCGTCGCCCACAGGTCCTGAGAGTCATCGGCTTCCCACATCACGCATCCATTCCGAGTCGCTTAAGCGCCGCGCCGAGCAGATCCTCGACACGCATATTCTGCCCATCATACCCGCTCAGGGCAACATCGGTCTCCTGCGGGCTAAAGCCCATGGAAAGGAGCGCCGCACGGGCATCATCGATGGCCGAGGGAGCAGCAGCGGGCACGGGCATCGCAACCTGGCCGGGAATCACGTCGACCGGCACAAAGCCCATATCCTTGGCAAAGGTGCTCTTGAGTTCCAGGATCAGGCGCTGAGCTGTCTTTTTGCCCACACCGGGTACCTTGGCCATGCCCTTGTCGTCCTCGGCCATCACCAGCGAATATAGCTGCCCCACGGTATAGGTGGAAAGCACGGCGAGCGCCAGGCGCGGGCCAACGCCCGAAACGGACACGAGCCGGTCGAACATCGTGCGCTCATCCTTTGAGGAAAAACCGAAAAGTGTCATGGCGTCCTCGCGCACCTGCATACGCGTGTAGAGACGGACCTCGCCGCCGGGCGTCGGCAACGTTGCCGCAGTGCTGCCCGAGATGCCGAGTTCAAAGCCAACGCCCGACACATCGACGACAGCCGAGTTCATCGTGGACTCGACAAGCGTTCCGTGGAGCTGGGAAATCATCAGTATCCGGTTCCTCTCTGTTGATAGAACTCGCCACCGGTGAGGGCGCGGGTGCGGCTGAGGTTTACGTGGCAGATGGCGCAGGCCAGGGCATCGGCGGCATGGTCGGGATGCGGGTCGTGGTCGAGCTGTGTTAGCGTGCGTACCATATAGGCGACCTGCCGCTTGTCCGCGGCGCCGGTGCCCACCACAGCCTGTTTGATCTGCATGGGCGTGTACTCGCCAATCTCGAGCGCGCATTCCGAAAGCGCTACGAGTGCAGCACCGCGGGCATGCGCCGTAGGGATGGCCGAGCGAACGTTGGCGCCAAAGTAAATGCTCTCGATAGCAGCGGTATCGGGACGATAGCGTTCGACAACGCCCTTGAGGTCGCGGGCGATATGCGACAGGCGCACCGCGAGCGGACTTCCGGCACTGGTCTCGATGCAGCCATAGGCACGGCAGCGAACCTCGCCACGCCGTTCCTCGATAATCCCCCAACCCGTATGGGCCAAACCGGGGTCGATACCCAAAATGACCAAGCCAACCTCCCCTCGTCACCAGCACAGCACAAAGCAAGGCCCCGCGCATCATTCACGAACGTCTGTTCTAGAATAACACAACGGGGCCAAGATGCTTAGTTGAAGTATCGGGGTTGGAAGCGAATCCTATCCCATAGTTAGTTCTGCGAGAAAAAGGGGAACTGCCTCGGATCTACTGGCGGGTGCGGCATCGGGCCACCCTGGGGCCCACCCTGCGGGCCACCCTGGCCGCCCATCATCTTATCGATGGCGTCCTGAACCTCGCCCTCGAACTTTTTCATTCCCTCGTGTAAACGACGCTGACCGTCCTCAGAGCGCAGCTCCTCCATTTGCTCGGGCGAAATACCCAGTAGCTCGCCCAGCACGCCCATCATCTCGTTTCGCACGCGCTCGCTCGTATCCTCGTCAGCAAAACGGCGCACCTCGGCGCGCGCCAGCGAATCGACCGTCATACGCTCCTTGCCGTTAAGCCCCAGGTCGGACCACGCGAGCATATACGGCCAGGCACGCTCGGCAAACGAACGGGCCGAGACGATCGGCGCCATCGGCAACATGCGGCGGGCAGCCTCACCCTGTCGAACGAGCATCAGCAGCAGCGAGCAGGCCTCAGGCTTGCCAGCGGCCATCGGGATGTCGTCGAAAGATCGATTGCGGTCCACGTGCGCCTCGAGCGCGCCATCGACCTCACCCGGCTCAAGCCCGCCGAGCAGCTGTGCCGCACGGTCGAGCATATCGACCGGACCGTCGAGCGTCGAGAGCGCCTGCGCCAGCACGCGCTCCATACAATCTTCCACTGCGTTGAGCGTCACGAGCTCTTGGGGCACCACGGCAGACGTGCGGTTGCGCACACGCGCCACAAACTCAAGCGTCGAAAGGTACACATCGCCAAAGGGCGCAAAGTCGCCCTGGTAGCCGCCGCAAAGCGCCGGCGCCGCCAGCGCGGACTCGGTGTTGGACAGCGGGCTCAGCGCCATCGCACCCAGCTCGAGCGCCGTATCCTCCAGCATCAGGCCCAGCGTGCGCGAGCGCAGGCGCTCGGCATCGCCCGCCGACACGTCGCGATCGAGCACGCGCGCCGCATCCGGTGCATCGCGCTCGACGGTGCGAATGTGCAGACGCTCGGCGATGGCGCGGACGGCGGCACAGCGGGCAGCCTCGGCTTCTTCCTGCGCCGGCGTAAAGATACGGTTGCGCCCCAGCACCAGGCCAATCACATTGCGCGGGCCCAGAGCGTCGACGGCCAGCGCCGCCAGCAGGGACGACGGCAAGTCACCCTCGAGCGCCACCACAGCACGCGACGCACCGTGGGCTCGGGCGTTGTCGCGCACGGCGAGCACCAGTGCCTGCCACAGCCATTCCTCGGAGCGAAACTCGGGCAGCTCGTGGTCTTCCAGAGCATCGAGCATCACACCGCGCTGGATCTCCTGAACCAGTAGGCTCTCCTCAAAACACGGCGCTTGGGCCACCACGCGGCCGCAGTCGTCGAGCACAAACGAACCGCCGGTATACACCGACTCGTCATAGGCACCGACCGGCGCTATGCAGGCAAACCACACGCTGCGCTTGGATGCGATCTTGCGGTAGGCGCCGCTGCGAACGGCGGCAATGGCAGCAGTCTCGCGGTCGGTCATGTCAAACGCGTTGAATTGGAAATACGCAATGAGGTCAACACCGGTCGGCAACATCTCGAGTTCGCGGTCCAAGTCAAAAATCACGGCGATGCGCACGCCGTCCACGTCGAACACCGGCGGCGCCCAACGCGTGTCGCTGTTCTCGCCACGCTGCAGGGCAATGCTCGAACGGGCCGGCACCACATGGCCGTCCTTGAGCATCATGTAGTCGAGCAGGGGCTGGCCCTCAAACGAAACCGCCGCGGGCACGATGCAGATCATGTCAAGCTCCTGGATACGCTCGGCGACACCAGTCAAGCCGGCAAGCACGTCGTGCTCAAAGTCGGCAGCGCCCACCAGGCCACCGGGCATGGCGCCCATAAAGAGCGGAGCCGGAACGCACAGCACGCGCGCTCCGCGCTCGTGGGCCAGACGAGCCTGGTCCTCGATGCGGCCGCAAATGCCCTCAATATCACCCAGGCGCATATCGATCTGTGCAAGCGCGAGCTTCATGGCTCAGCCCTTTCCGTCGTAAACCATCGAAATCGTAGTAAAAGCGCCGGCCGCATAATGCAGTCGGCGCTTGCATGTGCATATGCTAGCTATGATACCCCGAGCGGGGGCGCGCTCCTAGAATGTCGCGGACCACAGCCCGTGCAGGTTGCAGTAGGCATAGACGGTACCGGTCTTGGAGCCGCCCGCGAAAAACGTCGCGGGTTTCATGCCGGGCTCAAGGTAATGGACCTCTAAGCGGCCCTCGGCCTCAAGGGCGATCCACTCAATGTAGTGCTCGGGCAGGCTGGGGTGCTCGACCGAGCCAACGCGTGCGCGAATCACGTGACCGTCGCGCTCGGTCTCGACAACAGGCACGTGCTTCTCGTGCGCCGCGTCCTCAGTGTTTGCGGTCAGTTCCGTGCAACCGGCAGGGGTCGCAACGTCGTCGCTAAGGGCGGCGATGAGCTTGCCGTCGGGGTCCCTAAAGAATTTCGCCATGATGTTCTCCTTTGCTGATGTGCCAATGTTCTTGATGGTTCTTATGCCCAAAGGCAGACAAACCATCCACGGCATTGCAAATGAACACATAACGGATCAGGCAAGCGGTCGGGCCAAAATGCGTCGACCGTCCTGCCCACTCCAGCAGTCCCACCCCGCGCGCGGCTAGCGACCGTCGCCGCCGAGCAGCGCCAGAACATCCTCGCGCGTGAACAGTGCCGACGAGATGCCGTCGCCGCCGAGCACGCTGTTGACCAGATCGCGCTTGGACTCCTGCATCTGCATAATGCGTTCCTCGATCGTGTCCTTGGCGATGAGCTTGTACACGGTCACGGTATGTTGCTGACCAATACGGTGTGCACGATCAGTTGCTTGGTCCTGCGCCGCCACGTTCCACCACGGGTCGTAGTGGATGACCACGTCGGCAGCCGTCAGGTTAAGGCCCACGCCGCCCGCCTTGAGCGAGATCAAAAAGACCGGCACCTCGCCCGCCTGGAACTGTGCGACCATCTTGGCGCGGCTCTCTTTAGACGATGCGCCCGTGAGCTTAAGGAAGGCGATATCCTCCTTGGCCAGGCGCTTGCCAATGATATCGAGCATGCCCGTAAACTGGCTGAACAGCAAGATGCGATGGCCACCGTCGAGCGCGCCGTGGACGAGCTCCATGCACGTATCGAGTTTGGCGCTTCCCGCCTTGTAATCCTCGTAGTGCAGACGCGGGTCGCAGCAGATCTGGCGCAGCTTGGTGAGCTCGGCGAGCACCTTGAGCTTATCCTTCTTAAACTCCCCGGCCTCGCGGTGCTGCACCGGCTGGGCGATGCGGTCCTGATTTGCCAGGTAAAGCTTGCGCTGCTCACCGGTGAGCTGAGCCACGACTGTGTCCTCGATCTTTTCGGGCAGATCGGCCACCACGTCCTCTTTGACACGGCGCAGCACAAACGGCGACACAAGCGCCTGCAGGCGGGCGGCGCTGTCACCTTCGGCGTGCTCGACCGGGCTTTCGAAGCGCGTTGCGAACGATTCGCGCGTGCCAAGCAGGCCCGGCATCAAAAAGTCGAAGATGCTCCAGAGCTCGGATAGGCGGTTTTCGATGGGCGTGCCCGTCAAGGCAAAGCGCACGCCGGCCGGCAGACGCTTGGCAGCGCGCGCCACCTGGGTGAGCGGGTTTTTAATGTACTGGGCCTCATCGAGCACCACACGGGCAAAATCCTGCTCGGCGTACTCATCGATATCACGGCGCATAAGGTCATACGACGTCACGACCACGTTATGCTCGACCACGCCGGCGATTTGCACGCGACGCTGCGCCTTGGCGCCCACGATGGCGCACACATCTAGCGACG
This sequence comes from uncultured bacterium, assembly GCA_905216175.1. Lineage (GTDB taxonomy): Bacteria > Actinomycetota > Coriobacteriia > Coriobacteriales > Coriobacteriaceae > Collinsella. The sequence goes on along the minus strand of CAJMSV010000028.1, from coordinate 9,508 downwards.
GGGCAAAGCGCTCCAGCTCGGCGGTCCAGTTGTACACAAGCGACGCAGGGCACACCACAAGCGTGGGCTTAGTGTCCCCCGCTTCCACGCGCGCCAGAATGTGCGCGATCATCTGGAGCGTTTTGCCCAGGCCCATGTCGTCGGCCAAGATGCCGCCAAGGCTCAGGTGTTCGAGCGAGCCGAGCCACTGGTATCCGTCGACCTGGTAGCCGCGCAGTGTGGCCTTGAGCGAGACCGGCACCGTAAAGTCCATCTTGCCGAGCGTATCCAAGCGCTCGACGGTGCGGCGGAACGCGGCGTCACGATCGGCCTCGAGCGCGGGCGTGCGCGCGAGCATGCTATCGACGAACAGGGTACTCGACGCGGGAAGCGACACGCCGTCGAGCAGGTCGACAGCATCGACCCCCAGATCCTCGGCAAGGCCAAACGCGGCGCGCGCCCCCTCGTCCAGGCGAATGATGTCGCCCGACGTGAGACGCGCAAACGTCTGGTGACGCTTGTAGGAGTCCAGATAGATGGCAAGGTCTGCCGCCGAAAGCCCGCTCGCGCTCAGTTCGACGTCGAGCAGGTTACTCTTGACGGTCGCACGCACCGAAAGCTTGGGCGCGGGGCGGACCGAAATCTGGCGCAGACGGTCGCTGAGCATGACCTCACCAAGCTTGGACAGGACGGATAGGCCCTCGGTCAGCAGGCAGAACAAGCTCTCGTCATCGCGCTCCTCAAACGCCAGACCGCCCTCGTAGAAATCGAAGTACAAGGCAGCCGTGTCCATAACGCGAAACTCCGCCACCTCGTCGCGCGGCGGCACACCCGAGCGCTGCTCTTCGAAGGGGCTGCCCGGAGCGCCCAGGCTAAAGAGATCTGCCGACCAGTCGCCGTAGGTAACCGTAATCTTGCAGGTCACAAGCCCATCGTCGACACCGATCGCCATAGCAAAGCTCGGCTCGGGCGCCACGGTATCGAGCGCAGCGGGCGCGGTAAGGTCGGTGTAGTCGCGCAAAATGGGCAGCGCCATACGACAGAACTCCCCCACCTGGTCGACAGCGATATGGATCGGCGTGCGACAGGGCAGTAAGCGCGATAGGAACGGCGCCGCATGCTGGGCAAACACTACATCGGCGCGGCGCGCACGGCGGGTGTCGACCAGATAGGCAACGTCGCCCGAAGCAAAGCAGTATGCATCGGCCGGCAGGCGCAGATCGTAGCTGCCGCCAGCCGCCGGCGTGATTTTGGCAGCAAGGAGCGGTGGGCGCTTAGACAGCGCCTCGTCCTCCCCTTCCGGAGGCATCTCAACCGCCACGTCATAGGTGCGATGCGTCGTCGTCCCCCGCGACCAGGCAGGCTCAAAAGAGATGGTCTGGCCGCGCAACAGGTCCAGCACATAAACGACGCCATGCTCGGACAGCGGTAACTGACGCTCGGCGACAAAACCGCTGCGGGCAAAGTCGTACGACACCGAACGCGAGCTTGTGATGTCATCGAGATAGGCAACTGTCGTCACAACAAGGTTGAGCAGCTTTGTCGACACGTCCTCGAAGGCTTCGGGCGTATGGACAAACGTGAGCTTCTTGCCGTACGAGAAGGTGCCGCCTCGGACATAGGCATCGGCCATGCCGTCGATATCCTTGACCACGTAGGACACCGAACCGCAGCGAATGCGGAACTCGAGCGCCCAGCTAAAGCGGTCGGCGAACAGCGGATTGTAGTACGGCACCAACGAGGGCTCCAACGCCGCTTTGGGGGCGTCGGGATCAACGGCACCGGCAAGCTTGCGGCGCATGCTCGCCAGCTCATCCATGCGCGCGTCCGAAAGATCGGAGAGCGCCGCCATAAGGCTCGGGCTCGTGGGGACGGGCGCCGGAAAGGGAAAGTTGGGATTGACGGCCGGCGCTTTGGGCGCGGTGCGCGCGGGTTGTTTCGGCTGCGCCGTAAACGTGCGGACCGGTGTGCGCAAACCTTCGACGGGCTCGGCGCCGCTGGCATCCAAATACGCCAGCGCCGTGGCGATGGCGTGCTTGCACATGCCGGGGTAGCGATAGGCAGCGGGGCAATCGCAGTCGTAGTCGATCACCTCGTGCTCGTCCATGTCAAGCGCCACGTGCGTCTTGTACAGGTCGCCGCGCGAGCCGCGCACCGAGCCCTCAACCGTCACGTTTTTGGAGAAGCGCGAGCCGCTGTCCTCGATCGACAGAACGGCGCCGTTGAGCATGAGCGAACGCCCCTTCATAAAGGTTCCGCTCAACGCCGCCTCTTTGCGAAGCGCCTGCACAAACGTCCCCTGCGCCATCACTTCCTCCAATCTCACCCGGGGTAGCTTAGATAACCGTCACGCGGCCTTGGTTGCCGACGATGGCCTTTGCCTCTGCCAGCAGCGGAATCGAGCGTGCATTGACCTTGGCCGGCACCTCAGCGCGCAGCACGCGCCCGTCGACTTGCTCAATAAAGATCTCCACGCGGTCGCCGCCCGGGTTGGTGGTGAGCACCGTGGCCAGGCGCGCCATATTGCCCTGGCTAAAGCGGCTGTTGGGCACCATGACCTCAAAGACCTTGGGCTTGTTTTTCTCCTCGCTAAGCTCCAGCGGCACAATCTCCTGCGCGATGATCTGGTCGCCGCGGTCCGAGCGCTCGAGCTTGCCCTTAATGCGCACAAACGCGTCGGACAGCTGCGCGCCGGTCTCGGGATCGACCTCGCCGTACAGATACCCCTCGGCCTCCTTGTAGGTCTTGGGGAACACCACGACCGTGGCCTCGCCTTCCATGTCCTCGAGCTGCACGATGCCCATGGGGTCGCCGTTTTTGGTCACGCGCTTGGACACGCTCGAGACCATGCCGGCCCACCACAGCGCCTTGCCCTCGGGAATCTCCTGGTTGATGGTACCGCCCGTGGGGTTATGCACCTCATAGCCGGTGTCGATCTGCGAGAACGAAAACTCGCGCGCCTTGGCTAGTGCATACTCAAACGGACGCAGCGGGTGGTCCGAGACATAGATGCCCAGAACCTCTTTCTCCTGGCTCAGCTTAAGGTGGCGGTCCCATTCCTGGCCATCCGGATCGGGCACGCTCACCTCAAAGCCCGAGCCCTCAACGTCGCCAAACATATCGAAGAACGACGTCTGGCCGCTCGCGCGATCCTTCTGGCGCTTTACTGCGGCATCGATGATGATCTCGGGGTTGTTCTTGTCCACAAAGTGCATCATCTGGCGACGCGGATACCCCGTGGAGTCGAAGGCGCCTGCCTTGATGAGCGATTCGATCACGCGACGGTTGGCCTGGCTCGAGTCCACGCGCTCGACAAAGTCGTGCAGCGTCTTAAACGGACCGCCCGCCTCGCGCTCGGCGATAATCGCCTGCGCCACGCCGGTGCCCACGCCGCGGATGCCGGCCAGACCAAAGCGCACGCCTTCCTTGGTAGCCGTGAACTCGGTGCCGGACTCGTTGACATCTGGCGAAAGCACGGGAATGCCGTCGTGACGGCACGCCGAGACGTAGTGCACGATCTTGTCGGTCTTGCCCGTATAGGACGTCAAAACGGCCGCCATGTACTCGTGCGGATAGTGCGCCTTGAGCCACGCCGTCTGCATAACCAGGATGGCGTAGCCGGCGGAGTGCGACTTGTTGAAGGCGTAGGATGCGAACTCGAGAACATCGTCCCAAATCTTCTGGGCGACCTCGCGCGTGTAGTTGTTCTTGATAGCGCCGTTCATCCAGTGGTCGTAGGTGGTCTCGTCCGAGCCATCCTCCCAGTGCAGCACCGTCGACGTGAGCAGCTTAATCTTTTTCTTAGCCACGGGCTTACGGATACGCGAGTCCGATTCGCCCTTGGAGAAGCCGCACATCTCGACGGAGATGAGCATAACCTGCTCCTGGTAGACCATGGTGCCGTAGGTTTCGCCCAGGATGTCGTCCAGGCGGTCGTCGTAGGAGACGGCCGGCTCCTTGCCGTTCATACGGTTGATGTAGGACGAAACCATGCCGGCGCCCAGCGGGCCCGGGCGGTACAGGGCGATCAATGCTACGACATGCTTGTACTCGGTGGGCTTCATGTTCTTGATCGTGGCCGTCATGCCGGCGGACTCGACCTGGAAGACGCCGGCGGTGTGGCCGGAGCCCATGAGCTTAAAGATCTCGGGATCGTCAAAGGGAATCTCTTCCTCTTTGATGTCGATGCCGAAGTTCTTTTTGATGTTGGCCTTGGCCTTGGAGATAACCGTCAGCGTACGCAGGCCCAAGAAGTCCATCTTGAGCAGGCCCATGTCGGCGACGGTATGGCCCTCGTACTGGGTAATCTCGACGCCGCCCTTGGTATCGAGCTTGGTGGGCACGTGCTCGTTGACGGGGTCACGGCAGATCAGAACGGCGCACGCGTGCACGCCCTCGCCACGGGTGAGGCCCTCGATCGAGAGCGCCGTGTCGATGATGCGGCGGGCGTCGTCGTCCTTTTTATAGGCCTCGGCAAAATCGGGGTTAAACAGATCTTCTTTGCCGGGCTGTTTGTCGAGCACCTGCTTGAGCTTGACCTTGGGGTCGCTCGAAACCATCTTGGACAGGCGCTGGCCCATGTAGACCGGGTAGTCCAGGACGCGCGCGGCGTCGTTGATGGCCTGCTTGGCCTTGATGGTCGAGTAGGTGATGACGTGGGTGACCTTCTCGGGGCCGTAGAGCTGGCGAACGTGCTCCACGACCTCGAGGCGCCGCTCATCGTCGAAGTCCATATCGATATCGGGCATCTCGGTACGCTGCGGGGACAGGAACCTCTCGAACATCAGGCCGTTCTCGAGCGGGTCGAACGCAGTGATGTTCATGGCGTAGGCGACGATAGCGCCGGCGGCCGAACCACGGCCGGGGCCGACGCCGATGCCGTTGTCCTTGGCCCATTGCACGTACTCGGCAACAATCAAAAAGTAGGCGGCAAAGCCCTTGTCGCAGATGACCTTGTATTCGTACTCAAAGCGCTCTTTGATGTTGACGCCGCCGATCTCGCGCGTGGCCCAGTCGTCGCCGTAGTGCTGGCGCAGGCCCTTCTCGCACTCGCGGCGGAACTGGCTCTCGTGCGTCTCGCCGGGATCGAGCAGCGGGAAGCGCGGCAGGATGATGGAGTCCCAGTCGAGCTCGACGTAGCACTTGTCGGCGATCTCGAGCGTGTTGTCGCAGGCCTCGGGGCAATACGGGAACATTGCCCGCATCTCCTCCTCGGTCTTCATGTAAAACTCCGAGCCGGTCATGCGCATGCGGTTGGGGTCGTCGACCTTGGCGTTCATGCCGATGCACATGATGACGTCCTGCACGGGCGCGTCCTCGCGGCGCAGGTAGTGGAAGTCGTTGGTCGCGATGACCTTGACGCCCACCTGTTTGGCGATGTCGATGAGCGTGCGGTCCATCTGCTCGTCGGTCAGACCGTTGTCGGTGGTGATGCCGTGTTCCTGGATCTCGATGTAGAAGTCGCCGGGGTCGAAGGTGTCGCGGAAGGTCTCGGCCCACTTGATGGCGCCTTCCATGTCTCCGCGGTCGATGTATTTGGGGATGATGCCGGCGATACAGGCGCTGGTGCAGATCATGCCCTTGGCGTGGCGGCGCAGGTTGTCGAGCGTCACGCGCGGCTTGTAGTAAAAGCCCTGCACGGCGGCCTCGGAGACCGTCTGCATCAGGTTGACGTAGCCCTCCTGGTCCTTGGCCAGAAGGATCATGTGGTAGAGCTCGGGCTTGTGGTCGCGGGCGAGCGTCTCGTCCGGCGTAAAGTAGCCCTCGCAGCCAAAGATGGGTTAGATGACCAGGGGCGGCTTGAGCTCGGCGATGTTGCCCTTCTCGTCCCACATGGCCATGTCTTTGACGTACTGGGCATGCTCGCGCGGGTTTTCCTCGGGATCGGGCTCCACCAGCTCGTCGCGGCGGTCCTTTTCCAAGAAGGCCTTGTCGTGGCTCCAGGTTTTGTACTCGGGCGTGTTGTGGTTGCCGGCGTCGCAGGCCAGCGCCAGGTCGGGCACGCCGTTCTTGTAGCGGTGGGCGGCGAGGGGCACGGCGGGCATGGCCAGCTCTTCGGCACGGTTGACCATATCCTGGATACGGGTTGCGCCGTCGAGCATGGAGAAAACAGTGTGATTGTGCAGATGGACGAATGCCATGTGATGAGCTCCGATGCGGGTTCGTGTTCTGACTGAACGATTTTACCCCACGGCACGGACAGCACCCGAACCTAGCCAAACCAACACGGCTCCTCTTGCAGTTGCGGTGAAATAGTTCCCGCTTGGGCCATCTGGGCCGCAATACAGGAACTATTCCACCGCAAGTTATCTGAGGGCTAGAGATTGTAGGTGACTACTTGGGGCTCGGCGGGATTGACGAAGAGAGTCGGATCGGCCTGTTCCACGCGGACGAACTTGACGGTCACGGCCTCAAAGCCCGCTTTGTGTAGAACATCAGCGTAGACGCGCGCCTGCAGGACGTGCTTCTCCTGCAACTGTTCCGGCGTCTCGTCCGGTGTGCCGCCCGTCTTGTAGTCGATGACCAGCGCGCGTGACGGATCGGCCGGGTTCGTCGCCAAAGCGTCGATGGCGCCCTCGGCATATGCACCGTAGCGAGCGATGTCCTCGTCCTCGCAGCCCAGCGAAAAGAACGGCACCTCGGCGCGAACGCACGGCCACGCGAGCAGGTCGGCACGAACGGCCGACTTGAGCCAGCGGTCCAGAGCAACGTCGAAGCGTTCGCGCTGCTCCGGCGTCAGGCACCACAGACGCGCCAGTGCATCGGCACGCGCGGCGGGCAGCGCATCGGCACCCATCTCGATCAGCCACTGGCAGGCGGCATGGAACGCCGAGCCCAGCGCCATGGGGTTGCCGGTAGGCTCAACGGCGGCCACGTCTGCATCCGTCATCTCAGAACCATCCGACTCCGCACCATCGCCGGCCTCGTCCATGGGCACGTGCGTCTCGGCAGCACGGTCCTCGGACTCGGCATGCAGCGCCGCTGCAATTGACGAGTAGCTGTACGAATCGCGCGCCGGATACGGGCAGATGCCCATTCGCACGCCCACCGCCTGGGGATACACGAGCTCAAACGCATCGGGCTCAGGGTCGGCAGGACCGGGAACGGCGGCGCGGGCATCTGCACCGGCGCCCTCCGGCTCCGCATCGCCGCGGACAAGCCTGCCCTCGGCATCCAGCGAAGCGTTGGCCTCAACCGCCTGCTCGCCAAAGGTAAAGTCCGCGAGCGAAATGAGCTCGTAGTCGCCCGGCTTGGAGTTGTCGAACGTCAAACGGTCACTATCGAGCTGTGGCATGTCCAGAGCGTCGGTCGGCAAAATACGGCGCAGCACGTCGTAGGTCAGATCGGTCTCGACGTCGAAGGTCGGCGCCGTCACCTTGCCACGGCTCACGCCGGCATCCATCGCCAAGATCACCAGCTCGCGCGCACGCGTCATGGCGACATAGAGCAAACGAGCCCGCTCTTCGAGCGAAAGCTGCAGGTCGTCGTTGCGCAGGCGAGCAAATGCCTCAGCGGGAGAACCCGTCGCGCAGACGTCCTCCATGAGCTCCGGCGGCAGCCATAGCGACGTGCCCTTGCCCTTAAACGCATGCTCAAACTGCTTTTTAACGTCGTCGCCCTTCACAAAGGTTCCGTCGGCGAGCTTAACGCCGTCGAAGCGTGCAGGCAGTGCCACAACCTGCGCCCCGCCCTCGACACGCCCCATCTGAGCCGCACCGGACGATTTGCGCACGCCAAAGCACTCGGCGACCGCCACGACCGGATATTCCAGGCCCTTGGATGCGTGCACCGTCATGATGCGCACCGCGCCGTCGCCCTCCTCGTTGAGGGCACCCGGGGCTTCCTTGCCCGCTAGGAAGCGATCGAAGGCAAGCGCGATGGAACGCGGCGAGTTGCCGAACTCGGCCTCCGCCTCGGCCACAGCGTCGAGCGCCTTGAGCACGTTGGCGGCAATGGCCTTGCCCTCGGGACCACGCTGTGCCAGACGCACAAACCAGCCGGAGGCGTTGACCACGTCGCGCGCGATGGCTGCGAACGAATCGCGGCCCACGCGACGAAGCGCATACCGCAGTACCTCGCGGGCGCGCGTCACGAGCGGCAGGTCTTGCAGGCCCGGCACATCGGAATCGCTCATGATGCCCACGTCGATATTCCTGCGCGAGGTCTCCCCTGTCTGCTCGTCGAGCTTGGTCGCCAGCGCTAGGAACTCCTGGGCGCCGAGCGCAAACATCGGCGAGGCCAGCAGCGGCATAAGGCCCTGCGCCGTATCGGCCGGATTGGCGAGCGTACAAACCAGGGCGCGCACCGTCTGCACCTCGGCGGCTTGGGCAAAGACCGAGCCGCCCGCGATGACGCAGTCGAGCCCCTGGTCGCGGAAGGCCTGTGCGTAGACGTCTGCGTTGGTCATGCGGCCCAGCAGCAGCACCATGCCGCCCTGGGGCTGGCCGGCATCGGCAAGCGCGCGGAATCGCTCCGCGATTGCACGGGCCTTGGCCTGTGTGCGCTCCTGCGTGCTGCCGCCGGCAACAAAGAGGGCCTGGCGACGCGAGGCATCTGCCACCAGCGTGTCCTTGCGGCCGTCGCTCGTCTCAAGATCCAAAAAGCCCTGCATCAGGCCGCCGTCATCGCCGTCGAAGACGCGTGCCACGTAACGCAGTACCTCGTCGTGACTGCGGAAGTTGCGCACGAGCTTGACGAGCTCGCCGGTGGGGACATCCAGCGTGGCAACCGTCTCGGACGCCGCCGTCGATCCCACTTTGCGCTCCTGGCGACGGAAGACCTCGACCTCGGCGCCGCGGAAGCGATAGATCGACTGCTGCGCATCGCCCACGGTACACAGCGCGCGCTCCCCCGCACCCGTCAGGTAGCGGATCAGATCGACCTGCATCTGGTCGGTATCCTGAAACTCATCGATCATGACCATCTTAAAGCGGCCCTCGTACGCAGCGCGAATGGCCGGGTAATCGCGCAGGGCCTCGTAGGCCATGCGCAGCAGGTCGTTGTTGTCGAGGGCAGACTGGCCGGCCTTCAGCGCGCGATACTCGGCCTCTACAGAGCGGGCCAAGCCCACCAGCGCATCGAGCGCGGGACCACCGCAGGCCAGCGCGATATTGATAAATGCATCGGCAGCCTCGGCCTTGAGCAGCTCGACCTGCTCCTTGGGGAACGCCTTGCTCGCGCGCGGCATGGTGCACGACATCATGAGCCGCGCCGCATCGGCCATGGTCTTGCCGCTCGCCTCGAACGCATCGATGGCGTCGAGTGCACCCTGCGCCTTCTCGGTCGCCGCCTTGCTTGCACCCAACGCCGATCGATAGGCATCGGCGAGTGCCGAGGTATCGGCCTGGCCGCGCGCCACGCGCACGTCGTCCATACCGCCCGGCAACTGGCTCGACAGCTCCAACAGGTCGCGCACCAGACCCATGATGGTCGTACCGCCGCCAAAGGAACCGCCCTCGCCCGCCAAGGGATACCCGGCATAGAGGGCCTAGAGCGATGCCGCGCGCTCGGGGGCGGCCTCGGGTGCCGT
>CAJMSV010000027.1 GCA_905216175.1 uncultured bacterium | reverse complement strand
TTTTTTCTTTTTGTTTTTCTTTTTCTTTTTCGTTTTTTGTGTCTGTTTTTGTTTGCTGTGCTCTGGTCGGGAGTTGCTTCGGTGGCTTGGGTTGTTGCTACGGGCATATATGGTGTCTTGACATTGGAGGGGCAAAGAGTTGCTGAGACGATGGAGGGTAGGCATTTCTTCATGGCCGGCTCCTTAATCTGGCCTCTGATAGTTACTCGATGTTGCCTCCTTCCGCTTCATATCCGTTGTATTCGGCGTATTTCTTTAATAAGGCAAGAGGTTCTTCCTCTCCTTCGGATAAGCCGATGATGTTTCCTTGATCATCCAGTATGAATGCGGACGGAATATGCTCAAGTTCATATTGGTCATACACGGTCTTATCTTAATCTATGTATATGGGAAAGTCTCCTTCATGGACCGAGGCTTCTTCAATCGTGCTGTCCTCGGAAACAGTGAAAAGGTTCTTCCTTAAGGCTGCGAAATTATCAAGTTGCTGCATATCCTCTACGAGAGATTCGCAGTGCTGACACCACGATGCCCGGATACCGCATCATCGGTATCAACCATGACGACCTCGCCGACGGTAGCGGCAAGGCGGGGCTGACGTTTGAGACGACCAACGATGTCCTATACAAACACATCTGGAACGACACAAAGACCAATGTCGGCGGTTGGAGGTCCTCTAAGCTCCGCGCCCGCCTGAACTCCGGTGACCTCTGGGCGCTCCTGCCGGCCGAGCTCCAGTCCAAGGCGAAGGCCGTCACGAAGATGACGGACAACGAGGGCGGCGGTAGCGCCGGCACTCCGACGGCAACGAATGACAAGGTCTTCATCCTCTCGACGACCGAGATTTACGGAGACCTCCAGTCTGACGGCGCCCAGTACGAGTACTATGCGACGTCGAGGTATTCTGGACCTGAGATTGTGTGCTATTTCAGCACTCGTTCCGTGTCTCCGAGTGACTCAACGGACTTTATCTATGTTGACCCTTTCGGTCGCTGGAGCAGCGGTAGTGCCAACAGTGCCGGCAACGTGTTTCCCGCTTGGTGCTTCTAGATTTTCTAGTGCAAGGCCCGCGCGACTCCGCGCGGGCCTATCTTTTGGCAAGTGTACGAACGGTTTAGGTTCGCGGCACAGGTATTCGGGTTGAGGAGAAATGGGGTCATATGGCGGCTCTCAGAGCGCCTGCTGCACTCCCCCGCCATTACCCCTGCGGCGTCCTCGTATGGAGCCCATCCTGGTTGGCATATCGTTGCAATCGCTCACTTGTCCACCGGTCAAGTGAGCTACTGGAATAAATACAGCGACACGCTTGTTCGTTACAGTCGCTATATCTGTGTAAATCGCCGCGATAAATACAGTCTGTACTCGACTGTATACCAGCTACGCGTATGTAGATTCATATCGCGTTAATAAATCGGCCCAAGCGTGTGCAAAACGCGCAAGTAGCCGCAAAAGGCGATTATCGCGCAGGGTGATTTTTGGCACCCTGTTGATTAATCAAAATTAAGCAATTGCTTAAAACAAAAAAGGTCAGGCACTAGGTGCCTGACCTGCAAACTTCTGGTCGGGACGACTGGATTCGAACCAGCGACCCCTTGACCCCCAGTCAAGTGCGCTACCAAGCTGCGCCACGTCCCGAAGCTTTTGTTTGTTGCTCTGCTCTCGCTCGCAACAGGGAGTATATTAACCCGAAACTTTAGACTTGTGCAAGAACTTTTTTTATAAATTTTGAAGCAAGTCCAAAATTGTATCTGCGAGCTGGGGTTTTGTTAGCACGGGAAGCTCTTGCGTACCCGTTGTGCTCACAATCCAGGCCTTGTTGGTATCGGTTCCAAAGCCCGAATCGGCGCGCGAGACATCGTTGGCGATAATGGCATCGCAGCCCTTGCGGGCGAGCTTGCGCTGCGCGTACTCCACGACGTTATCGGTCTCGGCCGCAAATCCGATCACGCATCGCTCGCCCTTCTGGCGCGAGAGCTCGGCCAAAATATCGACCGTCTCGACCAGTTCGATGCGATCCAGGCGCTCGTTGGCCTTTTTGAGCTTATGGTCCGCAGGGGCCGCGGGGGTGTAGTCGGCGACGGCGGCCGCACAAATTGCCGCATCGGCCGTCTGGAAGGCGCTCAGGGCCGCCTGCAGCATCTCTGCGGCGGTCTGCACGCGTACGCACGCCACGCCGCGGGGAACATCGAGCGATGCCGGTCCCAGCACGAGCGTGACCGCAGCACCGCGGCGAGCAGCCTCCCCCGCCAGGGCGATGCCCATCTTGCCCGAAGAGCGGTTGCCAATGAATCGCACCGGGTCGATCGGCTCGTGCGTGGGGCCGGCGGTAATCACGATGTGCTTACCTACCAGGTTCTGAGGCGCGGGGTTGAGCACCTCACAGACAGCCTCGACGATGTCCTCGGGCTCGCTCATGCGTCCCGTGTCCACGTCGCCGCAGGCAAGGTAGCCGCTGCCCGGGCCCACCACATGCACGCCGCGGTCGCGCAGCGTGGTCATATTGGCCTGCGTCGCCGGTGCCTTCCACATGCCGTTGTTCATAGCGGGTGCGATCACGATGGGTCGCGGCGTCGCAAGCAGCGTGGTGGAGATGAGGTCATCGGCGATACCGTTTGCCATCTTGGCGATGATATTGGCCGTCGCGGGCGCCACGACCACCAGGTCGGGCTCCTGTGCAAGCGAATTATGGTGGACGGGGTCGGAGGGAGCGGCGAATAGGCCCACGGCAACGGGCTCGTTGGTGAGCGCACGGAAGGTGAGCGGGCCCACAAACTCGGTGGCATGCTCGCTCATAACGACCTTGACGCGCGCGCCGCGCTTTTGCAGCAGGCGCACGATATTGCACGACTTATAGGCGGCGATCCCGCCGGTAATGCCCAGCAGGATCGTTTTTCCCTCAAGTTGCATTGAATTGTTGGATGCCGCCATCGTTTAAGCTTCCTTGCTCGGGAGCACCAGGAGGCGGTGGCAGTACGGGCAGTGCGTAATTGACCTACCGTCGTGGTTGAGGTCGCTCATGGACGATGCCTGCAGCGCGGTGTGGCAAACCGTGGGGATATTGCCCTGGATGGTCTCGACGGCCAGGCCGCGGAACTGCTTGAGCAGACGCTCGTAGTCGGTGAGCACGTCGGCCGGCAGCGTGGCGGCAAGCGCAGTGCGCTCCTTAGTGGCGGCGTCAATCTGAGCCTGCAGGTCGGCAGCCTTGGCGCGGGCGGCCTTGGTATCGGCCTTCACGCCCTCTTCGAACTTGGCGATGATTGCCTGCGCGCGGGCCTCGCGGTCGAGTGCCTCCTTGTGGGCGATAACGACGTCCTTGCGGGTGTGCTCAATCTTGTCCAGACGCTTGGCCAAAGTGGCGAGTTCATTCTCCAGGTCCTGAACCTCGCGGTAGTCGGAGCCGTCGACATGGCGCTTCTTGGCAGCCTCGATGGCGTTGTTGGTCTGAATCTCGGTGGTGTTGAGATCGTCGAGCTCAATGTCCAGATCCTTGCGCTGGGCGTAGAGTTTGGTCATCTCGGACTTGAGCTTCACATAGGTCTTGCGCTTGGAAGCGAGCTCCTTGAGCTCCGGCATATTGGCAAGTTCGCTCTTGTTGCGGGCGAGCTCCAAATCGATCTGTTGCAGCTTGAGTAGCGTAGCGCCGGCGCTCATAAGTTCTCTCCTTTTGTCACAGTCCACCATTGGCAAGGGTTCAGTATTTTAATCGCATGACGGGGGTCGACCCCGGCGTCAACTGCAGAGTTCATCAATATATCAACGAACGGCTCCTCAGATCGGTCGTGGCCGAGCAAGATCACCGGCAGCCCGCGCAAGGCAAGGTCTTGCGCCACGTGGTAGCCCGCTTCGCCCGTCACGACAACGTCCGTGCTCGCGGCGATGGCGAGCTCTCCAAAGTCGCCCAGGGAGCCGCCCAAAATAGCGACGGTGCGGCACGAGCGCTCGGCTTCGCCCCACACGCGCGGGTCGCTGCCGAAAGCCGTGGCAGCACGGGTGGATAGATCGCGCAGCGTGCACGGGTCGTTGAGCGTTGCAAGCGCGCCCAGGCCGGTGGCCTCGGGGTCGTCCACGTGCTCCAGTGAGCTCACGGGTGCGGCACCCAGCAGCTCGCTCAGGCAGACGCGGGCTTCGTGCGAGCGGTCCAGGTTGGTATGGAGCGAGATAATGCTCACGCCGCAACGAGCCGCCTCATAGAGCGCCGCGCTGCACTGGGGACGCGCAGAATCAGCCGGACAAAACGCCTCGGGCGCCTTGATATAGACAGGATGATGCGTCAGCAGCACGTTTGCGCCGGCTTCTTGGGCGCGGCGAACATTAGCTTCGGTCGCATCGAGTGCGCAGGCAACACCGGTGATCTCTGCAGCGGGATCTCCCACAGATAGCCCAACATGATCCCAGCCCTCGGCGTCCGCCTTGGGGTAGCGCTCCAGCAGCGCACGTTCAAGCTCGGCGACGATCATGCGGCACCCACGATCGAGAGCAGCGTCTGGGCAAAGTCGTCCAGGTCGGCAGGGTTCACACGGTCATCAAACGAGATACGCAGAGCGCCCAATGCCTGCTCGCGACCAATGCCCATGGCGCTGAGAACATGGCTCGGGTCCATGCTGCCGCTCGAGCACGCCGAGCCGGCCGAAACCTCAAAGCCGGCGGCGTCGAGCTTGATGATGAGCTCCTCGGAGTCCATGCCGTCAATGTAGATCGATACCATGCCGGGCAGACGGTCGGCCTGCGCATAGTCGCCCATAGTGGCGTGAATGCGCGGATGAGCCGTAAGCGTGGCGTAGAGTTTGTCGGACAAGGCCTGCAGCGTCGTGCGCTCCTGGGCCACGGTCGGCAACAGCGCGGAGGCGGCGGCGGCAAAGGCCAGCTGCGTGCGCAGGTCCTGCGTGCCGGCACGACGTCCGGCTTCCTGTCCACCGCCAAAGATGCGCGGACGCAGCGGCGTGCGGTTCTTAAGGTAGAGTGCGCCGGATGCCACGGGGCCGCCGATCTTGTGCGCGGCAACGGTCATAGCATCGACGCCCAGCTCGGTGACATCGAGCGGAATATGCAGATAACCCTGGATGGCATCGGTGTGGAACAGGGCGCCGACAGCATGTGCAGCGGCGGTCAGCTCGCGGATGGGCTGCACCACGCCGGTCTCGTTGTTGGCAACCATGATGCTCACGAGCGCCACGTCGTCGCCGAGCAAGTCGCTCAGCGCGGCAGGCTCAATATAACCTGCACGGCAGGGCTGCACCAGGTCGACGGTAAAGCCGGCAGCACGCAGCAGCGGCAGGTTGTCCAGAATCGAATCGTGCTCGATGGCAGATACGATCACGCGGTTACGCTTGCGATCGCGCTGACGAGCGCCCTCGGCAAGACCGAGCAGCGCCAGCTGGTTGGCTTCGGTGCCGCCGTTGGTCAAAACAATCTCGGACGGGCGAACGCGCGCGCCAAAGCTGCGGGCAATCTCGCGACGCGCCACTTCCAGGCGTGCAGCGGCCTTGCGGCCGAGCGAATGCAGCGAGTTGGGGTTGACGCCGGCAAGCTCGCTGTCGTCGTACTCGCGCTGCGCAAGGCGCGCCTCGGCGCGCATGGGCGTCGAGGCGGCATAGTCAAGATTCACGGGTATGCGGTTTTGACCTGCGGTCATAAGGTTTTATGCCTCCTGTGCGGCCTCGTTGCCCAGCTTCTGCAGCAGCGCAACCTCGGCAGCGGGATCTTGGACTTAAATACGGCGGAACCTGCGACGAGCACGTTGGCGCCAGCCTTGACGACCTCGGCGATGTTCTTGGTAGAGATACCGCCATCGACCTCGATGAGAGGCGAAACGCCGTGACGCTCGCACATGGCCTTGAGCTCGTGCAGTTTGGCAATGGTGCCCGGGATAAAGCTCTGGCCGCCAAAGCCGGGGTTCACGCTCATCAGCAGCACCATATCGACGACGTCGATGATGCTCTCGAGCACGCAGACGGGCGTTGCGGGGTTAAGCACCACGCCGGCCTTGCCGCCGCGCTGCTGCAGGTGCGTGAGCGTGCGGTGCAGGTGCGGGGAGGCCTCGTAGTGCACGGTGATCATATCGGCGCCGGCGTCGGCGTACCAATCGACCGTCTCGTCGGGGTTCGACACCATGAGGTGCGCGTCGACCGGCACGTCGGTGGAGCGCTTGACGGCCTTGAGGATGTCAACGCCAAAGGTGAGGTTGCCGGTAAAGTGGCCGTCCATGACGTCGAAGTGCACAAAGTCGGCACCGGCGATCTTGTCGAGTTCGCCCTTGAGGTTGGCCATGTCGGCCGAAAGGACAGACGGAGCGATTTTGATGGAACCCATGGTAGTAGCCTTTCTGCGCTAGTCGGTGAGTCCGTAGAACTCTTGAGAAGGGACGCGATCGGCAAGAATCTCGAGCGCCCTATCCAAAGTAACACCGTTGTAGAGCGTTTGCTCCACGGCAAAGGTGAGCGGAATGTCTACGCCCAGTGAACGGGCAAGCTCGCTCACGCTGCGGGCCGCGACGGCGCCCTCGACAACCATATGCGTGCGCGTCTGGTACTCGTCGAGCGACACGCCGTGGGCAAACTCGTAGCCAAAGGTGCGGTTACGCGAATGCTCCGAGGTACAGGTGGCAATGAGGTCGCCCATGCCGGCAAGCCCCATGCAGGTCATAGCTTGACCGCCGCGGGCGTGTACCAGACGGCTGATCTCGGCCAGACCACGCGTCATGATGAGGGCAAGCGTGTTGTCGCCCGCACCAGAACCGGCGGAAATGCCGCACACGATGGCGATGACGTTTTTCATAGCGCCGCAAACCTCGACACCGGTCATGTCTTGCGACAGATAGATGCGGAAGGCTGTGGATAGGAGCAGGTCCTTAAAGGTCTCCCCTATCTGCGGATCTTTGCTGGCGATGACGGCGGCAGAAAGTCCACCGCGGCAGATCTCCTCGGCATGGTTGGGGCCCGAGAGCGCCGCTACGCGCGTCTCGTTGCCAATCTCGCGGGCGATGACCTCGCTCATGAGCAGGCCGGAGTCGGGCTCAATACCCTTGGTGAGGCAAAGCACCGGGGTATCGGCGGCGATAAAGGGCGCGGCCTGGTGGCACACGCTGCGAAGGTGCGTCGAAGGAACGGCGAAGATGATGGCCTCGGCGCCGTCGATCGCCTGGGTCAGATCCGTCGTGGCAACGACGTTGCCGGGCAGCTCGTAGCCCACAAGGTAGCGGGGGTTGCGGTGTTCGCCATTGATGCCGGCGGCCGTCTGCTCGCTGTGGGCCCACATGGTCACGCGCTCGGCTCGCGCGGCGGCGAGGCCGGCGACGGCGGTTCCCCAGGAGCCGGAGCCAATCAGCGCAACATTCATGACTCTCTCCTACTTATCGTCGGGCTCGGTGACGCGCTTGGTAAACGAGAGCTTGGACTCCTTACCGGTCATGAGCTTTTTGATGTTCGCACGATGGGCCCACACCACGGTGATGCCGATCATCGCCATGCAAAACTTAAGTCCCAGGCTGCTGTACGGAAAGACCGCGCAGGCAGCGATGGGAAGACCGATGGCAGCGGCAAGCGAGCCCACCGATACAAACTTGGTGATGGCGACGGCCACGATAAACATGCCCAGCAGCGACAGGCCAATAGGCCAGTACCAGGCGAGGATGACACCCAGACCAACTGCGATACCCTTGCCGCCATGGAAGTTGAGGTAGGGCGAGAAGATGTGGCCCCATACGGCTGCCAGACAAATGACGCCGAGCATCCAGTCGCCGGGGGCTCCGGGCGCCATGATGTTCGGCGGAAATCCATAGCCCACGCTCGCGATGAGCGGACGGGCGATGACAACGCAGATGGCGCCCTTAAGGCAGTCGAGCAGCAGCGTGAGCGCGGCCACCTTGGGACCGGCCACACGCAGCGCGTTGGTGGTGCCGATGTTGCCGGAGCCCGCCTTGCGAATGTCGGTGTGGTTGAACACGCGGCCCAAGATCAGGCCAAATGGAATCGCCCCGATAAAGAACGAGACCACGGCGCAGATGGCGGTCAGCAGAATCGGATTATGCATCCTTTTGCTCCTTCTTTCTAAAGAAGAGTCGAATGGGTGTGCCGGCAAAGTCGAAGGTCGAGCGCATGCGGTTCTCGATGTAGCGCTGATAGGTGTCGTTGACCAGATCGCTGTGGTTGACGAAGAACGTGAACGTCGGCGGGTTGACGCCCGTCTGGGTCACGTAGTGCATGCGCAGGCGGCGCTTGCCGACCACCACGGTAAGACCGAACTCGCGCAGGACGGTGAGGAACGTGATGAGGAGCGAGATGCAGATCTTTAGCGCGCGCGTCTACTCGGCGGCGTCTACCATCGCCCAGATCTTCTCGACGCTGCGGCCAGTGAGGGCAGAGATGCGCAGGTACTGGGCCCAGGGAGCCATGACGCCCAGACGGCGGTCGATGGTCTCCATGCAGGCCTCACGCTTACGGTCGTCGTCAAGCAGATCCCACTTGTTGAGCAGCACAACGATGGCGCAGCCGCGCTCGATGGCAAGACCCATGACCTTCTGGTCCTGCTCGGTAACGCCCACGGAGGCGTCGACGACGAGCAGCGCCACGTCGGCGCGATCGATGGCGCGCAGGCCGCGGACCATGGAGTAGTACTCGATGTTCTCGTACACGGTGCTCTTCTTGCGGATGCCCGCAGTGTCGACCATGCGGTAGTGCTTGCCGTTGCGCTCGACGACCGTGTCGATGGCGTCGCGCGTGGTGCCGTCAATGTTGGACACGATGGAGCGGTCGGCGCCCAGAATGCGGTTGAACAGCGAGGACTTACCGGCGTTGGGGCGGCCGATGATGGCGACGTTCAGCGCGTCGGGGAACTCATCGGCGACCTCGTCCTCTTCCTCCGGAAGCAGGGCCACGATATCGTCGAGCAGGTCGCCCGTGCCATGACCATGCAGGGCCGAGAGCGGCGTGGGCTCACCGATGCCGAGCGAATAGAACTCCCAGATGCTGTCGTTCTCGCGATCGGGGTTGTCGAGCTTGTTCACCAGCAGAAAGACCGGCTTGTCGCAGCGCTTGAGCATGCGAGCGACCGACTCGTCCTCCTCGGTGACGCCGGTGCGGCCGTCGACCACAAACAGGATGACGGCGGCTTCCTCGGCGGCGGCGAGGGCCTGGTCGCGAATGGACGTGGCGAAGACGTCATCGCTCTTGAGCGGTTCGATGCCGCCCGTGTCGACGATGGTGAACTCGCGGCCGTTCCAATCGGCCGTGTGGTACGAGCGGTCGCGCGTGACGCCGCGGGACTCGTGGACGATGGCGTCCGAGGTCTGGGCCAGGCGGTTAACGAGCGTGGACTTGCCCACGTTGGGGCGTCCGACGACGGCGACGATAGGTTTCATCTGCTCTCCTTTAATGGGTAGGGTCAGTGGAAGTGTTAGAGTCGGCAGGCACAATGCCAAGGATGTGCTCCAGGGTATCGAGCAGCTCATGCGGCATGGTCGACACCACATGAACCTCGGCGCCGCGACTGGTAAGGCTTGCGAGTAAATCGTCACGATGATACTCGTCAAGCGTCATGCCGTCAGCGTTGAACATGAGCTTAGGCACAAAGAGCATAACCCCCGACAGATCTTGGGGCAGCTGCTCCAGTATGTCACACGCGACGATGAGGCCGGTTACGTCCACGTTGCCGCCAAAGTAGCGATTCTTGATGGCCGTGACAGTGCCGGCGAGTCCTCGGGGCGACTCCACAAAGCGGGCCACCGTGTCGCGTGCGCTGGCGCCCGAGAGGCACAGCAGGTGCTGGCTGCGAGTGGCGATGGCCTCGCGGACGCGGGCCAGTCGCTCGGCATCGGCGGCAAGCACATCGTCCGTCTCGTCTAGGTATGAGCGGATCATGCCAATGCCGTCGTAGTACTGCGGGTACCCGTCGTAAAAGTCTGCCTCGGGAGGATCGATGCCGGCGTCCAGATAGAACTCGTCGCTCATCTGGAAGGTGTTGCGGCCAAAACGCTCGAAGGCGCGGTCCTGGTAGGGACGGATCATGGCAATGGTCTCGCGTGCCAGTTCGGGCTTGTCGCTGTATGACCAGCTAAAGCGGTTCTGATGCTTGGTAAAACCGAGCGGCACAATGCCCAGGCTTGTGATTTGCTCGTGCTCCTCGCAAAAGCGCAGGGTCTTTTCCAGCTCCTCGCCGTCGTTCATGCCGGGGCACAACACGATCTGCGCGTGAATCTCGATGCCGGCGGCCATGATGGCCTCGAGTACGTCCATGCCCCGCTGGGCGTTGCGGCCCATCATACGACGGCGGACGTCGGGGCTTACGGCATGGACCGACACGTTCATGGGGCTCATGTTGCGCTGGATGACGTTTTGAACATCTTCGTCGGAGAGGTTCGTGAGCGTGACGAAGTTGCCCTGTAAAAAGCTCAGACGATAGTCGTCGTCGCGAATATAGAGCGTGGAGCGGCCGCCCTTGGGCAGCATGGTCATAAAGCAGAACACGCAGGCGTTCACACAGGTGCGCATGCCGTCGAAGATGGGGCCGTCGAACTCAAGGCCCCAGTCCTCGCCCGGGAAGCGGTCGAGCTCGACGGAGGTGATGGTGTTGTCGCGCGGGTCGAGAACTTCCAACTCGACGGTGTCGTCGTCGGCCTCCCAGAGCCACACGATCATGTCGGTGAGCTGCTCGCCATTGCCCGTGAGCACGCGCATGCCCGGCTCGATGCCCACATCCCATGCGGGCGATTCGGGACGCACATTCTTAACGAGCGCGCCCTCACCCGGCTCGGGGTCGCGGCTGCGCCCGTAATCGGCCACCTCGGCGGCGTATGCGGGTACGGTCTGGTCCATGATTAGCGGCAAAGCTCCTTGATGCGCGTTACGGCGCGCTCGATGTGTTCTTGCGGGGTGGAGGCTCCGGCGGTGATGCCGATGTGGTGAGCGTCGGTAAACCACGCGTCCTGGAGCTCGGAAGCTTCCTCGATGTGATGCGTGTGCTCGCAGGCGTCTGCGCAAATTTGAGCCAGGCGGCGGGTGTTGCCCGAGTTCTTGCCGCCTACGACGACCATGCAGTCGCAGCGTTTGGCAAGTGTGGCTGCTGCCTGTTGACGCTCGCTCGTGGCGGCGCAGATGGTGTTGATCACGCGCAGCTCCTGCACGCGCGGGGTGATGGCCGCCACGACCTCGGCGAGGTTCTGCGCGGTCTGGGTGGTCTGCACAACCAGGCCCACCTTGCCCTTGAACGACAAGGCGTTGGCGTCGGCGGCACAGCTCACGCCCTGCGCATCATCGCCGGCGTGGCCTAGGATGCCCTCCACCTCGGGATGGCCCGGCTCACCCACGACGAGTACGCGATAGCCCTCGCGCACCAGCCGCTCGGCGGCCACGTGGACCTTCTTCACGTAGGGGCAGGTGGCGTCGACGACGTTAAGGCCACGCTCGCGAGCGGCATCGATGACCTGCGGCACCACGCCGTGGGCGCGGATGATCACGGTGCCGGTTGCTGCGTCGTCCAGGGTTTCGGCCAAGCCAACGCCTGCCTCAGCGAGCTCGCGTACCACGATGGGGTTATGGATGAGCGGACCCAAGGTATGGACCTGAGTGCACTCCCCTGCCTGCGGCGCGGCCACCAGCGCCATATCGAGCGCACGCTGTACGCCGTAGCAAGTGCCGGCGTGGGCTGCGATTTCGATGGTGGGAGCGTCTGCCTTGCCGGGCGCAGGCTCGGCAGTGTTCATGACTTCCTCGCTCATGGTTAGAACCTTCCCGGATGCTCGGCGCACAGGTCGTCGCGCATAGCGTAGACGCGGTTCATGGCCTCGGATTCAAACCAGGCCAAGCGCTCCGTGCGTTTAAGCCCGGCCGGTGCGTCGGAAAGTGAGACGGCCTTGCCGGCACGAATCCAGCACTTCTTGGGACGCATGAGCTTTTTGCCCGCGGGCGTGATGTCGGACCAGCCACAGATGGCGAGCGGGTTGACGGGCGCCTTGCCCATCTGGGCGATGAGCGCAAAGCCGCCGTGGACCTCGGGCTTGAGCTCGCGCGAGCGGATGCGCGTGCCCTCGGGGAAGATCAAGACGTCCTCACCGCGCTGCAGCGCATGCTGGGCAGCGCGCAGACACTTCATGTCGGCAGTGCCGCGCTCGACGGGAATGCCACCCACGCGGCTAAAGGCCCAGCGCACAATCTTGGTCTTGGCAAACTCGGATTTAAAGATGGGGCGGATGCGGCGGCCGCCGAAGAACAGCGCCGTCTCCACGGCCAGCAACTCGGCCATCGAGGTGTGGTTGCAGATGACCACGCTGCCGCGGCCTTCCTGGCGCTCAAACAGCAGGTCGGCGTCCTCGACCTTCCAGCGCCACATGAGCTTGGAGAAGGCCCAAAGAATGGCCATGACCACGACGACGGTGCCGCGGATGAGTGCCGGGAACTCGGCGTAGGGCGCGTTGTAGTAATCCTCGGGCGTCTGCTTAAACAGGCGCATGGGCTACCTCCTTTGGTTGATGAGGTCCTCGATAATGCGGACGACCTCATCGATGGTGTGGGCGGTGGAGTCGACGTGCACCGCGTCCTCGGCGGGCACGAGTGGCGCGACCTCGCGGCTGCTGTCGAGCTTGTCGCGCTGCTTGAGGGCATCGAGGGTCTCGTCGACCTCGGCCTCGAGCTGCTCTGCGCTGAGCGGCTGGGCGTCGTTTTGGTGGCGCTGCAGTACGCGGCGGCGGGCGCGCTCACGCGGGTCGGCGGTCAGGAAGACCTTGACCTGCGCGTTGGGGAACACGACGGTGCCGATATCGCGACCCTCGGCGACGATGTCGCGGTCCTCGGCGGCACGGCGCTGGTGGATGAGCATGGCGGCGCGCACGCCCGGGTAGGCCGAGACCTTGGAGACGTTGGCGTCCACCTGCGGGGTGCGAATGGCAGCCGATGCGTCCTGGCCGTCGATGGTCAGGCGCGTGTCCTCGCCGGTGCCGTTGGTAAAGCGAATCTCGATCTGCTCGGCGAGAGCGTCGATGGCCGCCTCGTCGTCCAGATCGATGCCGCGGTCGAGCGCGGCGAAGGTGACAGCGCGATACATGGCGCCCGTGTCGAGCTTGTTAAAGCCCAGCTGGCGGGCGATCTCCTTGGCGATAGTGGACTTGCCGGAACCGGCGGGGCCGTCGATGGCGACGATCATGCAATGCTTCCTTTCGATGGGTGACGTGCTGGTATGGTTCGCGGGCGTTGGGGCGCGGCGGGTTGCCTAGCCCGTGTAGCGCTCGCGGTAGGTGTTGCGCTTGGGTGCGGAGCCGTGGCTGCCGTGGTGGCGCGTGCGGCTGGCGGGCGTGTCTTGGGTCTTGCCACCGCGCATGGCGCTGGCCTGCTTGGGAGGGATGCCACCGCTTTTGAGGATCTGTACCTCGCGGTCGGTGAGCTCGCGCCACGAGCCTTTGGCCACGCCCTCGAGCTCAAGGCCGGCAAAGTTGCAGCGATGCAGACGGATTACCGGGTGGTGAATCTTGCTCAACATGCGCTTAACCTGGTTTTTGCGACCCTCGCGGATGATGACCTCGACGGCGGTGGTGCCGGGCTTGACGCCTTGCGGAGCCACGGCCACGGCCTCGCGCGCGTTGATGACTCGGCAGATTGCTGGCTGGCATAGGCCGTCGTCGAGCTCGATGCCACGGCGGAGCGGCGTGAGATCGCGGTCGGACAGCTGTCCGTCAACGAGTGCCTGGTAGGTCTTATAGACATGCTTGCTGGGGTGCAGCAGGTCCTGCGACAGGTCGCCGTCGGTGGTAAAGAGCAAAAGCCCCGTGGTGTCGCGGTCCAGACGACCCACCGGGAAGAGCCCCGGAAAGCGGTCGCGCGGGACCAGATCGGCCACGCAAGGGCGTTCCTGCGGATCGCTCATGGTGGTGAGGTAGCCGGTCGGCTTGTAGAGCATCAGGTACACGGCGCCTTGGTTGAGCTTGACGGGCATGCCGTCGACCTCGATGTGATCGCGGTCGACGTCGACCTTGGTGCCCAGCTCGGTCGCGACCTCGCCGTTGACGGTCACTCGGCCGGCGGTCATCAGGTCCTCCGAGCCGCGGCGGCTCGCCACACCCGCGCGCGCCAAAAAGCGCTGCAGGCGCATGGTGTGCGGATAGACGGTCTGGGCGTCGGTTGCGGGTACTGCGTTGCCCATGGCACGCGTCTCCCCTACTTCGTTAGTCCTCGTCATGTAAATCCTCCGAGGGGTCGTCGACGACCAGGGTCTCCATGTCCTCGACTGCCTCAACATCTTCAACATCGGTATCGAGCAGTTCGCGCTCTTCGTCCAGGTCTTCGGCCTGTTCCTCGAGCGTGGACTGAATACTGCGGCCGCTCAGGCGCTCGCGGATAAACTGACGCGACTGCTCGTCGGGGGCAAACTGCTCCAGATCGGGCAGATCACGGGTGGAGCGCAGGCCGAATTTTTCCAAGAAGGCGTTGGTCGTGCCGTAAATGATGGCCTGACCGCGCTGGGGGTCGCGGCCGAGCTCGCGCACCAGGCCCTTGTCCACGAGCGACGCGATGACGCCGTCAGAATTGACGCCGCGGATGCCCTTGACCACCTCGCGAGTCACGGGCTGGTGGTATGCGATGACGGCCAGGGTTTCGAGCGCCGCCTGCGACAGCTTTTGCGTGTCCCAGCTCAGCACGTAGGCCTCGACCACGTCGTGGTAGGCGGGGTGAGTAAACAGGCGCCAGCCGCCGGCGACCTCGCGCAGCTGAAAGCCGCGGTTGGCCTCCTCGTACTCAACCTTGAGCTCGGCGAGTAGCGATGCGCACTCGCCGGGGGCGATATCCAGTGCGCCGGCCAGCGCGGGCGCACTCACCGGGTCGCTTGACACCAGCAGCAGCGCCTCGAGAGCGCCTTTGAGGCTGTTTGCCTCCAGCGTGGAAAGGGTTGACATGGTTGCGGCTCCTATTCGGTGAGCTCGGGGCCCTCGCCGGGCACGTAGGCCTCGGCGCCCTCGACGCGGTTGATGCGGATGGTTCCAAAAATCTCGTCCTGGCTCAGCGTGAGCGAGCCGCGCTTGGCGAGCTCGAGCATGGCCAGGAAGGTGACGACGAGCTGCTCGGTGGTGGCGTCGCCGTCCAGCAGCTCGCGGAAGGTGCAGGTTTGGTGCGCCATGGTAAAGCGGTCGACTGAGGCCACGGTCAGGTCGAGCGGCACGCGATGCGGCGCCACATGCTCGGCCTCCAGCAGGAAGGTCTGGCGCTTGCCGTCCAAGTCGGCACAGATGACGGCGAGACCGCGCAGCGTGATGCCGGCAAGGTAGTCGGGCATAAGGCCTAGGAACTCGGGGTCGGGGCCGGCCACGCGCGGATGCATGCGGCTTTCGGCCTGCATGCGCGCACCGAGGGCCGCAGCCGCGCCTTTAAACTGCTTGTAGGCAATCAGGCGCTGGATCAGGACCTCGCGCAGGGCGTCGCCGTCGAGCGTGCTGAGCTCCTCGAGGTCTTCGTCGAACTCGTCATCGTCGTCATCGACTTTGCGCGGGGCCTCCTGCGGCACCAGAGAGGCGGCCTTGATGTCCAAAAGGGTTGCCGCGACCAGCAAAAAGTCGCTCGCCACGTCCAGGTCCAGCGCCTCGATGCGCTCGGCCTCGGCAAGGTACTGCTCGGCCACCTCGCTGATGGAGATGGCGCCGATATCTACTTTTTGGCGGGTTACCAGCTGCAGCAGCAGGTCGAACGGTCCGCTGTAGACCTGCGTCGACACGCGATACGACATCTTCGACCTCCTTTGACGGCGCCTTCGCGGCGCGGTTTGGGTGCATGTTGCGACCGTTTTGCACGGTCGACCTGTTAGTTTACCTTAGATACCGGCGATTGCGAAGTTGAGCAGCTGCTCAGCAAGCGGATACACGGTAACGTCGAAATAGCGGCCGATTACATCGATGCCGGTCCACATAGGCAGCAGGTATAGAACCAGGATGAGTATGGGCATAGCGTATTGCTGCAGGCGGTAATAGTTGTTGAGCGCCTTGCCCTTGAGGAAGAGCACGATGATCGACGAGCCATCAAGCGGCGGAATCGGGATGAGGTTGAAGAACGCGAGCGACAGGTTGACCACGATAAAGGTGGCTCCGAAGTTCATGATCTGTGACGCCAGGGCAAAGGACATGCTGGTGTAGAGGCTGCCATAGGCTAGGCGCATGAGGACCGCGGCAAGACAGGCGAGCGCGATGTTCGATGCGGGGCCGGCATCGCTCACCAGGACCTCGTCGCGCTTGGGGTGCTTGAGGTTGTTGAGGTAGACAGGCACCGGCGTGGCAAAGGCGAACACCGGGCCTCCGGCGGCGAGCATCAGCAGCGGCAGGAGAATGGTACCGAATGGGTCGATATGGTTGAGCGGGTTGAGCGAGACACGACCGCGCGAACGGGCCGTCTTATCGCCGAGTGCCCAGGCCGCGGCGGCGCGCGCGCGCTCGTGGATGACGATGCCCACAATGACGGCGACGGCGCTGGCGAGCAGGTTCATGATGTAGCTGCTGGACATGGCGCTCCCCTAGCGGACGCGGCGCGAAGCGCGCGTGAGCAGGTAGTCAATTACAAACAGAATGACGGCGACGATAGCATAATCCAGGCGGAACACACCGCCAAAGGGCGACGTGATGACGCCGTAGCCGGCGATGGCGTTCGGCAGCGCGCGCGAAAGCTCAACGACAAAGCCCACGATCTGCAGCTTGGCGGTGAGGCCGCTAAAGCACAACAGCACGGTCATCGCACTCATATAAATGCCGCAGATGCGACAGGCGATGGCGATGATGCTCATCGCCACGGCAGCGGCCTTACGAGAGTTCACGTGCGGTCTCCTCTTCGATCTGGGTGGAAAGCTCCAGCCATTCGTCCTCGAGCTTGGGCAGCTCTTGCTTAAGGCCGTTATATTCCCCCAGCGCGGCGTTGAACTTGTCCTGATCGGCATAAAGCTCTTCGCTTGCCATCAGTTCCATAAGCTCGTCATAGCGGGCTCGCTTTTTATCGAGCTCCGTCTCGATCTTCTTGAGCTGGTTGCGCACGCCCTTGAGCTTTTTGTTGAGCGCGGCACGGGCCTGAGCCTCGGCACGCTTTTGCTCCTTGGTCTTTTTGCCCTCGGCGGGCTTGGGTGCTACGACGGGGGTGTTGGCCTGGGCGGCGCAGGCGGGCTTGCCCGCCGCCGGCGCACTCTCCCCTGCCGCCTCGGCGGCGGCGCGGGCCGCGAGGTCCTCGCGCTTGTAGAGGTAGTAGTCGTAGTCGCCGTCGTAGACCGTGACGTTACCATCGCGGATGTCGATTACGCGATTGGCCACGGCACGTACCAGGTGCTCGTCGTGGCTGATCAGCACGATGGTGCCGGGGAAGCTTTGCAGGGCATTCTCGAGCATGTCCACCGAGTCGATGTCTAGGTGGTTGGTGGGCTCGTCCAGGCACAGGAGTGCCTCGGGGGCCACGAGCATCTTTGCCAGGGCCAGACGCGCCTTTTCGCCACCGGAGAGGACGCGAACCTGCTTCTCGATGGAATCGTTGTCGCTAAACAGGAAGGCGCCCAGCAGGCTGCGCTGCTGCGGCACGGTCCACTTGGGCGTAACGGTGTCGATCTCTTGCAGGACGGTATTGGACTCGGTCATGCCCTCGAGCGCGTGCTGGGCGTAATAGGCCACGCCCACGTTGGTTCCCAGGTCCCGGGTTCCGGTGGTGGGCGGCTCCAGTCCGGCGATAATCTTCATGAGCGTGGACTTGCCGGCGCCGTTGGGGCCGACGAGTGCCACGTGCTCGCCGCGGTAGAGCTTGAGGTCGATGTCGCTGTAGATGTGCTTTTCGCCGTAGGACTTGGAGACGCCCTCGAGCCCCACGACCATGTCGCCGGAGCGCGGCGGGTCAGGGAACTTAAAGTCGATGTGCTTGTGGCCCTCGGGCAGGATGACGAGCTCCTTTTTGATCTGCTCGATCTTGCGGATGCGCTCCTGCGCCTGGGCGGCCTTGGTGGGCTTATAGCGGAACTTGTCGACGAAGACCTGCATGTGGGCGATGTCGCGCTCCTGGGCGGCGCGCTTGGCGCGCATCTGCTCCAGGTTGTCCTCGCGTTGTTTGAGGTAGCTGCTGTAGTTGCCGGTGTAGGTGGTCACGCGACGGTTTTCGCGCGCGGCGACGTGGTCGACGCAGGCGTCCATGAAGGCGCGGTCGTGGCTGACGATGAGCACGGCGCCGTCGTAGTTGGCGATAAAGCCGCGCAACCACTGGACGCTTTCGAGATCCAGGTGGTTGGTGGGCTCGTCCAGAAGCAGCAGGTCGGGGTGGCGCAGGAAGAGCTTGGCGAGCGCGATGCGCATCTGCCAGCCGCCCGAGAACTCGGAGCACGGGCGCTCAAAGTCGGTGACCTTAAATCCCAGGCCGGACAGGATCTTGCGGGCGTTGCTCTCGAGCTCGTAGCCGCCCAGGTGTTCAAAGCGGTCCTGGACCATGCCGTACTCGTTGAGGAGTGCGTCGACGTCTTTGCCCTGTTCGGAGAGCTCGGTGATCTGAGCCTGCAGCTCGTTGGCGCGCTCTCCCATGCGGCGGATTTCCTTGGCGGCGGCCATGACCTCGGCGAGAATGGTGGTGTCCTTT
>CAJMSV010000026.1 GCA_905216175.1 uncultured bacterium | reverse complement strand
GCTATCGACCGCGGTGAGCGCGAGGGCAAGCTCCGCGGGCGCGTGAACGTCGACAGCGCTGCCGCCACGGCGCGCCTCGGCAGCCGCTGGCCCCGACGCCAGGGCGTGTTTGCTCCCATATTCGACGCCGCTATCGCTGACGGTTACAAGCGCCTCATGGCCCCCTCGCTGGAGCGCGAGGCCCGCGCCAAACTCACCGTTCGCGCCCAGACCGAGGCCATCAACGTCTATGCCAAGAATCTTGAGGGTTTGCTCTCGGCACGCCCCGTGCGCGGCGCCCGCGTGCTCGCGCTCGACCCGGGCTACCGCACCGGCTGCAAGGTCGCCGTCATGGACGAGACCGGCAAGCTGCTCGACCACGGCGTGGTCTACCCCACCAAGCCGCGCCACGACGTCGCCGGCACCAAGCGCGAGCTCGCCCACCTCGTCAAGAAGGACGGCGTCAACACCATCGTCATCGGCAACGGCACCGCCAGCCGCGAGACCGAGGAAGTCGTCTCGGAGTTTATCGCCGAGCAGGCACCTGGGCTGCGATACACCATCGTCAACGAGGCCGGCGCATCGGTGTACTCCGCTTCCGAGCTCGCCAGCCAGGAGTATCCCGACCTGGACGTCACCGTGCGCGGTGCCATGAGCCTGGGCCGCCGCCTGCAAGACCCGCTTGCCGAGCTCGTCAAGATTCCGCCCCAGTCCATCGGCGTGGGCCAATACCAGCACGATCTTGACCAGGTCGAGCTTTCGCGCACCCTGGGCCATGTTGTGGAGGACGTCGTCAACCGCGTGGGCGTCGACGTCAACACCGCAAGCGCAAGCCTACTGGGATACGTATCGGGCATTACGCCGAGCGTGGCCAAAAACATCGTGGCCTACCGCGAGGAAAACGGCGCCTTTACCGATCGCCGCCAGCTCAAGAAGGTCCCCAAGCTGGGACCCAAGGCATACCTCAACGCCGCGGGTTTCCTGCGCATTAGCGGCGGTAAGAACCCGCTCGACGCGACGAGCGTCCACCCCGAGAGCTACGAGGTGGCCACGTCCGTCCTGAAGCGCGCCGGCGTTGGGGCCAGCGAGTTCAGCCGCGGCGGCATACCCGACATCGAGCGCCGTCTGGGCAGCATCTCAACGCTGGCTAGCGATCTGAACTGCGGCACCCTCACGCTCATCGACATTGTCAACGAGCTCAAGAAGCCCGGTCGCGACCCGCGTGACGACGCGCCCGAGGTGGTCTTTAGCCGCTCAGCGCTTTCCATCGACGACCTGGAGCCCGGCATGGAACTCAAGGGCACGGTGCGCAACGTTGTGGACTTTGGCGCCTTCATCGACGTGGGCGTGCACCAGGACGGCCTCGTGCACATCTCCAAGCTGGCCAACCGCTTTGTCAAACACCCCAGCGATGTGGTACGCGTCGGTGACACGGTCAAGGTGTGGGTCGAGAAGGTCGATCGCGACCGCAAGAAAATCTCCCTCACCATGGTACAGGGCAAGTAAACCGCCAAAGCAAGGGTCCCCCCTCACGCGACGTGCAAAATCGCGAGTATTCTGCAAATTCCGCTGTTCCGGACGCCCCTCAGAGGCAATAAAGTCATAAACAGCCCCCGTTTTGGCGTCATCAGAGCCAAAACGGGGGCTGTTTTTTGCTTCAACTAGCTGGTAAAAGCCTTTACCTCGCTGAATACTCTCAATTTTGCACGTCGCAGGCGGGGGTACCTTTGCCCACGGCAGGATATGGAAGCCGAGTACCGACTTGCCAGCGAGCCCGTGTCAGCAGCCCCGGCCTTTCCTTTGCCTAGCGCGACCCTCGCGAAGCGCGTGAGCGATAGGGAAAGGAAAGGCCGGGGCGAACAGCCCGCGACGCGCTCAGTGTTCGCGCTACGGCAGAATATGGAAGCCCAAAGCGGCGATATCCTTGGCAAAACCGCGCACGGTGTCGAGCGAGACCTCGTACGGGTCGCGGCCAATGTTCTTGCGCTTTGTCAGGATGCTGTTGGGCACCGTGATGATCTGGCAGCCGCAGGCCTCGGCCTGGTAGATGTTGATGAGCTCGCGCGTGGACGCCCACAGGACCTCGCAGTTGGGCTTGGCGGCGGCCTTCTGGACCGACTCCGTCATAAACGGAATGGGGTCGACGCCGGTATCGGCGATACGGCCGGCAAAGAGCGAGATGATGGACGGCGTCTCGGTGTCAACGGCCTCGACCATCTCATCGACCTGCGCAGGCGTAAAGATGGTAGTAACGTTGACCTTGATGCCGTCGGCGGAAAGCTTGCGGACCAGATCGGCGGTGGACTCGCCCTTGGTGGTCACGCACGGGATCTTAACGTAGACGTTCTCGGCCCAGGTAGCGATCTCGCGGGCCTCGACCTCCATGGTCTCGATGTCATCGGCAAAGACCTCAAACGACACGGACACATCGGTGATGTGAGCCAGGACCTCTTTGGCAAACGCGCGGTAATCCGTCACGCCGCCCTTCTTCATAAGGGACGGGTTGGTCGTGAAACCCTGAACGTTGCCGTTCTCGTACATGTCGAGCATGCCCTCGAGGTTTGCACCGTCAGCGAACACCTTGATTGCCATCTGCCTGATTCCTTTCGCTTGCACATGGGCGTTAAACTGCTAAACACTTTACCTACGTTTATCAAGGCGTGAGCTGCGGTTTTTTATCTTCTCGGCGAACGGTATAAACACCTCAGTGTTTGGATTGATAAATCGATTGAGTATGTAAAAGCAAAGAGTCGCAGTTTGGGCAAACATCAGAACGCGGGATTCATTAGATGAGGCCGAAATGCTGCATCGCTGTGACGGTGCCGTCGTGTGCGACATCATCAGTCACGTAGTCGGCGACCGCCTTGACCTCGGGCATGGCGTTGCCCATGGCCACGGCCGTCTCGACCGCAGCGAGCATGCCCAGGTCGTTGCCCGAATCGCCAAAGCCAAAGGTGCGCGCATTTCCCTCGCGGCCCAGATACGCCAGCGCTCGCGCCACGCCCACGCCCTTGTCAATGCCCTTGGGGCTCAGCTCGCGATTCTGACCACCGGTGTTGCACATCTCAAACTCGCGATCGATAAAGCCGTCATCGTTGGCTACGCGAGCCAGGTCGCTCGCGACGATGCCTACCTTGCCCACGCGCAGACGGCCGTCGACGCGCATTTCCTCGGTGCTGTGCACCACAGAAGTGCCGATCAGAGACGACTGCTCAACACCCGCGGGTTCCAGGGCAAAAGTAGCCACGTTGGTCTCGAAAAAGGCCTCAATCCCTGCCGCGGCCATACGGCGAGCGAGCTCCTCGATAACGTCCTCGTCAAAGCAGTCCTCATGCACCACGCGGCCCTCGACCTCGAGCGTGGCGCCTGCCATGGCAACGATGCCCGCGGGGTCGAGCGCACGCAAGCTGTCCGCGATGAGCCACAGGGGACGACCCGTGCAGATAAATGCCTGGTGTCCCGCGTCGCGCAGACGATGAAACGCCTCGACGACCGCCTGCGAGGGGTGAACCGCCGAAAAGTCCTTGTCGGTCATGTTGTCGGGATCGAACGACGTCAGCGTGCCGTCCACGTCAAAAAAGAGCACGGCGGAATCGAGGCACGCATCAATCATATGGGTTCCTTTCGGGGGCGAGAGTAAACGAAGTATCCATTATATAATGGAGCGACGCAACCAGAGAGGTCACCCATGGAATTTTACGCAAGCTGCCCCGAGGGCTTTGAGTCCGCACTCGCCGATGAGCTTAAACGCCTCGGGCTTTCGCATGTTCGCCGGCTGAAGGGCCGCGCTACATTTGAGGGCGAGCTCGAAGAAGGCTACCGCGCCTGTCTGTGGTCGCGCCTGGCGAGCCGTGTGTTCGTGGTACTCGGGCGCTTTGAGGCGCAGGATGCCGATGAGCTGTACGATAGCGTTTACGACATCACCTGGGAGACCATCATCCGCCCCGGCGCCACCATCGCCATCACCGCCCGCGGCGTGACCGAGCAGCTGCGCAACACGCGCTTCTCGGCCCTGCGCGCCAAGGACGCGCTGTGCGACCGTCTGGCCGAGACCACGGGCCGTCGCGCCGATGTCGACGCCGCCGATCCCGACGTTCACCTGTTGCTTTCGCTGCGCCAGCGCCGCGCGAGCATCAGCCTGGACCTTTCGGGCGATCCGCTGTTCAAGCGCCTGCCGCCCGCGGCGACCCGTGCCGGCGAGGGCGCGCACGTGCTGCGCCCCGACTACGCCGCCCTGGTGCTGGCGCAGGTCGGCTGGACCGCACTGTGCGAGCGCGAGTTGACGGCCGACGATTACGAGAATGAAGCCCTTCCCACGCTAATCGATGCCTCGTGCGCCGGCGGCGGCCTGTTGCTGGAAGCCGTGAACATTCTGACCGACCGCGCCCCGGGCGCCGCACGCGAGCGCTGGGGCTTTGAGGGCTGGCAGCTGCACGACGCCGCTCTGTGGGAGCTGCTGCTTGCCGAGGCGCGCGAGCGCGAGGCGGCAGCGCGCGAGCGCCAGGCGCGCATCGTGGCCGTAGACATCGACCCCGCCGCCCGCAAGACCGCCGAGCGCATGGTCAAATGTGCCGGCTACAAGCGCTTTGTCGATTTTTGCGCTGCCAAGCCAGCCACCGTGCTGGACCATGCAGGCACTGTCGCCGGCGCCGCCGTGGTCGCGGATACGGCCGAGACACCGCTTTCGCTCCTGCACGCCGCCATGACGCTGATCGGTGAGCTGCGCCGCGCGCCCGAGCTTGCCGCGGCGCCGGTCGCCGCGCTCACCCGCGACGGATTGCTGGCCCGCGCGCTCCACGCCGAGCCCGAGCGTTCAATCGCCATCATGCCCAACAACGAGGAGGCAACCGTCGAAGTCTGGCCTTCGCTCGACCACGCCGCCGCAGCGTTTGAGGCTGCGACCAGTGCGGATGCCGAGGAGCAGACCGCAGACGCTCAAGACGAAGCCGCCGACACCCCCACGTCCGAACCTGCCGCCACGCGCGACCTGGGCGACGGCAAGCCGCTGCCCGTGCTCATCCCCGAGTCCGAGCAGTTCGCCAACCGCCTGCGCAAGAATGCCCGTCTGCGCCGCAAGTGGGCCAAGCGCGAGGGCGTGAGCTGCTACCGCGTCTACGATGCCGACCTACCCGACTACTCCGCCGCCATCGACCTGTACGAGGGCTGCCCGCAGACGCCGGGCCGCTGGCTCGTCATTGCCGAATACGCCGCGCCCAAGACCATCGACCCCGCACTGGCCCAGGCCCGCATGCTCGACATCTTGGCCATCGCGCCGCGCATCCTAGATGTTCCCGCCGAGCATGTGCACGCCAAGGCCCGCATGCGTTCGCGCGGCGGCTCGCAGTACGGTAAGCAGGGCGCCGGCAAGGGCGGCTCGGGCGAGCGCGCCAACATCGCGCGCCGTCGCCTGCCGCTCATCGAAGAGGGTGGACTCACCTTTGCCGTCAACTTTGACGACTATTTGGATGTGGGCATCTTCCTAGACCACCGCGTCACCCGCAACCTGGTGCGCGAGCACGCCAAGCAGGCGCGCCGCTTCCTCAACCTATTTGCCTACACCGGCACCGCCACCTGCTACGCAGCCGACGGCGGCGTCGAGGAGACCGTGACGGTCGACCTCTCGAACACCTACCTGGACTGGGCCGAGCGCAATATGCGCCAGAACGGCTTTGTTGGTCCGCAGCATCACTTTGTGCGCGACGACGTGCTCGCCTGGATTCGCGACCAGCGCCAGACGCGCAACCGCTGGGACCTGATCTTTGTCGACCCGCCCACGTTTTCGAACTCGTCCAAGATGGGCCGCCGCACCTGGGATGTCCAGCGCGACCATGTTGAGCTTTTGGCTGGCGTATCGCGCCTGCTCGCACAGGGCGGCCACGCCATCTTTAGCTGCAACCTGCGCGGCTTCCGCCCCGAGACGCGCAAGCTCGCACGCGCGGGCGTCGTGCTGGAGGACATTACGGCACAGACCATCCCCGAGGATTTCGCGCGCAACCAGAAGGTGCACCACTGCTACATCGTGCGCCGCCTGCCCATCGAGGACGCCATGGCAGAGGTCGGCTTTAGTGCCGAGGAGATTGCCGAGCGAACCGAGGAGCTGCGCAACCCCGAGGCCCGTAAGTCTCGCGCAACGGCGCCCGCGCACGCGCAGACCGGCAACGGCAAGTCCAACTTTGCCGGCAAACCCTCCCCCGCAGGCAAGCCCAAAAAGAAGAAGTTCTACGCCAGCAAGCCCAAGGGCAAATAACAAAGTTGCGGTGGAATACGGACTGTTTTGCCTGGAATTAGGCAAATTTAGACCGTATTTCACCGCAACTCATATTGGGATGGCGGACGCCGTCCTACCCTTGGGTGACCAATCGGTAACCGATGCCCACGTGTGTTTGGATATAGCGCGGGTGCGCGGGGTCGGACTCGATCTTCTTGCGCAGCGTGCCCATAAAGACGCGCAGGCTCGCCAGGTCGCTCTTAGCTGCCGTGCCCCAAATCTCGTGCAGGATAAACTGGTGCGTTAGTACCTTGTCGGCGTTATGTGCCAGCAGGCACAGGAGCTTGTACTCAATCGGCGTCAGATGCAGCTCCTCGCCATCCATCGTGGCAATGCCGGCATCAAAGTCGATATGCAGCTCACCGGTATCGAACGAGCCCTCGGAGGCAACACCACCCGTTTGCGCATACGAAAGGCGCCTGAGCGTCGTGCGAATGCGTGCAAGCAGTTCCTCGACCGAAAACGGCTTGGTCAGGTAGTCATCGGCGCCGGCATCGAGCGCGCGAATCTTGTCCGCGTCCTCGCTGCGCGCCGAGACCACGATGATCGGCATGCCCGACCATGCGCGCACCGACTCCACCACCTTGACGCCGTCCATATCGGGCAGGCCCAGATCGAGCAGCACGATGCTCGGTGCCTGCGATGAGGCGGCGGCGATGGCGGCATGGGCGGTCTCCACGGCCATATGACGCAAGCCGTGCGCCTCGAGCGCGGCAACAATAAGGTTGCGGACGGCGGGATCGTCCTCAACGACCAAGATGAGCGGTTTTACGGCAGAGTTCGGCACAGCGCTACTCCTTATCAAACGAAACGTCGGCGACGGGAAGCTCAATCGTAAAGACCGAGCCGTGCGGGTCCGCCGCGGCAACCTCTATGCTACCGCCATGCGCCAGCGCAATGGAGCGGCAGAGCGAAAGACCCAGGCCCACGCTGCGATGGCTGTCGGCAAGACCGTGGTTGGCGGTGTAGAACGACTCAAAAATTCGCTCGCGGTCCTCGGGCGCAATGCCCGGGCCGTCATCGACCACCGAGCACGCCACGCGTCCATCGTCGACGCTAATCGAAATCATGATATGCGAGCCTGCGGGCGTATAGGTGATGGCGTTGTTCACCAGATTGACCACCAGCTGCACCATCAGGCGCGCATCGACGTTGACGAGCGCCGGCTCATCGCACGCCACCACCTTAAGGTCGTGCTCGCGCACGGCAGGGTTCACGTGGCGCAGCGCCTCCTCCACGATATCGTCCATGAGCTCGAGCGTAGTCGACAGGCGCATACCGCCGCCCTCGAGCTTGGTGATGGCGAGCAGGTTCTCGACGGTGGCGTTGAGCCATTGCGCATCCGAGCGAATGGACAGGAGCAGGCCGCGGCGCGTCTGGGCGTCGAGCACGGCGGTGCCGGTCGAGCCCTGGTCGAGCAGCACATCGGCATTGCCCGAAATACTGGTGAGCGGCGTGCGCAGGTCATGCGAGATGGAGCGCAGCAGGTTGGCGCGCAGCTGCTCATTTTTGGCAAGCACCGCCGCCTCCTCGCGGGCCTCCATGGCGCGGGCGCGATCGAGCGCCAGCTCGCCTTCGCTCACGATGGCATCGGCAAGTGTCCGCTCCTCATGCGTCAGCACGTCGGGCTCGGCAACGATAGCCAGCACGCCCACCACCGAGGCGGGATCGCCCGAGCGCGCGAAGCCGTCGCCTGTGCGAACCGTCAGGTAGATGCCATAAAACGCCGAGCCGCCAAACGTGGCGTCGAGCGGCGTTCCCACATAGGCGGACGCCGAGAGCCGAGGCGGCATCTGCGGCGCTAGTTCGTGCACCGGTGCGGCATCGCCCACGGCCGTGTAAGTCGCGCGCGGCAGCAGGTCATCGCCCTCGGCGTCGGCGCTGTACCACACGACAGGGCAGCCCGAAAGACGCGCCAGCTGCGTGGCCATGGCGTGAACGATCTGATGCTGATCGGCGCACCGCTGCAGCATGCGGTTGGTCTCGAGCACCATATGCGTGCGGCGGTCGCTGGCGGCAGCCTGTGCCAAGGCGCGGCGCAGGGCCAACGCAATCGAACTCGACACAAGCGAGAC
Organism: uncultured bacterium; assembly: GCA_905216175.1. Classification (GTDB taxonomy): domain Bacteria; phylum Actinomycetota; class Coriobacteriia; order Coriobacteriales; family Coriobacteriaceae; genus Collinsella. The sequence continues at coordinate 10,343 of CAJMSV010000026.1, read as the reverse complement.
CACGAACATGATGAAGAACATGCCGGGATAGCCGCGGTCGATAAGCGACAGCGAGTAGCGCGGGTCGACAAACAAGAAGTTGTAGAGCGCCACGGCGGCAGCCGAGCTCAGCAAGCAATACAGGCGACTCCAGGTAAAGAATGCGCACAGCTGAACGGCAAACACATAGACGATCATGATGCTCGGCGCGAGACCCGGATGGTCGAGTAGCGCGCCCACAATCGTCGCCGCGACCAGCAGCCCCACCGATACGCAGGCGTCATACAGAGGAGTGCGGCGCGTCAGCGTTGTGCGCCGCCACCAAAAGCTATCGGCAATATCGCCGTCCGTACGGACGTCCATCAGCGTCCCGCCCCTCTCTCAAAAACAAAAACCACCACAAAGGGACAGGCACCTTTGTGGTGGTTTCCCTTGTGGTGGTTCCAAGTGTATAGCCTTTGCAACCGGCGGTCGCTAGACAAACAGCACGTGCGCGAGCAGGGCACACACGCACACCGCTCCAAATACCAGTGCCACGATCGAAATCACGCGATCGGCCATGTCCATGTTGGCACGATTCGTAAAGAACCGATCTTCGGCGGCGTCGACGCGCGCCTCACGCACCATTCCGACCACCGCCTCACGGCCATCGAGCGCCTTTGTATCCATGTTTACCTCCCCGGCCTCATGCTTATCCATCAAAAACCAACTCCGTGTAGCCGCCGACGTCTACGGCCGCTCGTTGGGAGCCAGGCGTTGCATCTTGTTCACGGCCTTGAACTTGGTGAACAGCGGCACGTACTCAAAGCTCACGTTGGAGTTCTCCAGGCCGTACCAACGCGCGGGCGTGCCGGCGGCGCGGCGAATGATGTACTTGAGCGTGATGGCCGTACGCTCGCTGGGCTCCACATCGCTTTCGGGCGCCAGAAGCTTACGGATCAGGACGAACTTGAACGTGCCGATGTTACCCGGATCCTTGTAGACCGAGTAGTCATGCGTCTGCGGCGGCAGCTCGCCGGTGGCAGCCAGGTCCTGAACAACCTGACGCAGGTAGGCATTGACGCGCTGGTTGATCTTGTAGCCCAGGTACAGGTGCACGCGGAACACGTAGTCGGTGCCGAACGTCTCGACCGAATAGGCAAAGGTGTGCGGTTCGTCCATGGTCTCGACATTCACGAACCACCAGGCGCGGGCACGCTTGGGATGCTTGTCCAAGATCGAATAGACGATATCGCGGTCGATGTAGTCGGTATGGGTGTCCTTGGTCAGGTACACGACGTTGTCACTCATGCGCTCGTAACGGTCGTCGTCGCGCAGGCGCTTGAGCTGCGGCAGGTAGCTGCGCAGCGGCAGCAGCGTAAACTGGCGCTGCTCGACCGCCGTGCCGTTGTACCAGCACACCATAATGCCCATGATGAGTGCAGCCATGAGGATGGTGAAATAGCCGCCGTGGAAGAACTTGGTGAGCGAGCTCACGAAGAAGAAGCCTTCGAGCAAAAGGAAGAAGGCCGCGAAGATCCACGGAGCAACCTTGAGCTTGCGCTCCTCGTGCAGGTAGAAGAAGAGCAGCAGCGTGGTGCACATCATAGTCAGCGTAATGGCAAGGCCGTACGCGGCTTCCATATGCGCCGAGTTCTGGAACAGCAGCACCACGATGACGCAGCCGACAAGCATGACGTTGTTGACCATGGGGATGTAGAGCTGGCCCTTGGTCTCGGCAGGGTAGAAGACCTGCATGTGCGGCATGAGGTCCAGACGGCTGGCCTCGGACACCAGCGAGAATGCGCCGGTGATGAGCGCCTGCGAGGCAATGATGGCCGCGACGGTGGAAAGGCCGACGGCAAACGGGCGCAGGCCCGGGGCGAGCATCTGGTAGAACGGGTTGAGGTCGGCAATGCCCATGAGCTCGGGGTTGGCAGCGTTGTTCATAAGCCAAGCGCCCTGGCCCATATAGGAAAGCAGCAGGCAGCACTTAACGAACGGCCAGGTAGCGTAGATGTTGCCGCGGCCGACGTGGCCCATGTCGGAGTAGAGCGCCTCGGCACCGGTGGTGGCGAGGACGCAGCTGCCCAGAATCATGATGCCCGCGTGGTTGTTGGGGCTCAGCAAAAAGGCGATGCCGCGCACCGGGTTGAGGCACAGCAGCACGGCGGGGTGCTGGAAGACAAAGAACAGACCCGTGCCGCCCAGGAACAGGAACCACAGCGTCATGATGGGGCCAAAGGCGTGACCGATCTTGGCCGTACCGATGCGCTGTACCAAGAAGAGCACGATGATGATGGCGAGCGTAATGGCGACGACGCGGCCTTGGTCATCGCCCAGCACGGCATGGACCGCCGGGATGGTGCGCAGGCCCTCGATGGCCGTGGTAACGGTAACGGCCGGCGTGAGGATGCCGTCGGCGAGCAGCGCGGCGCCACCCAGCATGGCGGGGATGATAAGCCACTTGCCACAGCGCTTGACCAGACTGTACAGGGCAAAGATACCGCCCTCGCCATGGTTATCGGCGCGCAGCGAGATGAGCACATACTTGATGGTGGTCAGCAACGTGACCGTCCACACGACAAGGGAGAGCGCGCCGAGCACGAACTCCTCCGTGACGCTTCCGATGCCGCCGTTGCCGGCAACGAGCGCCTTGGTTACATACATAGGGCTGGTGCCGATATCGCCGTACACCACGCCCAGCGTGACGAGCATCGCCGAGATGCTCACAGGAATCGCAGCGTGCGAAGCTGCCTCCTTGGCCTTTTGTTCCATAAGCCGGTTTCCTCCCAACTTTAATGTTCGAAGGAATTATAGGTAATCGGCCCATGTTTGAATGGCACTGTTTTCCCAGCTAGATAAACATTTATACGGCCTTTAAGCCACCTCGGCGATATGGAATGTGACAAAGGGACTGTCTCTTTGTCGCATCCGTCATTTTCCGAGCCAATTTTTGAACCACCACTCCATGGAGCGGCTCATCTCGGCCATAAAGGGACTCGTGTGCTTGCGGGTATAGATGTCCACGACGCGCTCCCCCACCACGCGGGCATGCGGACGGAACATCGCGTCCATCTCGGCTACCTGCGCGTCCATAGTCGCAGCATCGGCGCGGCAGTAGCGCTCCTCGTGCACCAGGTTCACCACGGGATGCGCAATGGCCGGACGCTCCTTACGGGGCGTGCCGATGATGAGCATCGACAGCGGCATGGTATACGGAGGCAGATCGAGCAGCTCGGCCACTTCCTCGGCATTCTCGACGATATCACCGATGTAGCAGCTCCCCAGGCCCAGGGCCTCGGCGGCGACCACGGCGTTTTGCGCAGCGATCACGGCGTCCTGGGCCGCGATGGCAAAGTCACCCAAACCCGGCGCGCGGCGGGGCGCCTTGCCCGTGCGCTCGACAAACTCGGGCTCAAAGCAGCCCACGTGCTCAAACAGATCGATCCACTTGGCATAATCGACCACAAATATTAGTGCCCAGGGCGCCTTGGCGATCATGGGCTGGTGGTCGCACAGGTCGGCCAGACGGTCCAGCGTTGCCTGCTCGCGGATGCTCACGATGGAATACATCATCATGGCGCCCGCCGACGGCGCACGGCTCGCCGCATGCAGAATCGCCGCCCGCTGCTCGTCGGTCACCGCCACGGGACGGTCGTCGTCATCACGTGCAAAGGCACGCGTGGAGGAACGGTGCTCCAACGTGTCCAGCACTGCATTGCCCGTCGTCTCGACCGGATAGCCGCACGTATCCACAGCCTTGGTGCAAACTTGCTCGTTCATCGCCTCATCCTCGCTAATTCTTTAAGAAGCCTTTACGTTTCCGTGTAATTCCCGTCCATTATCGCGCAGGTCGCCACTACATTGCGCCACACCGCCACACGTGCGCGTTAATATGGCTGGTTGTTGTGCGCAGACACCAATTGCAGCGCATATCTTGGTAACAATCGGGTAAACCCCCGCTTTCGTAGGTTTTAGTTTGTGAGGAGTCTCAGCATGTTCGCTGCCGCCATCTCGCTCGTCGGTCTTGCGGCGACCGTCTACCTTGTCTTGCGCGAGGCCAAGGCCATTCGCGCTCAGTCGGGCACCGTTGCCAAAAGCGCTCTTGGGTGGAGCGTCGCCTTCGGCCTGTTCCAGCTCTTTTTGACCATTTGGGGCGCCATTGGCCTCGTCGCGCAAAACGAGCCGCTCGCCTTTGTGATGCTCATCCTGACCAACGCCATTCTCACCGGCTGCGCCTGGGCCAGCATCGCCCGCGACCGCATCGCCCCGCGCGTCTTTGCGTTCGCTGCTACCGACGCCCCCGCCCCCACCGGCAAGCTCGCCCGCCTGCGCGGCGCCTTTGTGGGCAAACCGCTCGTCGCCGCCGTCTTGTGCCTGCTGCTCGCCGGCGTCTTTGCGCTGCTGGGCATGGAGGTCTCGTCCAACCACGACTTTACCTGGGTCTACCCCCTATGCATCCTGCTCGAGTGGGCCATCATCACCGTGCTCATGACCGGCCTGTTCTTCCTGTTCCAGCGCCACGGCGCAGCTCCCGCGGTCCTGGCCTTCGCGCTCTTTGTCCTGGGCATTGCCGAGTTCTTCGTCATCACGTTTAAATCCATGCCCATCCAGCCGGGTGACCTTTCGGCCATCTCCACTGCCGCCGCGGTCGCCGGCACCGGCTACACCTTCTCCATCTCGCTGTTCTGCGTGCTGTCCATGGGCTTTACCGCCATCGCCATGCTGCTATGCGAGTACGCCGGCCTGGTGGCGCCGCACCGTCAGAAGGGTGCCGCCAACGCCAAGCGCATGCTGCTCACCAACCTGCTCGTCGCCGTGCTGTGCCTGGGCGGCGTGACTGCGCACGTCACCCTCATCGACTACTACAACACTCTCGGCATCACCGTCTACACCTGGCGCCCGCTCGAGAGCTACTGGCGCGAGGGCTATCTGCCTGCCTTTATTAGTGCAGCACAGTCCATCAAGCCGCCCAAACCCGCCGACTACTCCGTCGACGATGCCAAGGCCACGCTCAAAAAGTACGCCAAGGCCTACGACAAGTCCGATGCCGCCAAGAGTGACGAGCGCACCGCCGCAAAGGAGCAGTTCAACAGCGAGAAGCCCACGGTCATCGCCATCATGAACGAGACGTTCTCCGACCTGTCGATCTATCAGAACATGCGCGCCGGCTACGAGGGTCCGCAGTACTTTAAGAACCTGTCCAACTGCCTCAGCCGCGGCAAGCTCTACGTGAGCGCCTACGGCGGCGGCACCGCCAATACCGAGTTTGAGTTTATGACCGGCAACTCCATGGCTAACCTGGGCTCGGGCGTGTACCCCTACACCATCTACAACATGGAAACGACTGGGAACCTGGCAGAGCAGTTCAAGTCGCTCGGATATTCCACCACGGCCATGCACCCCAACCACGCGACCAACTGGAACCGCGAGAACGTCTACAAGGACTTTGGCTTTGACCAGTTCCTGTCCATCAACGACTTCCAGGGGGCCGACACCCTGCGCGGCATGGTGACCGACCAGGCTACCTACGACAAGATTCTTGAGCTGCTCGACCAGAACGCCGATCCTCAGTTTATCTTCGACGTGACCATGCAGAACCACTCGGGCTACGACACGGGCCTGCTGCCGGTCGATAAGCAGATGCATCTGAATATCGACACGACCGACCTGGACGCCAAGACCGTCGAGGACGGCACGCTGTCCGATGTCGACGAGTATGTCTCGTGCATCGAGCAGTCCGATCAGGCGCTGCGCTACTTCCTCAACGCCTTGAGCAAGCTCGACCGCAAGGTAGTCGTGGTGTTCTGGGGCGATCACCAGCCGTTCTTCCCGTCCAAGTTCAATGACAAGTGGTTTACCGGCGAGGACGACGCTACGCATCAAGAGCGCCTGTGGCAGACCGACTACATCATCTGGGCCAACTACGACGTTGCCGGCTGCGACCAGACGAGCGAGGTCGACGACCTGTCCACCAACTACCTGTCCACGCAGCTTATGCAGCTGATCGGCGCACCTCTCTCCGACTACCAGAAAGCGCACATGACGCTGCGCGAGTCGCTGCCCGCCATCAACTCCGTGGGCTACGAGGACGCTAGCCTGCGTTGGGCGCTCTCCTCCAACGTCACCGGTGACGACGCTGCCGCCGCTGCCGCCACCAAGGCGCGCGAGGATTACGCCAAGATGCAGTATTACGAGATGTTCCGCGACGGCAAGAATGTCTACACCGAGCACTTCCAGACCGAGGCCAACGAGACCGACCCCAACCTGGCACCGGGTACGACCAAGATCAAGTAACGGGGTCGGGGGCCCGAATCGGCGGCAGGCGGAGGCATGGGAAAGGTCTGCTGCTCAAACAGTCCTGCGCAAGACGGGGGCCACATTAAGTGGCCTCCTTTGCGTGCGGAACTCGCGATGAACCTTATATGCCTCCGCCCGGACAGACGCCTTGTTGTTGGAGCGCGGCTTGTCATGGGGTGGTAACCGCAGCATATATAAGTCGAAGACCACATCTTGTGGCCTTCTTTGTATCCGGAAGCCGTGTCCCAGAATTCACGTCCGGAGTGGGATGTAGCTTCCGCTTACGGCCCCGTTGGGAAACTGCATCCCACTCCGATCGCAAATTCCGGGTCGCATTATCCACCAGAGCCCTCAACCGGAAACCGCATCCCATTCCAAAGGCGAATTCCGGGACACGGTTTTCGAGACCCCGCCCATCCGGAAAGCCCGTCCCGCTCTGAATACATCCGGACATGGAATATCCGCTTATTAGGCCTTCCAGCAATAAAGGGGCGCCCTCCCGGGCGGTGGGCACGAAGTTCATCGCGAGTTCCGCACGCAAAGGAAGCCACTTAATGTGGCTTCCGTCTTGCGCAGGACTGTAGAGCAGGGAACTTCGTGCCCGCCGCCTGGGAGGGCGTTGCATTTAGAAGACGGACCTAGCGCTTATCCCGCCGGGACAAAAGCAGCGCAGCCATAAAAGCGATGATCGCAAGCGTCAGCAACACCAAGAGCAATGTGAGCGTGCTGTCGCCGGTTGCCGCCAGGCCAAACAGGCCGGGGCTCTTACTGCCAGCTGGGCGTACGGGAATCTTCTCGCCATCATCCTCGGCGGTAATCTCCCAGCGAATGGTCTTGCCTGCGTCGGCAAGCTCGTTGCCGACCGACGTCGGGACACTTAGTTGCAAGTTGAGCACCGTGCTACCATCGTTCGTAAACGTTGCGACTTGCGTGGGATGTGCGAACACACTACCCGGAGTTCCCGTCTGGAGCCAACCTGCAGACGCATCGCCCGCCGACGCCGTTAAGGTAATGGGCGACAGCAAGTGTGCCGTCTCGTGATCGACAACGGCCCGCACAAACACGCGTACCTGGGACTTTACGCCCGTGGCACGAACCTCGATCTGCTGCTCACGCACATCGCCGGGCATTAGATCTTTAAAGGCTGGAAACAGATCGGGCTCCCCCGAGGAGCCCGTCGCCCCCGTTACCGTCAGCTGGCGCGCATTTCCGTCATACGCAATCGCGGGAGTATCGGCGAACGCACGGGCAGGAACGGCGAGCGCGACCACGCAGAAAATGGCCGCGACCACGCAACGCAAGGAGCGCGCAACGCCTTTGCGAATTGGGAACGCCATACTTACGCACCTCCATGCGGCGGCACCAGCACGCCATCATTGACCTTGCAACCCCATGCCTCTTTAACCGCATCGTCGGGCGTTGATTGAATTGCCTGGGTCGAAATGTCAACGACCAGGTTCTTGCCATCCGTTTTCTTCTCGTCCACGCTCCTGATGAGCACGCCGGTTTCGCCCATCGGCGCAACGGGAGACGTCCAGTAGTAGAACCCGTCGGAAGCGACAACCCAAGACCTGGCGCTGTTTGTAGTGGAGGCGTTGGACACCTTGTCCCACTCAATGACGTAATCTTTGCCAGCAACCGGCTCATCCCACAAGCGTGCGCCATCCTGGTCCTGCCAGTAGATATCCACCGCAACACGCAGGTACGCCGGTGCTGAGCCGCTATTTTTAACCGCAACGTCGCTCTTTACATTATTGTCGCGATTCTCGTCCACCGAAGGCGACACCGAGCCAAAGCCAAACTCGTTGACCAGCACGCCCGTAACCGAAAGCCACGCAAAGGTGCCGGCAGCGCCGGCCAAAAGGAGAACGCCGGCAAGGAGGGCGACGATCCGCTTGCGCTTAGTCATCCTAGTCCTCCCTCCTCAGCGTGCCGTTTTCCCAAACATTCTTGGCACGCGAGCCGCCATCGACCCATTTGTCCTTCGCGCGCGTGTTGACGCACGTCACCACGGTGTCGCCCGCGCTCGAGGCGGACGAGATGGTCAGCTCGGCAGATTTACCGGGCGCCTTGCCCGGCGTGCTCAGTTCACCCTCGTAGCGCCATGCCCAAGCCGTATCTTCCTCGACGGTATAGATGCCCGTCGGCGCGGCAAATTGCACGCTGCCGACATACCAGGTCTCACCGTTTTCCTGCTGCCGCTTATCGACCTTCACCTCGGCCACGCGCGTCTCGGGAGAGGCTCCCTCCGCCGTCTTCGTCACCTTAAAGCGGAACGTCTGTCCCATGGCATTAGCATCGGTGGTCTTTTTGACGATCGTCAGCGCATGGGTCTTGGCGAAGTCGAACACGGCATTGCCGTCGCCTTGCTCCCCTTCGCCCGTCGTCTTGGAATCCAGGCGGTTGGCCAAGTCGAACGAACCGTTACCCGAGCCCAGGCTGTAGAGGGAGACAAGCTTGCCGTTTACGGGTTCCTCCGTCACGGATGCATTGGGGCCATAGCTCGCCTGCTTAACCGTGACAGTCAACTGCGTTCCCATAAACGGCTCGGCAAAGCAAACCTTAAACGGCGCCTTATCGGCATTGTCATCGACCGTATTGGCAGCAGTGGGATCGAGCAGCCACTTGAGCTTCGCGGTCATGGCTACGGGGTTCGCAGCATCGGACGTGTCGTTGGCGGTCACGCGATACGTCACGGGATACAGATCCATGTCTCCCGTGATCGGCTCGCCCTTAAACCCATTCCAAGACTTCGCAGTGCCATCGGCACCCACATATCGCCACTCCAGGAAGAGCTCGCGCACGTCACCGCTGGTCGCCGCCCGCCCATCGAGCTGCGCAACGATCTTGGAATAAGCGTCCGGGTCATACGCGACGGACTTTTGCTCCATCACGGGATCGCCCTTGTCATCAAAGACCGGGTTGCCACCCTCATCCATCTTGGGAACATCGACGTCATGAACGAAACCCGCGCCCGTCGCTCGCTCGTCGTCCGAGTCGACCGTCGCCGTAAAGATGACCGCCCCGTCGACGCCGTGATAGCGCACCTTATACGGCGCGATCTTGTACACCGCGGTGTAGGTCACGCTCTCAAAGGGCTCGCTGCCCTCGAGGGGATACTTCTCATCGTCAGTCATCAGACTGTACTGCCCGTCATTGACATAATCGCGCGACCAGCCGACAAAGTCGTACTTGGTGCCGTCAGTGCCCTCAACCTCCTCGGCGGCCTTGACCTCAAGAGAAATCTGATCGCCGGAATCAGCGCGGCCGAGGCTACGAACAAGATCGGGATTCGCAAGTTTAGAGTCGATGTTCGATTGAACGGTAACCAGGCTGGGACGGTAGACCGGGTACAGCTCCATGGGGGCCCTGACCACGGTAGAAGCACTCACCATACTGATGCCCTCCGACCAAGCGACATAGCCCTTGCCAGGTGCCGGCTGGGCTTCCGTCCAGCCCACGAAGACGTTGAACGCACCTCCTGTATCCGCATCGATAGTGCTGACGTCATAAGTAGGCTTCGGGATGCCGCCATCAAGGTTGCCGAGCATATCGCCTTTCTGAGCAACTTTGCCATCCACATCTTTGGCATTGAGATGATACACGACCGCCAACGGCGAATAGTACGCTACAAATGTATAGACGCCGCCGGGTTTCACCTGATAGGAATATGAGTTATTGCCGTTAGATTTGAGCTCTTTAACCTCACCATTCGGGAGTTCGATTTCGACCCTGTCCAGCTTGTATCGCTCGCTGCCGGACTTGTATACCGTCGTTTCGGTATCAGGAGTCACCGTTGCCGTGGCGGGATCGGTGTCCGCATTGAGAGCGGGGGTGATGTCATACCTAGGAACATTTACCTCGGAAGTGCCCTCAAAACCGGCGCGATGCAGGTTGGTGGTGTAGTTGACGTCGTACTTTGCGTAGACGGGATAAGCATCCTGACACTTGGTGACCTTGGAGTCAGGTGTCGCCAAGTATGGCGCCGCCTTTTCCGGATTGCTCGTCACATAGGGGTCGTTGGCGACATCATAGATATATTTCCAGAACGCAGAATCCTTCTTGACCACGGCGGACGAAAA
>CAJMSV010000025.1 GCA_905216175.1 uncultured bacterium | reverse complement strand
GTTCCATGTTTCTTGGCCTCCTCGGAATCCGACGAGCTGGAGCACCAGCTCACCCTGATGCAGCGCAGGGTCGTCGATGAGGGGAGGCAGGTCCTCGTGATCTTCGAGGGCCGCAGCGGACGCGTCATGGCACGCGTGATCAACGAGCTCATGAACCTCCTCGAGCCTCGCGGCATGTTCTATTCGCATTTCATCCCCGAGTCCGTGGACAGCCCGCGGGAGATGCTGCGTTACATCTCCCGCGAGCCCGCCAAGGGCGTCATCGGCATCTACGACCGCTCATGGTACTCCAGGATCGTCGGTCTCGCGGCAGAAGGCCGCGATGTGTCCGAGTTCATCGGCACCTCCATGGCATTGGAGAGGTACTTCTCCTATAACGGGGGCGTCCTCGTCAAGTGCTATCTGAACATGGACGACGACGCCGTCGACCGCCTCGCCAAGGAGTTCGCAACCAGGATCTCCAAGACGGAATCGTTCCTCACCGACGACCATATCGATCCGAAGAAGTGGAAGGACAAGGTCGTCATGCCAATGATCGCCAAGACGAGCACGGTGAACGCGCCTTGGGATATCGTCGACGAGGTCTTTGAGAACGAACCGGTTATCAAGGAGCGCGTGCGCGCGGCACTGACCGAGGAGAAGGTGCCCGCGCGCGTGCCCGTGGAGCGCAAACAGGTCGAGCGCGCAGCTGTGCGCAATCACAAGATCCGTACCGACACGGGTATCGAAATCAGCTTCCCGGCCGAGATGGGTTCGAACTCTGAGTACATCGAGTTTGTCAACGAGCCCAACGGCCTCATCTCCATCGAGCTCAAGAACATCGGAAGTATTGAGAATCGATAAACTGCTCTTGGACGTTGTAAAAAACAAAGGCCGAAGCCTTTTGGGACTTCGGCCTTTTTTGTTTTCGGGTTGGTTGCTGACATTGCGCCGCAGGTTGAGCTCACGTCAGCGAAAATGCCCCTAGGCGAGCAAGGTGACGTGAAAGAGGAGGGAAGCGTACTTCGGTACGCGACCGACGATTGAACGTCAGATTGCCGCCTAGGGGCGTTTGCAGCGTCGACTAGTTACGCGGTTTGGTAAAACCGCGTAACCCTACAGCTGACGCAGGCCTTCCTCGAGACCGGTCTTGCTGTCGGTCTGGGCGTCGCGCATCTTGATGACGCGGGCAGGAACGCCGGCCACGACGGCACCGGCGGGGACGTCCTCGACGCACACGGCACCGGCAGCCACGACGGCGCCCTTGCCCACGCGCACGCCCTCCAGGACCACGGCGTTGGCGCCAATCATGACATCATCTTCGATGATGACGGGCGTGGCACTCGCGGGCTCAACGACGCCTGCCAGTACGGTGCCGGCGCCGATGTGGCAGTTCTTGCCCACGGTTGCGCGGCCGCCCAGGACGGCGCCCATATCAATCATAGAGCCCTCGCCGATAACGGAGCCGATGTTGATGATGGCGCCCATCATGATGACGGCGCGGTCGCCGATCTCGACGCGGTCGCGGATGATCGCGCCCGGCTCAATGCGGGCGTTGATGCCCTTAAGGTCGAGCATGGGGACGGCGGAGTTGCGGCAGTCATTCTCGACGTCGTAGTAATCGATGGAATCGGCATTGGCGTCCAGGATGGCCTTGAGTTCCTCCCAGTCGCCAAAGACGGTCTTGCCGCGACGACCTCCGTAGACGTGCGCATCGCCCCACTGGACCTTCATGCCGGGCTTTTCGCGCACGTACAGCTTGACGGGCGTCTTTTTGGGCGCGGTGGCGATGTAGTTGATAATCTCCTGTGCATCCATCTCGGCTGCGTTGCTCATTTGCTATCTCTCCTTTGGGTGGATTCGGTTGATACCTGGTTAGGCAAACATGACCTGGTCGAACGTATAGAAGCCGGGTTCGCGGGTGACGAGCTTCTGCGCGGCTGCCAAGGCGCCGTTGACAAAGATCTGACGGCTCGTGGCGCGGTGGGTGAGCGTGATCTCCTCGTCCTGGCCAAAGAAACTCACCTCGTGCACGCCGGCGACGGTGCCGCCGCGCAGCGAGTGCATTCCGAGCTCCTTGGGGTCACGCGCGCCGCACATGCCCTCGCGGCCATAGACGGGGTGGTAGCCTGCCTCGGGCTCAGCTTCGACGATGGCGTCGAGCAGTAGCTTGGCCGTGCCGCTCGGGGCGTCGACCTTTTGGTAGTGGTGCGTCTCGACGATCTCGCAGTCAAAGCCGGGCAGCTCGCGTGTGGCCTGTGCTACCAGATGGCGCAGGGCTGCGATACCGATGGAATAATTGCCGGAGTGCATGATGCGGGCGTTCTGACCCAGCTCGCGCAGGCGATCCATCTGCTCGGGTGTATAGCCCGTGGTGCCCGAGACCAACGCCGCACCCGTGCGCTCGACATAGGCGACGACAGCATCGAAGGTTGCAACGTTCGAGAAGTCGATGATGACGTCGGCTGCCGGGGCGTTCTCGAGCTCGCTCAAATCGAAGCCGATCTGGGCGACGATATCAAAAACGGGCTGACCGGCGGCGTCGACAACGCCCTCGGCGGTGGTGCGGATGAGCGAGCCCATGCGGCCCGTTCCCATAATGACGGTCTTAATCAAGCAGCCCAGCTCCCTTCAGAGCGTCGGTAAGTGCGGCGCGCGAGTCGTCTGCCATGGGGCACAGCGGCATGCGGTAGTTTGCCTCGATCATACCCATCTGAGCGAGCGCCTCTTTGACGGGGATGGGGTTAACCTCACTAAAGAGTGCATTGATGAGCGGCTGGCCGGCAATTTGGATATCGCGGGCACGTGCCACGTCACCGTCCAGATAGGCGCGACACATGTCGTGCACGAGCTGCGGCTGAACGTCGGCCCACACGCTGATGGTGCCCGAGGCGCCCAGGCTCATGAGCGGTACGGTAAGCGCGTCCTCGCCTGAATACATGCGGAAGTCGTCGGACAGCAGGTGTGCGATCTTGGCGGCATAGGCGCCGTTACCCGAGGCCTCCTTGATGCCCATGATGTTGGGATGTGCGGCTAGGCGTTCCACATTGCGCTCGCTGATACCGCAGCCGCAACGACCGGGGATGTTGTACAGGATGCAGGGGATGTCCACGGCATCGGCGACGGTCTTAAAGTGCTGGTAGATACCCTCTTCGTTGGACTTGTTGTAGTAGGGGGTGATGAGCAGCAGGCCGTCGGCTCCCAGGCCCTGGTAGGTGAGCGACTTGGTGAGCATGGTTTGCGTGGAGTTGGAGCCCGAGCCGGCGATGACGGGGACGCGTCCTGCAACTTGCTTGACCACTGCAGCGACAACGGAGTTGTCCTCGTCATCGGTCATCGTGGCGCTCTCGCCGGTGGTGCCCAGGGTGAGGATGGCGTCAGTGCCGTTTTGCAGATGGAAATCGATAAGGCGCCCGAGTGCGTCAAAGTCGACACTGCCGTCCTTTTTAAACGGCGTAACAAGGGCGACGATTGAGCCCTCAAGATTGCGGATGTCCATGTTCTTCTCCTTCGCGTCCGCGATCTGGATGCGTTTATTCCATTGGGCGGCGACGGCCAGACGCTCGTCTTGGGCACGACGGCGAGCATTTTCGGCGCGCGACTTGGCCAGCAGCTCTCGGCCGCTCGGCAGCACGTCGAGCGTGGCAAAGTAAGCGTCCGGGCGCTCGGCACGGCGGATGAGGTCGGCCGAGCCATCGGGGCGCAGCAGGACCTCGGCGGATCGCAGCCGCCCGTTGTAGTTGTAGCCCATGGAGTAGCCATGCGCGCCGGTATCGTGGATTACAAGCAGGTCGCCCATGTCGATATGTGGCAGCTCGCGATCGATGGCGAACTTGTCGTTGTTCTCGCACAGATTGCCCGTGATGTCGTAGGTGTCCGTGACGGGCGCCGGGGTCTTGTCGTCGCCACTCGGCTGACCCATCACCGTAATGTGGTGGTAAGCGCCGTACATGGCAGGGCGGATCAGATCGACGGCGCTTGCGTCGACCCCGATATAGTCCTTGTAGATCTGCTTCTCGTGGATGGCCTTGGTGACCAGGCAGCCATAGGGGCCCATCATAAAGCGGCCCATCTCGGTGCAGATGGCCACAACGCTCATCCCGGAAGGAACCAGGATTTCGTCGTAGGCCGCGTGCACTCCCTCGCCGATGGCGTGAATGTCGTTGGCCTGCTGCTCGGGCAGATAGGGGATGCCGACGCCGCCGGACAGATTGATGAAGGCGATATGTGCGCCGGTCTCGCGCTCCAGGCGCACGGCAAGCTCAAAGAGGATGCGCGCGAGCTTGGGGAAGTAGTCGTTGGTGACGGTGTTGCTGGCGAGGAATGCGTGGATGCCAAAGTCCTCGGCGCCCTTGGCCTTGAGCGTGCGGAAGGCCTCGAAGAGCTGCTCTGTGGTCATGCCGTATTTGGAGTCGCCGGGGTTATCCATGATGCCGTTGGAGAGCTGGAACAGGCCGCCCGGATTAAAGCGGCAGCTGACCGTCTTGGGGATGGGCCCCGCAACGCGCTCAAAGAACTCGATGTGGCTGATGTCGTCAAAGTTGACGATGGCACCCAGCTTGTCGGCGAGCTCAAAGTCGGCAGCCGGTGTGTCGTTGGACGAGAACATGATGTCGTGTCCCGTGATACCCAGTGAGCGGGCGATCATGAGCTCGGTATAGCTCGAGCAATCGCAGCCGCAGCCGTATTCGTTGAGAATGGAGATGAGCGCCGGGTTGGGGTTGGCCTTGACGGCAAAGTATTCCTTAAAGCCTGGGTTCCACGCAAAGGCGTCGCGCACTTCTTGCATGTTGCGGCGGATGCCAGCCTCGTCGTATAGATGAAACGGCGTGGGGAACTGCTCGGCGATATGCTCGAGTGTCTCCTTGTCCACAAACGGCTGCTTGGCCGCATATGCCTCGTTGGGGGTCAATGCCATGTCCCGTAAACCTCGCTATCCAGACGGCGCCATCTGCGCATCGAATCCGCATAGCGTGGACCCAATGTCCGGATAGCGCTCCCGCATTGCTGCAGACAGTCCTGTGGGTGTTTCCCACGGGCCCACCAGGTTGTTCGTGCCCGAAAAGCCCAGTTCGGCGGGTTTCGCCTCCCCACGGGGTCAAAGCCTGCCGGCTCTCCCGCGGTTCTTCGTGCCCGCGCCTCTATCAAGTGGTAACGACCCTACCACGTTGCACTTTACCAAACAAGAGTATTCGTATATAACGTTTAAAAAATGCAGGGATATGCTAGAAACAAGGGCGTCACAATTCTGCATCACAATATTGTGTGAATGGATATGCCCCATGAAAGGATCCTTTATGACCGAGCTCCAAGAACTCCGTCGCTATCGCCGCGATCTCCATCGCATTCCGGAGCTCGATTTCGATCTTCCGCATACCATTGCCTATATCGAGGGCGTGCTGGCACCGCTCACCTGCGAAGTGACCCATCCGTGCCCCAGCTGCGTCTGTGCTTTCTTCGACGCCGGCGTTGATGCCGCGCATGCCACGGCGATTCGCGCCGATATGGATGCGCTGCCCATCGCGGAAGCGACGGGAGCGGCCTTTGCCTCAACCCATCCCGGCAAGATGCACGCTTGCGGACATGACGGACACATGGCCATGGCGCTTGCCGCCGCGACGTATGTCGACCGTACGATTCGCGAGCATCCGGGCGCCATTAGGCGCAATGTTCTCTTTGTGTTCCAGCCGGCCGAGGAAACGACCGGTGGTGCCAAGACGGTATGCGAGAGCGGTGTGTTCGAGCGCTATGGGGCCGACCGCATTTTTGGCTTCCATGTGTGGCCCGATCTGCCCGCCGGCACGTTGGCGAGCTGCTCCGGTCCGTTGCTGGCGCGTTCGAGTGAGACACACATTCATATTCACGGGACGAGCATCCATATTGCTAAGACCTATGGCGTTCCGGTCGAGGAGTCGCACGATGCGGCGCTGGCGGCTGCCAAGTTCTTGGTTGCCGAGCGCGAACTGATGGATGAGCTGGGTGCCGATGAGCCCTGCATTGGCAAGTTCGGCCTGCTGCAGGCAGGCGCCGTCTGCAATGCGGTGGCGGGGGAGGCCCATGTTGCCGGCAGCCTGCGTGTGTTTACAGACGACATGTTCGACCGGGCACGCGAGGGCGTGCGCCGCGTGCTGGACGATGCCTGCGCTGCAACGGGCTGCACGTACGATCTCGACTTTGCCGAGGGCTATCCGCCGGTCGACAACGCCCCCGAGCTATTTGCCAGCGTCGCGCCTGCCTTGCCCGGGCTGCAGCTTATGGAGGAGCCGCTGTTAATTGCCGAGGATTTCGCGTTCTATCAGCGCCATTTGCCGGGCGTGTTTTTCCTGCTAGGCACGGGCGTTCCTGTCAGTCAGGATAATCCGAGTGACGACGAGGGCTGCCCCGCCTATGCCACGAGTGTCCTGCATACTGATACCATGCTCTTTGACGAGGAAATCCTGCTCAAAGGCCTCGATGTCTACAAACGATTGCTTTCGCTTGACTAAGGCGCAAAGGACTATTTGTTCTAGAAAACACGAACAAACGTACGATATAATAGAGATGTAAGTCTATAGAAACGTTTGACGTTACTAACGTAAGGCGATACTATGATTGCATCGTATAAAGATGAGGATACCGAACGCTTTGCCATGGGTGTGCGGGTCAGGAGGTTCGTGCCCTTTGAGCGTGTTGCGTTGAGGAAGATTCGCCAACTGCAGGTTTGTGCTTCACTTGATGATCTTCGCGTTCCACCGGGCAACCGCCTGGAAGCTTTGAAGGGCGATCGTGCCGGTCAATATAGCATCCGTGTTAACGAGCGCTATCGGGTCTGTTTTGAGTGGAGACAGGAGATGGCTTGGAATGTCGAAATCGTCGATTATCACAAGTGATGAGGCTTCGGCCGATTTGCTGTCGCCGGTGACTCCTGGTGAGCTTCTCAAAGAGGAGTTTCTTGTTCCCATGGGCATTTCTCAATATCGCCTTGCTAAGGAGACTGGGATTCCGGCTCAGCGTATCGGGCAGATTGTCTTGGGAAAACGTCGCGTGACGGCCGACACCGACCTCCGTCTTTGCCGTTATTTTGGCCTGACGGATGGTTATTGGCTGCGCGCTCAGGTGGCGTTTGACCTTGAGGCCGAGAAAAGGCGGATCGAACCGGAACTCGACAAGATCGTTCCTGTTCAGCAGGCCATCGCACTGTAGTGCTCAAAGATGATGGGGGTGGCGCGGCGATGAGGCGACGCCGACAGTCTGCCGTATATAGTCCGGGTGGATGCGGGTGCGGTTTGCTGCTGCTTCCGGTCATCGCTGTGAGCATTGGCGTGATGTTTGCGCTTGCCGGGTTGGCAGCAGTGGCACTCGTGTTGCTGATTGTGGCCATTGGCGTGACGATTTGGCTTTGCCGTAATCGCGAGCAACGCCGTGCCGACGGTAAAACCAATGTCGGCTGGGTCGTCTTTCTGATCATTGCGTACCTGCTGAGTGTCAGCTACCTTGTTTTCTTTGTCCTGTTGATGATCAGTGCTTTTACCGGGGAATCCGTCACGGTGGGTTGATCACTGCTGGCAGACGGTCGCGCAAAGTGCGTTTGCTCGGCGTTTGGATAACTGCATTGGCCGTTTACCGCAACCTTAGCTCTCAGCTAATGAATTCAAGTTCAATCCTTCCTACGATGTGCTGTGTGCCGGCACGGTAGCCGGATCGTAGGAAGGATGAATAACGGCAAAAGAGGGAAAGAAGCCGATCGGCAAGATTGTCCTAGGCATCATCGTGGTGCTGGTTATTGTCGGTGCCGTGGGCTCTATGGGCGGCAACTCAACCGATTCGTCTGCGAGCGATTCGGCAAAACCTGCCGAGACGACACAGCAGGCTGAGGAGCAAAAAGAACCGCAAGAACCGTATACCATTGCTGACGAGGCTGAAGACACTTCCAATCAGTTTACCTATAAGATCACGGGCACCCTGACCAATAACACGGACAAGGAAAAGAGCTACATTCAGATTGAATATGTTCTGTATGATGCCGATGGTAACCAGGTTGGAACGGCTCTTGCAAACACCAATCATCTGAAGGCGGGCGGCTCCTGGAAGTTCGAGGCGCTGGGTACGGTGTCTCCCGATCAGGTCGCCAGCTGGGAGCGTTCGGACGTAAGCGGTTTCTAGCATGTTGCATGCACTGGGGGAGGTGAAGTCGTATGTCCGATAAAAAGCTGACCGAGGAGTTGCTCAATGAGCTTCTCGACGCGCCAAACATCGATGGCTATATCAAAGAACACGACTTTGCCGCCCCGTCGCTTTCGAACTACCTGAAGCAGCTACTGCAGGAAAAGGGCTTGGAGCGCTCGCGCGTGGTTCGTATGGCCGATCTCAATGAGACCTTTGGCTATCAGATCTTTACCGGTGCGCGGCATCCGAGCCGCAATAAGGTGCTGCAGATTGCCTTTGCGATGGCGCTGACGCTCAAAGAGACCAACCGTGCGCTGACGGCTGCCGGGGTAAGCGTCCTTAACTGCGAGGACCGCCGCGATGCGTTTATCATCTTTTGCATCGATCGCGGGTGCAGTCTCCAAAAGGTCAACGAGGAACTGTATCGCTTTGGCGAGGAGACGGTGAGTTAGCGGCTGATATCTGAGCCGGTAGAGCTGTCGAACAACGATGCAAACGAACGGGGCGCGGATGCCATGGGGTGTCTGCGCCCTGCGCTATGATGGAGGCTATGGATACTCAGAGCCCAACATATTCCGATGACGAGCTGACCGCAGCGCTTGCCGAGCACCTGGCGTCGCTCGATCGCGACGACAGCTATCGCGTGGAGCGTGTACTTAAGCGCTCGTCCGTTGAAGCAACCGAGCTCGTGTACTTTGAAGGAACCGGCGGTGGTTCGCTCGGCCCCTTTGTCCGTAAACGCATCGATGCTTCGGCTCAAATCGGCGGGGCATACGAGCGTCTGTTTGCCGCCCAGCGGGCAGGCAGGCGTTTTGAGCACCTGCCCAGAATCGTCGATTGTCGTCGTGTGGGCGACGAGCTCAACGTGGTTATGGAATACATCGAAGGGGAGACGCTCGGGGCGCTGGTGGACCGTCTGGGAGCCACCCCCGATTATGCGCGTGAATTGTATCCTGCCCTATGCGATGCCGTGGGCGAGCTCCACGCCGGTTTTGCATTAGCGGGGGAGACGGCGGCGCCGGTGATCCTTCGCGACCTCAAGCCGTCGAATATCATCGTGACAGGTGCCAACTATACGCCTGATGACGGCCTGACATTTTCATCGCTGGTGATTATCGACCTGGGGATCGCGCGCGTATGGCGCGATGGCGCCGATGCCGACACCGTCAAGTTTGGGACACGGCCCTATGCGCCGCCCGAGCAGTATGGGTTTGGGCAGACGAGTGTGCGCAGCGACGTCTACGCACTTGGCGCTCTGTTGTTCTTCTGCTTGACGGGAGTCGACCCTAAACCAGGGCTCGACATGCGCGAGCAATGCGAGGCGCGCGGCATTCCCACTCCACTTGCCGATGCCGTCTGCATGTCGATGGCGCTCGATCCGGCCAAGCGTTTTGCGAGTGCGGAAGCGTTGAGACGGGCGACGCGCGCGGCGTACGATCTGAGTCGCCCCGTGCGACCTCCTGCGCCTGCGCCTGTCCGTACTCCAGACTCGGAGACGGTGTTGACGCCCCAAGGGTTCCAGAACCCCGCAGGGCTTCCTAGGCCTGCCGCCTCCGTTGCATGCGGTCTGCTCTCTCGCGCTCCGGAGTCTCTGGGGCACATTTGGAATACGCTCGTCTGCTTCTCGCTGCTTGTGTTCTTTGCCGGAAGTCACTTTGCCGTCTTTCACCCCACCGGAGCAAACCAAAGCTACCCGACGTGGCTTCTCATAATCGAGTATTTTTTCTTTGTCGATGGCCTTATGGTGCTTATGCATTTTGCGCTGCTCGATAAGCGCCGTCTTCGTCGGCGATTCGCACTGCTCGACAGCTATCGCGGCAAGAAGCTCGCGAAACTCTGGCTCAAGGTATTGGGTGTGCTGCTCCTATGCATGATCGTCATAGTCGCGGTTGTCAATGCGACCGGCGTCGTCGATACCTCCGCTACCTAAAAGAAAAGGGCCCCATTGGGGCCCTTTGCAGTTGCACTTAGATGCGGTTCATCTGAGCGGCGACTTTGTTGTACCAGTCCTGCCACGTGGGCGGGCAGTACTTTTTGGCCGCTGCCGGGGTAAGGGTGGAGCCGTAGTTGGCGCCCAGATAGGCAACGTGAGCGGAGATGCCCTCGCTCCAGCTGCCAAAGCTGCGCCAACCGCCGCCACGTGCACTCCAGCCCCAGGCGTTGTAAGAATTGGCGCAATAAGCACCCTTGGTGCTCTCGATGCAGGCGATGGCGGGGGACCATCGGGGTGCGACACCGGTATTCCAAGCGGCGACGGCAAAGTATTAGCCCTGGCCTGCCATGGGGGAGCCGGCGAGATAATTGTCGATGCGGCCTGTCCACTCATTAATGAACGAATCGTAATCGGAGTTACCAGTATTGGAGCTGTTCACCGTGGTGTCGATGGTGGTGTTGGTGTTGGTGGCCTGGCTGCTGGAATTGCTGCCGCTTACGCCCTCGCCCGAGAGCTTCTCGGCGGCAGCGGCCTTATCGGCCTCAAGCTTGGCAAGCTCGGCGGCAATTTCCTGCTCGGCTTTTGCCTGCGCCTCGCGGCGGAGCTGCTGGGCCTGCGCCAGCGCGTCCTCGGCGTTTTTCTGCTCTGCCTCAAGTTGAGACTTGGCCTGCTGGAGCTCAGCCTTGTTCTGCTCGAGTTCGGTTTGCATGTTATTGAGCTCTTCGATCTCGTCGACGCTCGAGCTCGTGATCTGGTTGGTGTATTTGCAGGTCGTGATGAACTCGCCCAGGCTCTGCGCGTTGACCAGGAAGCTCACGATGGGATTGGTGCCCTTCTGATACTTGTACAGATCGCGCATGGCGGAGCTTGCCTTGGCCTGCTGCTCGGGAAGCTTAGCCTCGATTTCCTCGATGCTTGCCTCATTGGAGTCAATCTGCTTTTGCAGGTCATCGAGTTTGGTGCGGGCGTCGTTGTAGGCGCTCGTGGCGGCTTCGATCTTCTGCTGGGCTGCGGAAAGCTGGTCCTGCGTTGCCTGCGAGGCGGCATACGCCGCAACGGGGGAGAGCATCGGCGTGGCCGTCAGCGCAACGGCGAGCGCGGCGCTCGTGATGATACGAGCTGGCTTCGACGCAATGAGCGCTGCGGTGCGATGATTCGAATGCTGCATCCAGTCCCTCTGCAATCAATCGTAGGTTATGGTTCGAACGGTATTCTACTACTGCTTTCGACCTCAACTTGAACCTTAAAGGTTCCAAAGGGTCAAGTTGAACTTGAGACTTTGGCTTTGACCTGCAGTTATGATGAATTGTTGAGAAACCATAGAGTTCAACTTTAACGTTACAGAGCCCTGTTTGAGAGGAGTTTTGGGCTGTAAAAGCCATCTCAACGTGGGGTTTTATAACTACAGCGTGCCCTCCTGGCGAGCCTGCTCAATCTCTTCGAGGGCCTCGGCGGGGGTGAACGAACAGGTGCCGTCGCCGAGTTTGACTACCTGGATTTCGTCGCCGGTATGGACCTTTCCGCCCTTTAGTACCACGCCGAAAACGCCCTCGTGGGGAAAGATGCAGTCGCCGGCGAGATAGTAGATGGCGCAACGGGTGTGGCAGACCTTGCCGATTTGGCTGATTTCGACGAGCGCGTCGCTTCCAAGCTTGAGCTGCGTTCCCAGGGGGAGCGAGAGCAGGTTGATGCCCTGGGTGGTGAAGTTCTCGCCAAAGTCACCCTCGTGCACATCGAGCCCGCGCGCCTGCGCCGTCTGGATAGACTCTGCAGCTAAAAAGGAAACCTGGCGGTGCCAATGCCCGGCATGCGCATCGGAGGCGAGGCCAAATTGCTCTATAACGGTGTCGTGCCCGTCGGCGACGGGTGACTTACGCGTGCCTTTGTGCTCCGACGTGTTGATTGAGACGATGCGGGTAGGCCCGTTGTAAGCATCGTTTGCGGTGCGCAGGGGAGCGGTCGCTTTCGCACGTTCCACCAGCTCGCGCTTCGCAGCATTGAGGATGGGATTATCGGTCGGATGGTCTTGGGGCACGTGTGCGCCTTTCGCTCGAGGATGTCAATACGCTGAATCCTACAACAACGGTAGGTTCATTGCCCATTGTCGTACAACGGTGAGCGCCGTCCTCGTGCTGGACGATTACGTCGATTGCCATAGATACGGTGGAGCTTTGGGCGCCGGCGGCTTGGCACGCTAGAATAAATTAGTTGCGCAAAGACCGCCCGTTGTGTGGGCAGTTCATGATAGGAAGTTTCCATGGCATTGCAATTTACAGAGCGCGAGTTCATTCCCGTGCTGCTCGGTGGCGACATCAACGCCTATTCGGTGGCGCGTGCCTTCTACGAGGAGTACCAGGTCAAGAGTCTGGTCTTTGGCAAGTATCAGACGGGTCCCGCGTACCGCAGCCAGATTATCGACTACACGCCCAACGTGGATAGCGATTCCATGCCGTTCATGATCGAGTCCGTTAACGGCGTCGCACAGGCCAATCCTGATAAGAAGATTATTCTCATGGGTTGCGGCGACAACTACGTCGCGCTTGCCGCGCAGGCCCAGGACGCCGGCCAGCTTGCCTCGAACGTCATCGCGCCCTATGCGCCCTACAGCATGCTCGAGCAGTGCCAGAAGAAGGAGATCTTCTACGAGCTGTGCGAGAAGCATGGCGTGCCTTATCCGCATACCTTTACCTTCACCATGGCGATGCTGAACGCCCAAGGCGAGGCACCTGCCGAAGTGCTCGACCAGATCGATTTTCCTTACCCGATGATTCTGAAGCCTTCTGACGGCATCATGTGGTGGCAGCATGAGTTCGAGGGCCAGAAGAAGGCCTATGAGATTGCCGACCGCGCCGAGCTGGAACAGGTCATTCGCGATTCGTATGCCAGCGGCTACACCGACGATCTGATCTTGCAGGACCGTGTGCCCGGCAACGACGAGTACATGCGCGTGCTCACCAGCTATTCCGACCGCAACGGCAAGGTGCGCATGATGTGCCTGGGTCACGTACTGCTCGAGGAGCATCAGCCCCACGGTGTCGGCAACCATGCCTGTATCATTACCGAGCCCAACGACGAGCTCATGGGCGGCGTGCGCAAGTTGCTCGAGGACCTTCACTTTGTGGGTTATTCCAACTTTGACGTTAAGTACGACGAACGCGACGGCTCGTTTAAGTTCTTCGATTTCAACACGCGCCAGGGTCGCAGCAACTACTACGTCACCAACAGCGGCTTTAACGTTGCCAAGTATGTGGTGGACGAGTATGTGTTCAACCGACCATTTGAGCCGGAGTTTGTGACGGCTCAGGACGAGGCCCTGTGGATGGTCGTCCCCATGGGCGTCGTCGACAAGTACGTCAAGGATCCCGAGCTGCGCGCTAAGGTGCATCGCCTGGACAAGGAAGGCAAGGGCGCCGACCCTTCGTTTATGAAGGGCGACTTTGTCTTTAACCGTTGGCTGCGCATGTGGCACACCAAGCTGCGCCACTTTAAGCTGTTCAAGACGTATTACAAGTAGATGAGTGCGGCGCCCGTCCGGTTTACATCGGGCGGGCGCGGGTATGATACGCGCAATTGCGTAAGCGTCACCAAGGAGGCGGCGATGGAAAAGCTGGGAGTTATCGGCGGCATGGGCGCCGAGGCCACGTCGTATTACTACGACCAGGTGGTGCGTCATACGGCTGCTGCCTGCGATCAGGAACATATCGACATGGTGGTGCTCTCCAAGTCGACCATGCCCGACCGCACGCTGGCTATTAAGACCGGCGAGCATGCCAAGCTGCTGGCGACCATGAAAGAGTGTGCCCAGGCACTCGAGTCGCTGGGCTGTGCGCACATTGCCATTCCCTGCAACACGTCGCACTACTTCTACGACCAGATCCAGTCGTTTACGAAGGTGCCGATTATCCACATGCCGCGTGAGTCGGTGCGCTATGCTCTGGCCGGTGCGGTGATGGGGGAGTGCGAGTTCGACCCCAACCTGAGTATGCCGGCCGAGCCGGTGCACAAGATTGGCATCATGGGCACCGACGGAACCGTGGGCGCGGGCGTCTACGGCCGCGAATGTAAGGCTGCGGGTGTTGAGGTTGTCTATCCCAGCGAGAAACGTCAGAACGATGTGATGTCGCTTATCTACGATGATGTGAAGGCCGGACGTGAGCCCGATATGGATAAGTTCGACCGCGTGATGTGGGAGTTCGCCCGTAGCGGCTGCGACCGCGTCATTCTGGCCTGCACCGAGCTATCGGTGCTGCAGAAGTACCGAGAGATGCCCGAGATCACCCTCGACGCCATGGACGTCCTGGTGCGCGAATCCATCATCCGCAGCGGCGCTCCCTACCGCCTCTAGCTTCCGACCCGCCAAAAAGGGACAGGTTTATTTTGGTGGGTTTTATCTGGTGAAACAGTAAAGGCCTCGGCTCGTTTGGTGCGAGCCGAGGCCTTTTGCGTTGGGCGGTTGCTGTCGGTGGTGAACTAGAACAGGAAGCCGATGGCGATGAGGGCGATGCTGACGATGAGCACGGCGATGTCCAGGCCCTTGATGGGGTAGCGCTTGTACGAGCTGGCGCGTGTACGCAGATAGAAGCCGCGCTGTTCTGCCGCCAAGGCTGTGGCATCGGTCTTGCCCACGCTCGAGATAAGCAGCGGCACGCATAGCGGCAGCATGAGCTTAAGCTTCTTGATGGGGTTCTTGGTGTCGTACTCGACGCCGCGTGCGGTCTGCGCCTCCATGATGGCGTTCATCTCCTGACCAAACACCGGCACAAAGCGCAGCGCCGTGGTAAAGGTGAAGGCATAGCGATACGGCACGTGCAGCACCTCGACGCAGGCGTTGGCAAGGTCGTTGAGCTTGGTCACCATGAGCATGAGGATGAGTGGTAACGCCACACCCAGCAGGCGCAGGCAGGCCTTCGATCCTGTGATGAGGCCCGTGTCGGTGATAAAGCCCCACACAACGTTGCCATCGCGCATAAAGGCCAGCTGGAGCACCAGCATGATAAGCGCGAGCGGAATCAGCAACTTGAGCAGCGAGAACAGACGGTCGACGACGCCGGCATAGGCGCCCAGCGCAAGGGTGAGTGCCAAAAAGCCCAGCAGCGCCACGTAGGTGTCGGACAAGAAGATGCCGACGATGATGGCGGCGGCGAGGCCCAGTTTGACGACGGGGTTCAGGCGATGCAGCAGCGTATCGCCCGGCATGTAGTCGATGACGTTAACCACGGTGGACCATCTCCTTGGTAATTCGAACGACATCGGTGACCTCGCTCACCTGCGCAAAAGCGGGCGAGACGGAAGATGCCAGACGTCGCGAGAGTTCAATAACCTGGGGAGGCTCCACGTAGGCACGCCGCATGAGATCGATGTTCGAGAACAGCTCGTGCGTGCGGCCGCGGTCGAGGATGCGACCGTCGGCCATTACCACAATGCGCTCGGCAAAATCCGAGACGACTTCCATATCGTGGCAGACCATGATAACGGCGCAACCGCGCTCGGCCATGGTGCGCACTGTTTCCATGACGGTCATGCACTCGCGGTAATCAAGGCCGCTCGTGGGCTCGTCGAGCACGACGATCTTGGGCTCAACCACTACGACGGAGGCAAGTGCCACCATTTGTCGCTGGCCGCGCGAAAGCGAGAAAGGCGCCTCATCGGCAGGCAGGCCAAAGCGGTCGATGACGAGCTGGGCGCGACGCAGCGCCTCGGCACGGTCGATGCCGGTAAGCTCCAGGCCAAAGGCGACCTCGTCGAGCACGGTGTCCTTGCAGATCTGGCGGTCGGGGTTTTGGAAGAGGGTCGCGACCTCGCGAGCGATGCGGCTCGTGGGAACGGCTGCGGTATCCAGTCCCGTGACGCGCACGCTGCCCGAGGCGGGCTTAAGCAGGCCTGTGAGCAGCTTGGTGAGCGTGGTCTTGCCGGCGCCGTTTTGGCCGACGATGCCCACGAGCTCGCCAGGATAGAGCGTCAGGCTAAGGTCGTGTACGGCGGCGCCGCCATTGGGATAGGCAAACTCAACATGGTCGAAGGTGAGTACGGGTTCGGCGTCCTTGGCATGAGGGCGCAACGACGGCGCATGCGGGGAACCGGCGGGCGCCTGGGCTTCGATAGCCGCGCGTGCGGGGTCGACGATGCTCGAAATCATGCGCTCGGCCTCATCGACATCCAAGCAGGGGGTACCGCTTACCAGGCCATCGGCCTCGAGGCTATTGAAGATACGTGTGACGCGAGGGCAGTCGACGCCGATGGCACGGAGCTCGTCGGTATGCGCGAAGACCTCATGTGGCTCGCCCTGCAGCGCGATTTCGCCATGGTTGAGCACGAGCACGCGGTTGCAGTACTCCGAGAGCAGGGCGACCTTTTGCTCAACGACGACGATGGTGATCCCAAGTGCGCGGTTTGCCTCACGCAGCGTCTCGAAGACCAACGTGGAGCTGGCGGGGTCGAGTGCCGCGGTGGGCTCGTCGAGAACCAAGACGCGCGGACGCATGGCGAGGATGGCGGCGATGGCTACCTTTTGCTTCTGTCCGCCCGAGAGCGTGGCGATCTCGCGGTCGCGCAGATCGCTGATGCCGACGGTCTCGAGCGTTTCGCTCACGCGCTGTTCGATCTGGTCGTGGGGAACGCCAAAGTTCTCGAGGCCAAAGAGCATCTCGTCCTCGACGACCGAGGCGACCATCTGCGTGTCGATATCCTGCAGCACACTGCCGACGATTTGCGACACGTCGGTCAGCGAGACCTCGCAGGTGTCGTGGCCGTCGACCATGACGGACCCAAAGAACGTGCCGGTGTAGTGGTGGGGTACGGCGCCCGACAGACAGGCGGCAAGCGTGGACTTGCCGGCGCCCGAGGGCCCGATGATGCCGATGAAATCTCCCTTGTTCACGCTGAGCGAGATGTGGCTGAGCGCCTGCTCGGTTTGCGTGCCATAGGAGAACGAGACATCGTCGACGTTGATGATCGTTTCCATGGATACCTTTCATAGTCATTGGGTGTTCTTAAATGACCAGTCGTTTAAGAACGTCCCCAAGAGCCAGCCGTTTGGGACAGTCTTTGATGGTGAAGCACGGAGACGGCTTTACGAGGGGCCCCAGGTTGGCGCGAAAGAGGAGCGAAGCGTACTTGGGTACGCGAGCGACGAATGAACGCCAAGATGGGGTGGCTCATAAAGCCGAGCGGGTTAGTTGAGCTTCAGGGCCTTCTGGATGGGCAAGTAGAGGGCGCCGACCAGAATGGCGTTAAAGACGGCGGTCATGGCAACGACGGGCAGCATGGCGGCGGCGAGCTCGCCTACCACGCCGAGCATGGCCATCTTGATGACCATGAAGATGACGCCGGAGACAAAGGTGGTCAGGAAGGTTGCGACAATGGCGATGGCGGGCTTGACTTGACCGTTCTTGCCGGCGGCGTTGACGATGCCGGCCATGAGCATGGCGGCGATGCCCTCGGCGGCAAAATCAACGAACGGCGAAGTGGTGGTGATCTGGATCACGGCAGCCGAGATGAGGCCAATGACGAGCGCCTGGCCGATGTTGGGGCGAACGACCAGGATGGTGAGGCAGAAGGCCGAGATGATGAACTCGGGGCTGATCATGCCGCCCGAGATGCCCGAGATGGCCTTGCCGACGGTGAAGTTGAGGATGAAGCCGGCGGCGAGCAGGATGGCGAGCAGGACGAGGGCGCGGACATCGAGTTTGCCGCGGTCGGCGGTCTGGACGGTGCGGGGCTGGGTGGCGGTAGTGTTCTGAGACATGGTGAAAAGCCTTTCGGAAGGGGAGTGCAAGAGAAAAGCGGAGGCGCGTGATGCGAATGCGATCGGGCTCGAGATAGAAAAAGGCCCCCGGTCGAAACCGGAGGCCATCCAATCACCTAGAGCGCAAAAACAGGCGTGAGGGACTCACTGTCGACCGATCGTATTCGCATCACGCCACCACCAGTTGTTGAGAGACGTCATCGTGTTCTTCATGTTGGTGACTCCTTTCGTGATGCCGTGGCGCGGTCGCACCTAGTTGCTGTTGCGCTGCACTATAGCACAGTGAAGTGTGTGCTGGGAAATCTTTTTTGAAAAGATTTCAGTGGTGTTTCCCGCCGGTCAAAAAGGCGGGCTGAGCGGGCGAAGCTGCCATTGCCGCCTTGCCCGCTCAGCTAAGACGTTACTCCTTATTGCGACGGTAGAGGAAGTAACCGCCCGCGGAGATGACGGCAACGCCAGCGATGGCGAATGCAGCCACCACGCGGCCATCAAAACGATCGCCGGTGGTGGGCAGGCCGCCCTTGGTGTTCGTCTTGTTGGTGGTTACCGGGGGCGTGGTGTCCGACTTGCCAGGCTTCTCGGGCTTGGTGGTGGGCTGCTCGGGCTTAGCGGGCTGCGCGGGGGTTCCTGGCTGCGCTGGAGTACCTGGCTGCTCGGGAGTGCCAGGCTGATCCGGGGTTACCGGGTCGGTGGCAAGAGCGTCTTTGGCGTAGGTGATGGACACCTTGAGGCCGTTGGTCTCGGTGTTCAGGTCGCTTGGGGTGAAGGGCTGGTCGAAGTTTTCGGCCTTCTGATAGGCGCGCATCTCCTGGAGCAGGGCCTTGCACTTGACGTAGGTGTTCTCGGTGGACGCCTTAACATAAAAATTAAACAGAGCGGTGCGGCCCTCGGTGGTCGACTCGG
>CAJMSV010000024.1 GCA_905216175.1 uncultured bacterium | reverse complement strand
TCGCTACCCCGGCTACGCGCTCTTGATGCTCGAGCGCGAGGGCATCGACGTGGGCATGACCACCGAGGACGAGCGCATCCGTGCGGAGAACACCGTCGACTTCATCTCGTTTAGCTACTACTCCTCGCGCTGCACCGCGGGCGACCCCGACTCCGTGGGCGGCGTCGCCGAGGGCAACGCCTTCGCCGGCGTGGAGAACCCCTACGTGCGCACGAGCGACTGGGGCTGGGTCATCGACCCGCGGGGATTCCGCATCTCGAGCAACGACCTCTGGGACCGCTACCAGAAGCCGCTCTTTGTGGTGGAGAACGGCCTCGGCGCCTATGACGAGGTGCTTCCCGACGGCACGATCGAGGATGACTACCGCATCGCCTACCTGCGCGAGCACATCGAGGCCATGCGCGACGCCATCGAGCAGGACGGCGTCGAGATGCTCGGCTACACCACCTGGGGGCCGATCGACCTCGTGAGCGCGGGCTCCGGCGAGATGGAGAAGCGCTACGGCTTCATCTACGTGGACCGCGACAACCTGGGCAACGGCACGCTCGAGCGCAGGCGCAAGAAGAGCTTCTACTGGTACCAACAGGCCATCGCCACCAACGGAGGCGACCTGGGCTAGCCGCCCGGGCAATATCACTAAGGAGAAAATAATGGCTGAAAAATACGACGACCTGGCCAGATCCATACTCGAGAACGTAGGCGGCGCCGAGAACGTCGCCAGCGTCGCGCACTGCATCACGCGCGTGCGCTTCAAGCTCAAGGACGAGTCCCGCGCCAACACGGCCAAGATCGAGGCCCTCAAGGGCGTCATCCAGGTCATCCAGGCCAACGGCCAGTACCAGGTGGTCGTGGGTAACATCGTCGAGGACGTCTACGACGCGGTCATGGAGGCCGGCAACTTCTCGAGCGGCGCAAGCGCCGACGACGAGCCCCAGGGCGATAAGACCGTTGCCTCCGTCATCATCGACCTCATCTCTGGCATCTTCCAGCCCATCCTGGGACCGCTTGCCGCCGCAGGCATCATGAAGGGACTGCTTGCCCTCATCACCTACTTCGTCCCGGCCTTTGCAAACGACGGCCTCTACACGCTGCTCTACACCGTGGCTGACGGCTTCTTCTACTTCCTTCCCGTCGCCCTGGCGTTCAGTGCCGCGCGCAAGTTCCGCATGAACGAGTTCACCGGCGTGGCAATCGGCGTGGCGCTCCTCTACCCGACGATGGTCGCCCTGACCTCGGGCGAGGCGCTCGGCAGCATCGACCTCGGCGTGGCCGGCTCGTGCTCGTGGTACGCCACCGCCCTCGGGGTCCCCATCGTCATGCCCGTGTCCGGCTACGTGAGCTCGGTGATCCCCGTCCTTCTCATGGTGTGGTTCGGCTCTATCCTTGAGCGCTGGCTCAAGAGCTGGATGCCGACTGCGCTCAAGATGTTCCTCGTCCCGCTCGCCACGATGACGGTCTCCATCGTCTTGGGCTACCTCGTCATCGGCCCGGTGGCCACCCTCATCACCAACCTGCTGAGCGCGGCGTTCTCGTTCATCTTCCAGCTCCCCGTGGTTGGTTCCGTCCTGGGCAGCGCCCTGGTCGGCGGACTGTGGATGTGTCTCGTCATCTTTGGCTTCCACTGGAGCCTCATCCCCATCTCCATCATGAACCTGAACACCCTCGGCCACGACAGCGTGCTCGCCGCCACCATCGGCCACGGGTTCGCGCTCGGAGCGGTCATCTTTGCCATGTACCTCAGAAACAAGGACGCGCGCTTCCGCGGCATCGCCCTTCCCGCGATGCTCTCCGCCTTCTTCTTCGGCGTCACCGAGCCTGGCATCTACGGCATCGCCCTGCCCAACAAGCGCGCGTTCGTCGTGGCATGCCGGAGCTCCGCCGTGGGCGGCGCCATCGTGGGAATGACGGGCGCCCTCATGTACATCTCGGGCGGCCTCGGCGTCTTCAACCTGCTCAACTTCATCGACGGGACCCCTGGTGGCGCCGGGATCTCCCACATGATCTACGCGATCATCGCCGCGCTCGTCTCTGCCGTCCTTGCCTTTGTTATCGAGTTCATCACTTACCGACCCAACGACGAGGAGGAAGGCGCCCGCTAGCTTGCGCCCTTTTCGACCAGCTCTATGTAATTGAGGAGCAGTTGAGGTGGGCGAGGGCCGAGGTCGGTCGCGGCGGCCGCCCCGTGTCCGGGATAACCTGCCCGAAGGCGTCTAGCTTTCTCAAACGGCGCTGAAATGAATTTCGCCCCGATACTTGGACGGGTCAATTAGCGACCTATGTCGCACATGGGGACTGATTCCGGAACTCCTCCGGGGTCAGTCCCTTTTGCTTAACCCGCCTCCTCTTGTTCCAGTGAACGGTATAGGCTTCGAGGTCCCGCTTGAACTCCTCGAAGCTCCGCCACGTCCGGTTCCTGTAGAACTCGTCCTTCAGGCGCCCGGGCAGCAGCTCCGTCGCATGAGCTTGCCCTCGCACGCCGCTGGCCCCGGCCGGGTCCGGGCACCCTTCGGCCTCCCGCCGGCCTTCGGCGCGCCCGTACCCCCTGTCGCAAAGCTCTGCTGCAAGAGTCCTCAGCGTGGCGTCGTGCCTGACTCTCCCGTCCATAAAGAAGCCCCCATTTCTAATGTTCAAGAAATGAGGGGGCGGTTCAATTTCGGGACGGGGATTAAGTAATCATTCGGAGCAAATTTATTTTTATCCCCGTCTCAGAAAAATCATCGGGCGTGGTCTTGGACAAACAGTCTAGTTGCGCCTAAGGTGGACGACGGTCTCGCAGTGGAAGGTTTGTGGGAACAGGTCAACTGGCGTGATCTTTACGGGGGAGAAGGTGCCTTCTTCGACAAAGCGTTTGAGATCGCGTGCCAGGGTGGCCGGGTCGCAGCTCACGTAGGCGACATCGCGAGCACTCGTGCTGGCGATAAGGTTGATCGCCTCGGGGGCGAGGCCTGCGCGCGGCGGGTCGACCACCAAGACGTCGGCATCCTGGTCGGGGAACTCGCGCACCGCGTCTCCGCCAATGACGTCGACGTTATCAAGCTTGTTGATCTCCAGGTTACGGCGTAGATCGCGCACGGCGGGGCCGTAGGCCGCGACGGCGGCGACAAAGTCGCAGCGGCGGGCGAGCGGCAGGGTAAAGGTGCCGGCACCGCAGTACAGGTCCACGGCAAGCTCGTCTTCCTGCGGGTCGAGCGCTTTCATGACAAGATCGATCAAAATCTCGGCACCCTTGGTGTTGACCTGGAAAAAAGACGGGGCAGACAAGCGCATCTGACCCTCGGCGATATTCTCGGTCCATGAGCCCTCTCCGGCGAGCATTTCGACCTTGGAGACACGGCGGGCCTTCTTTTCGCCCTTGCTCATCACGCGCACGATGCTCGTGGGATGAGCGGCGTCCGCCAGCACGCGGGAGACCTGCGAGCGCGGAAAAGAGCCTGTGGGCGTCCAAAGCGCGATCTCGAGTGCCTTGGTGCGACGCGAGGCACGAATGCCCACGCGCTCCAGACCCAGGTTGTGGCTGCCGCTCAGATAGTTGAGCGCGCCGACGACTGACTTGAGCGCCTTGGGAAAACGCTTATCGAACAGCGGGCACGAATCGACGGTCACGATCTTGCTGGGGTCGACGCCGTGCATGCCAAGGCGCACGCGACCGTTGACGACGGTCGGTTCGAGCTCGATTTTATTGCGGTAGCCCCAGTCGTCCTTGGTGTGGCAGATGGGCTGTACCAACTCATCGACCTGCTCAGGAGCGAACTTGCCGATGCGCTCGAGCGTGGAGCGCAGGTTTTGCTCCTTGGCGGCGAGCTGTGCCGTGCGTGAGAGATTGCCCCACGAGCAGCCGCCGCAGATGCCCACGTAGGGGCAGGGAGGCTGAATGCGATCGGGGCTCGGCTCCAGAATCTCGGTCGTGCGGGCGCGCATGAACGACTTGCCGTCCTGCACGACCTCGGCTTCGACGGTGTCGCCTGCCACGGCGCCCTGCACAAAGCCGGCCTTGCCGTTGTCGGCATGTGCCAGACCGTCGGTGCCGTAGGTCATCGATTCTATAGTGAGCTTCATATTCCTGCCTGTCATTCGCGTTGTTGCTCGCACCATGGTAGCAGGGAAAAGCGCCCCACATCCGAGGCTTTCCTCAAATGCGGGGCGCTTCTACAAACTGCTTCTACAAACGACTATTTCGTCTTGCCGGTAATGAGCGTCTTAAGACCCAGGCCAATCAGACCCAGGCCCATGCGCACGCGACCGGGGCGATGGCGCTCGATGGCCTTGGTCTTGCCGGCGGGCTTATCGCGACGGGCGCTCGTCTCGGATACGGGCTTGGTGACCTGCGGCTCGAGCTGAGGTGCAGGTGCAGGCTCGGGCTCAATGCCGGTCGCCTGGACCTCTTGGACCATGGGTGTGGTCGGCTGCGGATCAGGAGCTGGGGCGGGCTTTGCCTCGGCGGCGGGCTCCGGAGTCGCGGTAGCGGGCTCGGGCGCTTTCTCCATGGCTGGCTCTGCGGCAGCCTCGGGCTCATTTACCGGGGGAGCGGCAACCGCTTCCGGTTTGGCGGCTGCCCCATGTTCAACCTCGGCCTGAATAGCTTCTTCGGCCACACGTTCCTTCTCCTGTGCGCGCTGCTGCGCGGCGGCCTCGGCGTTGCGATACGCACGCTCCAGCAGAGCTTCCTGCGAGTTGAAGGGCTTCTCGTCCTCTTTGCGCTCCACCGGAACCCAGGTGCCGTCACTCGTCAGACTGCGTGCCTTCACGTTGTCGCGCAGTTGCATGCCCATGTACTCGTGCACCAGGGCGCGGCAGGTGGGGTCGAGCACGGGGAAGGCGATCTCCACGCGGTGCTCGGTGTTGCGTGTCATCATGTCTGCCGAGCTCAGGTAGATCATGTCCGAGTCCACGCCAAAGGCATAGACGCGCGCATGCTCCAAAAAACGTCCGACGATGGAGCGCACATGCACGTTCTCGGTCTTGCCCGGAACACCGGGCTTGAGGCACGAGATACCGCGGATGATCATGTCCACGCGCACGCCGGCACACGATGCCTCGGCGATCTTATCGATAACCTCGCGGTCGGTAAGCGAGTTGAGCTTAAAGAACACGCGGGCGGGCTCGCCGGCAAGGGCGCGCTGAATCTCGCGGTCAAGCCCGCGCATGATGAGCGGTTTCAGTCCGACGGGCGCCACACCCAGGAAGCGGTAATCGCCGCGCAGGTTGCCCAGCGACAGGTTGCGGAAGAACAGGTTGGCGTCTTCGCCGATGCCGGGGTGGGCGGTCATGAGCATAAAGTCGCTGTAGAGTTTGGCCGTCTTCTCGTTAAAGTTGCCGGTGCCCAAAAGCGTGAGGCGGGTAAGCGCCATGCCCTCGCGATAGGTGAGCTGGCAGATCTTGGAGTGGCACTTAAAACCCTCGGAGCCGTAGATGACGGTGCAGCCGGCCTCTTCCAGACGCTCGGCCCACTCGATGTTGTTCTGCTCGTCAAAGCGGGCACGAAGTTCCATGAGCACCGTGACCTCTTTGCCGTTCTCGGCGGCATCGATCAGCGACTCGCACAGGCGGCTCTGTTTGGCCACGCGGTAGAGCGTGATGCGCAGCGAGATGCACTCGGGGTCGTAGGCGGCCTCGTGCACCAGATCCAGGAAGGGGTTCATGGCCTCGTAGGGATAAAAGAGCAGCTTGTCGCCCGGCAGCTCCTGTTCGCGGATGGAGCGGGTCATATCGATGGTGGGGTTGGGCTGCGGCTTAAACGGCGTAAAGAGCAGCTCGTTGCGCAGGTGCTCGGGAATCTTGCCCTCAATGCCAAAGACGTAGCCCAGGTTGAGCGGGATATCGCAGGTAAAGACAGAGCGGCGCGAAAGCTCGAGCGCCTTGCGGATGGTCTTGAGCGTCGCCTTCTCGCGCGACCCCGAGACCGCGAGCACCACCGGCTGCAGGCGCAAGCGTTTCTTGAGGATGCGCTTCATGTGCTGACGGTAATCCTCTTCCTCCTCGACGCCCTCGCCGTCCGGGTCGATGTCGGCGTTGCGGGTGACGCGGATGAGCGCGCGGTCGAGCGGCTTATAGGAGCCAAAGCAGCTGTCCAGGCAGGCGAGGATGACGTCCTCGAGTAAGATGTAGGAGTAGGTGCCGGTGGGCGAGGGGATCTCGACCACGCGGTTCATCGAGGTGGGAATCTCGATAAGGCCCAGCAGACTCTCCTCGTCGGTGACGCCGTCCAGGCCGCAGGCCAGGTAGAGTGCGCCGTTGCGCAGGTTGGGGAAGGGGTGGCGCGGGTCAATCACCAGCGGTGAGATGACCGGCGACACGTAGGCCTGGAAGTAACGGGTTACAAAGGTGCGCTCCTCGGGCGTAAGCGAATCGATGCGGGCGCGGTGAACGCCCAGGGTGTCGAGCTTGCCCTCGATGCTCTTAAAGATGGACTCCCATCGGGTAAGGAGCCCGGGCAGCTCTGCCATGACAGCATCGACCTGTTCGGAGGCGGTCATATTGCTCTTGTTGTCGACAGGCTGTTTTTTGAGCTCTGCCAGATCGGACAGGCCGCCCACGCGCACCATGAGGAACTCATCGAGGTTGGACTCGAAGATCGAGACGAACTTTAGTCGCTCGAATAACGGAACGGTTTCGTCGAAGGCTTCGTCGAGCACGCGGTTGTCAAAGCGTAGCCAGCTGAGCTCTCGGTTTTGCGTGTACGAGAAGTCGCGCGGCGGTTTGCGCAGCTTTGCGGCGGCTTGCTTCTTTTCGATTTTGCTCGGCATATGCATCTGTCCGTTCAGTCCCCACAAGGGACGGTAGCCTAACACTAATCACTATTGTCTCAATTTAGTCGACCTGTGGCACGGACGCGTCGCGCGAACGGTATCTTTACCTACTTCTTACGCTGCCAAGGCATGCAACTAACTGCCCAACTCGTTTAGAAACAATCTATATCCATACTCAACTGGTGAGGATGTATGAATAAGAATGATTGCGAGCTGAATATAATCGAATCCAAATTGAATCATGGACAAACGACATATATATGCAGAAAACCGTTTTAGCTATGCAATTCCTAAACATGAAAATATTTGTGCAATCTAGCTTAATTCCTTAGAAAAAAGAACATTTACCTTTGAAAACCTGCTTTAGAGAACCGAAGTGCATCATGGGGGAATCATATGAGATATACCGTTCATCGCACTTTGCTGACCGTTCGGGGGCGAGGTGGAATTGCAGGTGGTTTTTGGATATAACTAGAGCTGTCAGCAAGCAGCGTCCCATACGGAGGGGCGCTGATACATTCGGCCAGTAAGGCCCGAAAGAAAGGTAGGAGGCCATGACGAAAGGTCTGCACGTGCCTTCCGAGATCGGCAAGCTCAGGAAGGTCTGCCTGCACCGTCCCGGCGACGAGCTCCTCAACCTGCCGCCCGACGAGCTCGAGCGACTCCTGTTCGACGACGTCCCGTTCCTGGAGGTCGCGCAGCAGGAGCACGACACCTTCGCCCAGATCCTGAGGGACCAGGGCGTGGAGGTCCTCTATCTCGAGAACCTCGTCGCCGAGGTGTTCGACCAGGTCCCCGGCGCCCGCGCCGAGTTCACCGACCAGTACATCGCCGAGGCCGGCATCCGCGGCCAGCACATGCCGCAGATCGTCCGCGAGAAGCTGGACTCCATCGAGGACAACCTCGAGTTCGTCAAGAAGACCATGGCCGGCATGACCAAGTCCGAGATCGACATGCCCCTCACGGCGTCCACGACCCTCGACTCCCTGGTCAACTCCGAGTCCGAGTCCGACCTGATCATCGACCCGATGCCCAACCTCTACTTCACCCGCGACCCGTTCGCGGTCGTCGGCGAGGGCGTCAACCTCAACCGCATGTACTCGGTCACCCGCAACCGCGAGACCCTGTACGGCAAGTACGTCTTCAAGTACCACCCCGACTACAAGGACGTCTCGCTGTACTTCCGCCGCGACTGCCAGTTCCACACCGAGGGCGGCGACGTGCTGAACATCAACGAGAAGACCCTCGCGGTCGGCATCTCCCAGCGCACCCAGGCCGCCGCGATCGACGTCATGGCCCAGAACATCTTCTGGAACTCCGACTCCAAGGTCGAGCGCATCCTGGCCTTCGACATCCCGGTCTCGCGCGCCTTCATGCACCTCGACACGGTCTTCACCCAGATCGACCTCGATAAGTTCACGATCCACCCCGCCATCATGGGCACCCTGCGCGTCTACGAGCTGACCGCCGGCAAGAACCCGGGCGACGTGAACATCCGCCTGATCGAGGACACCCTCGAGCACGTCCTGGAGGACGCCACCGGCGTCGACCAGGTCAAGCTGATCCCCTGCGGCGGCGGCGACCCGATCGCGGCCTCCCGCGAGCAGTGGAACGACGGCTCCAACACCCTGTGCGTCGAGCCCGGCAAGATCTGCGTCTACGCCCGCAACACCGTCACCAACGACGTGCTGTACAAGGAGGGCCTGGACCTTCTCGTCGTGCCCTCCGCCGAGCTCTCCCGCGGCCGCGGCGGCCCGCGCTGCATGAGCATGCCCTTCTGGCGCGAGGACCTCTAAGGTCTTTCAGGACCCGTACAGGTCATAATACATACATCTAGCTGCCATTAGATGTCTCCCATTGGGGCGGTGCGGGTTTTCGCACCGCCCCAATCTTGTATGAGGAACGTCAACACGATTGGATGACTGCTTTTGTAAGGAGCTTGGCCATGGACATCAAGACGATTGGCGTTGAGGAATGGCTCAACGTTTGGGAGAAGAGCGCCACGTGGGACATCGCCCAGTCGACGATCTCGTCGCTCACCATGGGCGAGCTGCGCGCGCTCGATGAGCAGGACGGCGCCACGTTCTACGAGCGCCTGGACCGCGAGAAGATGAACTACGGCTGGATCGAGGGCTCGCCGGAGTTTAAGGCCGAGGTTGACAAGCTGTATCGTCGCGAGGTCAATCCCGATCACATTCTGCAGACCAATGGCTGCACGGGCGCTAACCTCAACGCCATCATGGCTGTGGTCGAGCCCGGCGACCATGTTATCGCCGAGTGGCCCACCTACGCGCCGCTCTATGAGATTCCGCGCACGCTGGGCGCCGAGGTCGAGTATTGGGAGCTTCGCGAGGAACTCGGCTGGAAGCCCGATATCGAGGAACTCAAGCGCTTGGTGCGCCCCAACACGAAGCTCATCTGCATCAATAACGCATCGAACCCCATCGGTACGGTGCTTGATGCCGATACGCTCGGCCAGATTGCCGAGATCGCCCGTTCGGTGGGCGCCTATGTGCTGTGCGACGAGGTGTATCTGCCGCTCGAAAACACTGGGTCCTTTATGTCGATGGTCGACGTGTACGAGAAGGCCATTGTCACCAACTCGTTGTCGAAGACCTATTCGACGCCTGCGGCCCGCGTGGGCTGGGTCGTGGCCGACGAAGAGGTGTCCAACCGCATCCGTGCCTATCGCGATTACACCATGATCTGCGGCGGTGTGTTCAACGACGCCCTGGCGACCTATGTGCTTGAGCACAAGGACAAGATCCTCGAGCGCAATCGCAAGATCGTGTTTGGCAACCGCGATATCGCGCAGGCTTGGATCGATACGCAGCATCGCGTTTCCTGGACGGCCCCGCAGGGCGTGTCCACCTCGTTTATCCAGCTGGATATTCCCGAGGATGACGAGGAGTTCTGCAGGCGCCTGCTGTCCGAGAGGGGAGTGCTGCTGGTCCCCGGTAGCCGTTTTGAGCTTCCCTGCGGCGCACGCCTGGGCTACTGCGCGAGCGAGGACGTTCTGCGCGAGGGCCTGAGGCTTTTGGGCGAGGCGCTGGCGGAGTTTGATCGCTAGGATTCCGATGATCTTCGAGGGCGTTATCTAAATTGGCCGAAGATAATCGAAAACGGACCCGTTTCCCTAGTGAAGCGGGTCCGTTTTTCTATACCGAGAAGTCAAGTTGTTACAAATGGGGCCGTAAAGCGAGCCGGTATCCGCTGGGCCTTATACTGAGTTTCCGGTGAACGGTATCAAGCGTCTGGTAAACGGTAATTTATTTACCAGAAATGAATAGGACAAACTTTTTTCTGAATAAAAATGAAAATGGTTGAGACGCGGTATGAACCGCTAATTCTATTCATAGCTTTAGTGGAAATATGCAATTTGAGGATGGTTTAACAAAGTTAAGTTCCATTTGATTTTAGGATTGAAAACGCGTTTAAGCACGTAAATACGCTTTATTAAGATGAAGTGTGCCATGCGTGAAGTATATGTGTATGCCGTTCACCCCCTATAAAAAACCGTTCGGGGGCAAGGTGGAAGTATGGGCTGATTTTGGATATAAATATGTCGTCAGCAATAACGCCTCACACGGAGGGGCGCTAACGAATCGGCCCTGACAAGGGCCCGAAAGAAAGGTAGGAGGCCATGACGAAAGGTCTGCACGTGCCTTCCGAGATCGGCAAGCTCAGGAAGGTCTGCCTGCACCGTCCCGGCGACGAGCTCCTCAACCTGCCGCCCGACGAGCTCGAGCGACTCCTGTTCGACGACGTCCCGTTCCTGGAGGTCGCGCAGCAGGAGCACGACACCTTCGCCCAGATCCTGAGGGACCAGGGCGTGGAGGTCCTCTATCTCGAGAACCTCGTCGCCGAGGTGTTCGACCAGGTCCCCGGCGCCCGCGCCGAGTTCACCGACCAGTACATCGCCGAGGCCGGCATCCGCGGCCAGCACATGCCGCAGATCGTCCGCGAGAAGCTGGACTCCATCGAGGACAACCTCGAGTTCGTCAAGAAGACCATGGCCGGCATGACCAAGTCCGAGATCGACATGCCCCTCACGGCGTCCACGACCCTCGACTCCCTGGTCAACTCCGAGTCCGAGTCCGACCTGATCATCGACCCGATGCCCAACCTCTACTTCACCCGCGACCCGTTCGCGGTCGTCGGCGAGGGCGTCAACCTCAACCGCATGTACTCGGTCACCCGCAACCGCGAGACCCTGTACGGCAAGTACGTCTTCAAGTACCACCCCGACTACAAGGACGTCTCGCTGTACTTCCGCCGCGACTGCCAGTTCCACACCGAGGGCGGCGACGTGCTGAACATCAACGAGAAGACCCTCGCGGTCGGCATCTCCCAGCGCACCCAGGCCGCCGCGATCGACGTCATGGCCCAGAACATCTTCTGGAACTCCGACTCCAAGGTCGAGCGCATCCTGGCCTTCGACATCCCGGTCTCGCGCGCCTTCATGCACCTCGACACGGTCTTCACCCAGATCGACCTCGATAAGTTCACGATCCACCCCGCCATCATGGGC
This sequence comes from uncultured bacterium, assembly GCA_905216175.1. Taxonomy (GTDB): domain Bacteria; phylum Actinomycetota; class Coriobacteriia; order Coriobacteriales; family Coriobacteriaceae; genus Collinsella. The sequence continues at coordinate 8,066 of CAJMSV010000024.1, read as the reverse complement.
ACCCTGCGCGTCTACGAGCTGACCGCCGGCAAGAACCCGGGCGACGTGAACATCCGCCTGATCGAGGACACCCTCGAGCACGTCCTGGAGGACGCCACCGGCGTCGACCAGGTCAAGCTGATCCCCTGCGGCGGCGGCGACCCGATCGCGGCCTCCCGCGAGCAGTGGAACGACGGCTCCAACACCCTGTGCGTCGAGCCCGGCAAGATCTGCGTCTACGCCCGCAACACCGTCACCAACGACGTGCTGTACAAGGAGGGCCTGGACCTTCTCGTCGTGCCCTCCGCCGAGCTCTCCCGCGGCCGCGGCGGCCCGCGCTGCATGAGCATGCCCTTCTGGCGCGAGGACCTCTAAGTCTTTCCGTTTCCGGTGCGGTCCCCCTACAACCGCACCGGCTTCGCCCGTTAAACGGGCAACACTAATACTTACGTAATTCATTTCTTCGAAAGGAATCGAACCATGGGTGTTAACCTCTCCGGCCGTAGCTTCCTCAAGCTTCTCGACCTCACCACCGAGGAGATCGAGTACCTGCTCAAGCTTTCCATGAACTTCAAGGATATGAAGCGCGCTGGCGTTCCGCACCGCTATCTCGAGGGCAAGAACATCGTTCTGCTCTTCCAGAAGACCTCCACTCGTACCCGCTGCGCCTTCGAGGTCGGCGGCATGGATCTGGGCATGGGCGTCACCTACCTCGATCCGGGTTCGTCGCAGATGGGCAAGAAGGAGTCCATCGAGGACACCGCCCGCGTTCTCGGCCGCATGTATGACGGCATCGAGTTCCGTGGCTTTGCCCAGGACGACGTCGAGGAGCTCGCTGCTAAGTCCGGCGTGCCTGTCTGGAACGGCCTGACCACCGAGTGGCATCCCACCCAGATGCTCGCCGACATCCTGACCGTCCAGGAGAACTTCAATTACGACATCAAGGGCAAGACTCTCGTCTTCATGGGCGACTGCAAGAACAACGTTGCTCGCTCCCTCATGGTCGTCTGCTCCAAGCGCGGTATGAACTTCGTGGCCTGCGGCCCCGAGGAGTGCATGCCCGCTGACGACGTCATCGAGGCCTGCAAGCCCATCGCCGAGGCCAACGGCTGCACCATCTAGCTGACCACCGACGTCAAGGACGGCGTCACCGGTGCCGACGTTATCTACACCGACGTGTGGGTCTCCATGGGCGAGCCCGACGAGGTCTGGGCCGAGCGCATCGCTCAGCTCACCCCGTATCGTGTCACCTCCGAAGTCATGGCTATGGCCAACCCGGGTGCCATCTTCCTGCACTGCCTGCCCAGCTTCCACGACACCAACACCACGATTGGCGCAGAGAAGTGCGAGCAGTTCGGCATCACCGAGCAGGAGGTCACCGACGAGGTCTTCGAGAGCCCCGCTTCCAAGGTCTTCGACGAGGCCGAGAACCGCATGCACACCATCAAGGCTGTCATGTACGCCACGCTCAAGTAAGAGCATCTAGCATCTCGCTCGGGGTGTATTGCTGCTCACCCCGAGCGGTTTTGTCTGGTAAATATCTTGCGTCGGGCGGTGGGCACGGCACGGAAAATCCGCTTCGCGCGAGAAAGTTAAATGATTTATGAAGGGGGGATGAGAACCATGACTGAGACCGCTAAGAAAAAGCGCGGTATGCCTTCATCGTTCACCATTCTTCTAGCTCTGCTGGCAATTGTTGCAGTGATTACCGTTATCGTCTCCGGCACGTCCGGCGGCGCGGTTACCGCAGCCCGCCTGAGCGATTTCTGCACCGCCCCGATCCTGGGCTTCGCTGACGCTCTGCCCGTCTGCCTCTTCGTTATGATCCTGGGCGGCTTCCTCGGTATGATGACCGAGACCGGCGCTCTGGACAACGGCATCGCCGTTCTGGTGCAGAAGCTTAAGGGCAACGAGATCATGCTCGTTCCTGTCCTTATGCTCATCTTCTCCCTCGGTGGTACCACCTATGGTATGTGCGAGGAGACCGTTCCCTTCTACGCCCTGCTCGCCGCTACCATGATGGCTGCTGGCTTCGACCCCATGGTCGGTGCCGCTACCGTCCTGCTCGGCGCTGGCTGCGGCTGCCTGGGCTCCACGGTTAACCCGTTCGCCGTCGGCGCTGCCGTCGACGCTCTGACCGGTGTTGGCATTGAGGTCAACCAGTCCATCATCATCGGCCTCGGTGCCGTCCTGTGGATTGTCACTACCGCTATGTCCATCGTCTTCGTGATGAACTATGCCAAGAAGGTCAAGGCTGACAAGGGTTCCACCATCCTGTCGATGCAGGAGCTCAAGGACGCCGAAGAGGCTCACGGCAAGGCTGCTTCCGAGGTCCACAAGGAGGTCAAGCTCACCGGTCGTCAGAAGGGTGTTCTGATCGCCTTCGCCTTCACCTTCGTCGTCATGATCGTCGGCTTCATTCCACTGGCCGACCTCAACGAGGGCGTCGCCAACTTCTTCGACGCTGGCGCTGTCTACGCCGCCGACGGTAACGCCGTCGTCCAGGGCTGGTCTGCCCTGATCACCGGCCTGCCCATTGGCCAGTGGTACTTCGACGAGGCTTCCACCTGGTTCTTCCTCATGGCCGTCCTGATCGGTATCATCGGTGGCCTGTCCGAGAAGCAGATCGTCAACACCTTCATCACCGGCGCTGCCGACATGATGTCCGTTGATCTCGTTATCGCCCTCGCCCGTGGTATCTCCGTCCTCATGGCTAACACCGGCCTCGACGTCTTCGTCCTCGACGCTGCCGCCAATGCCCTGGCTGGCCTGTCCGGCGTGATCTTCGCTCCCATGAGCTTCCTGGTCTACTTCGGCCTGTCCTTCCTGATCCCCTCGACCTCCGGTATGGCCACCGTCTCCATGCCCATCATGGGACCGCTGGCTGTTAAGCTCGGCTTCTCGCCTGAGGTCATGGTCATGATCTTCTCCGCCGCCATCGGTGTCGTGAACCTGTTCACCCCGACCTCCGGCGCCATCATGGGCGGTCTCGCCCTGGCCAAGATCGAGTGGACGACCTGGCTCAAGTTTGCCCTTAAGCTCATCGTCGCTCTCTCCGTCGTCTGCGCCGTCATCCTGACCGTCGCCTGCGTGCTGCTCTAAGTACCCAACGGGTACCCCACGGAAACCTTGACGATCCTGTAGAGGATCACCTGGTCATCGTCTGTCCGGTGGGGTAAACCCACCGGTAGACTCCTACCTTTAGCCCCCTTCCGTTCCGTGCGCGGGAGGGGGCGCTCTCATGTTGCGCGGTTCTACGAACCGCGCAACCAGTCGACGCTGCGCGCCGTCCAGGACGACAATTTGTCATTCAAAAGGCAAGGCATGACCAAAAGGTCTATGCCTTGCCTTTTTCATGCCAACTTGTACGTCCTGGACGTCGCTCGCTGACTTATGCTCAACCTGCGACGTTCCCCTTATTGGTGCAGGGGGCTGCTTGTTCGCTCTGGTGCCCGTTCGCTGTCCGTTCTCTGCCCGCGACGTTTCTGTTGTTGGTGCAAAGGGGTCAGGTTACTTTGCGCCAAAAGGGGAAGTTGCGGTGGCGTGTTTGGTTGGTGCCTGTTGATGGTCTGGGTATCGGGGAGGGCGGGCTCCGTTATAATCGCCTAAGACATTAAATGGAAACGGGACGGGAGCCATATATGCGCCAGGGTTTCGACAACGCGAAGTATATCGAGCTGCAGGCTGCTCACATTAAGGAGCGCATCTCGCAGTTTGGTGGCAAGCTCTATTTGGAGTTTGGCGGTAAGCTGTTCGATGACTATCATGCGAGCCGCGTGCTGCCGGGTTTTGAACCGGACAGCAAGTTCCGCATGCTCAAGAGCATCGCCGACGATGTCGAGGTTATCATCGCGATCAACGCGAACCACATCGAGAAAAACAAGGCTCGTGGTGACCTTGGCATTACCTATGACGAGGATGTGCTGCGCCTGGTTGACCTGTTCCGCGGCAACGGCTTTGCCGTCGCGGCTGTGGTCATCACCCAGTACGCCGGCCAGCCTGCTGCCGATGTGTTCCGCAACCGCCTGAACGCGCTCGGTATTCCCGCCAAGCTGCACTATCCCATCGAGGGGTATCCGCACGATGTTGATCTGATCGTTTCTGACGAAGGCTACGGCAAGAACGAGTTTGTCGAGACCACGCGTCCACTCGTTGTCGTGACGGCACCCGGCCCCGGCTCGGGCAAGCTCGCCACTTGCCTCTCGCAGCTGTATCACGAGCATAAGCACGGTACCGCCGCCGGCTACGCCAAGTTCGAGACCTTCCCGGTCTGGAATCTGCCCCTTACGCATCCGGTCAACATTGCCTACGAGGCCGCCACGGCAGACCTCGACGATGCCAATATCATCGACTCCTTCCACTTGGAGGCCTACAACAAGACCACGGTCAACTACAACCGTGACGTCGAGGCCTTCCCGGTAGTCCGTGCCCTGATGGAAAAGATCCTGGGCAAGAGCCCCTACCAGAGCCCTACGGACATGGGCGTCAATATGGTCGGCTTTGCCATCACCGATGACGATGCCTGCCGCGACGCTTCCAAGATGGAGATCGTCCGCCGCTACTTTACCGCGGTCGAAAATGTGCGCCGTACCGGCGTGGGCGATGAGCAAGTCGACCGTCTCAAGATTATTATGAAGAAAGCCGGCATCGATAAGAACTACTCACCGGCGCGTTCGGCGGCCCTCACCAGGGAGCAGCTGACGGGTGGTCCCGTGGGTGCCATGGTCATGCCCGATGGCTCCGTGGTGACCGGTAAGACCTCCACGCGCCTGGGCGCCGCAAGTTCGCTCATTATGAACGCCCTCAAGCATGTCTCGGGCGTCGACCTTGAGCTCGAGGTCATTAGCGATGAGGCGATCGAGCCCATCAGCAAGCTCAAGACGCATTTTCTGGGCAGCAAAAACCCGCGCCTCCACACCGACGAGACGCTTATGGCGCTGTCGATCACCTCGGCCACGAGTGAGACGGCCGCTCGCGTCCTTTCGGGCCTGGAGCAGCTGCGCGGTTGCGATGCCTTCTTTAGCGTGATTATCTCGCCGACGGACGAGACGGTACTGCGCAAACTGGGTATCAACGTGTGCTGCGAGCCCAAGTTTGAGCGCCGCGGTTTCTTCCATCGCTAAGTTTGAAGCACCGCGGTAATTGCATTGCATTTTGGCCGTATCGGGTTAGCGCCCGGTACGGCTTTTTGTTCAATAAAGCGCCTATTTCGGCGAAAAATAGCTGTTTACCTGCCTAGAAACAATTTGAGCGGTATACAATAACCGTAACTGTTTCATCCTTAGCGGGATGCCGCATGATGGATATTACCTGCCATCGTGAGGTGTGTCGGTCGCGCACGGCGCGTTAGATGCTCGTGCTCGGTTTGAGGAGGCTGCTATGGCGGGCAAGGGTCGTGCGAGTGTCAACGATATGAAGCGTGTCGAGGTGCTGGTGTTGATGGAGATCGACCAGCAAACCGAAGACAATGGCGGGCCGTATGGCTTCTCGCGCAAAACGCTTGCCGAGCGCGTGGGGGTTTCGCCGTATCGTGCCCGCGCCGCAATCGATCGCTTGGATTCCGAAGGCATGATTGATGTCGTCTCGCGTTATAGCGACGACGGCGGTCAGCTTGCAAATGGCATTTGCCTCACCGAACGTGGCGAGTGGTATCTTGAGGGCGTCCGTACCGGCATGCTCGTTCAAGAAATGCTTGAGGACGAGGTTGCTGATCGATAGCAGCATGTAACCCTTGCCATAGCGACGCCGCCTGGGAAACCGGGCGGCGTTTTGTTTCAAGATTGAGAAATGCAATCGCACGCGAGAAAAATTGCGAACGGTCCGCGGCGCGAGTATTACAATGAAGACCCGTAAGATGTGGATAAACAACTTCTACGGGAAGCGCAGGTAACTCAATATGACCAAGCATGTGTTCGTAACCGGTGGCGTGGTTTCGTCCCTGGGCAAGGGTATCACCGCGGCCTCGCTGGGCCGTCTGCTCAAGTCGCGTGGCTACAAATTAACGATGCAGAAGGCCGACCCGTATCTGAACGGCGACCCCGGTACCATGAGCCCCTTCCAGCATGGTGAGGTCTTCGTTACCGAGGATGGTTACGAGTCCGACCTGGACCTGGGTCATTACGAGCGCTTTATTGATGAGAACCTGACCCGCGATTCCAACTTTACGACCGGTGCCATCTACAAAAGCCTAATCGCCCGTGAGCGTCGCGGCGACTTTTTGGGCGGTACCGTGCAGGTGATTCCCCACGTCACCAATGCCATTAAGGACAAGTTCCGCCGCATTGAGGAGCAAACCGGCTCCGATGTAGTCATCACCGAGCTGGGCGGCACGATCGGCGACATCGAGTCCCAACCGTTTGTCGAGGCCATCCGTCAGTACCGCAAGGAGGCCGGCCCCGAGAACGTCTGCTACATCCACGTGTCGCTCGTTCCCTATATCGCCGCCGCCCACGAGGTCAAGACCAAGCCCACTCAGCATTCCGTCAAGGAGCTCCGCAGCTTTGGCATCCAGCCCGATATCATCGTGCTGCGCTCCGACCACCATATCGATGACGCTATCCGCGGAAAGATCGCAAGCTTCTGCGACGTCGACACCGATTGTGTCTTTACCAACGAGGACTGCGCGAGTATTTACGATGTTCCGCAGCTGCTTGCCGAGCAGGACTTTGACCTGCGCATTTGCGAGCGCCTGGGTCTGGATCCGCGTGAGCGCGACATGAGCGAGTGGAACGAGTTCCTGCGCAAACAGAATCACGCCAACCATCACGCCGACAAGGTGAAGATCGCCGTCGTGGGTAAGTACACGCAGCTGCCCGATGCGTACCTGTCGGTTATCGAGGCCCTGCACCATGCGGGCGTCTTCTACGATCGCCATGTGGACGTCCAGCTGGTCGACGGCGAGAGCCTCGACGAGCAGAATGTCTCCGAGGTTCTGGGCGACGCCTCGGGCATCCTGGTTCCCGGCGGCTTCGGCAAGCGCGCCCTGGAGGGCAAAATCCTCGCGGCCGAGTTTGCCCGTGAGCACAAGATTCCGTATCTGGGCATTTGCCTGGGTATGCAGGTCGCCGTGTGCGAGTTCGCCCGCAATGTCGTTGGCCTTGCCGGTGCCAGCTCCTCCGAGTTTGATCCGGACGGTCCGTATAGCGTCATCGATCTGATGAGCTCGCAGGAGGACGTGACCGAGAAGGGCGGCACCATGCGCCTGGGCGCCTATCCGTGCAAGCTCGCCGCCGATACCCTCGCTCGCGAGGCATATGGCGAGGAGCTCGTCTATGAGCGTCACCGTCACCGCTTTGAGTTCAACAATGCCTTCCGCGACCAGCTCGAGGACGCCGGTTTGGTTATCTCGGGCCTGTCGCCCGACGAGCGCCTGGTCGAGATGGTCGAGCTGCCGCGCGACGTGCATCCGTGGTATGTGGCAACTCAGGCTCATCCCGAGTTCAAGAGCCGCCCGACCAACCCGCAGCCGCTGTTCCGCGAGTTCGTGCGCGCTTCGATCGGCCAGCACGAGGGTGTCGACCGTCTGCAGGTGACGCCCATGAACCTCGCTACGGACTAAGGGTGCCGGCGAATAAGGAACATACCGAAGCTACTCCCTCGTCGCTCGCCGTGGCGGCGGGGGAGTATCTCGATTACCTCGCGGTCGAGCGGGGTTTGGCGCGCAACACGATTGCGGCCTATCGTCGTGACCTGACGACGTACTGCGCCTATCTGGAGCGGGCGGGTATTGTGTCTTTTGAAGAGGTGACCCGTCAGGTTGTGGAGGGCTTTGTCGCCGACCGTCGCGATGGGGGCTATTCCGATGCCTCGGTGGAGCGTGCGCTTGCGGCCGTGAAGGGCCTGCATGCCTTTTTGGTGCGCGATGGGGCTGTGGCCCAAAATCCAACGGCGGCGTTGCGCCTGCCTAAAAAGGCTGATCGTTTGCCGGAGTATCTATCGGTGGAGGATGTCTCGGCGCTGCTCGATCAAGACTTCCCCGAGGGCGAGATGGGCTTGCGCGACCATGCCATCTTGGAAGTGCTCTACGGATGTGGTTTGCGTGGGAGCGAGGTGGTGGGGGGGGGTGTGGGCGGTGTGGATAGCGAGGA
>CAJMSV010000023.1 GCA_905216175.1 uncultured bacterium | reverse complement strand
GTAAACACAACATATTGTGTTTTCGAACATATGCTTGGGGGTATTTAGCAATATATGGTGGGTGGAGTGGTGGGGTGGAGTGGGGGAAGGGGTGGTGAAAGGTGTTGAAAAATGGGGCGGTTCCCCATATTATTAATGACGTCGACAGGCGGGGTGGTTCCCCGCGTACGTGCCATCTGAGTAACCGAGGGGAGGGCGCACATGGGAATGACTGGTGCATACGAGCGCAATCTCGATGCAAAAGGTCGTCTGTCCCTGCCTGCACCCCTTCGCGAGGAGCTTGGAGAGCATGTTCGCGTGTTCAAAGCCCTGGATGTCGATGCTCTGTACGTGTTCTCTGCCGAGGCCTTCGATAAGTGGGTCGAAGGACTCTTCGCGGGTCGTGAGGGTCACGAGGGTTTTAACCCGCGTGACATTAATGACCAGAAGCTCATGAGGGCGATCAACAAGCGCACCACGTCGATGGACGTGGACAGCGCCGGTCGTATCGGTCTTTCCGAGTCTCTCCGCAAGCAGGCGAACCTCGACCGCGAGGTCACGGTTGTGGGCAACTACGACCACCTTGAGGTTTGGGATCGCGCCGCGGCCGATGAGGACGATGACGATGAGGCCCTGCTGGACCTCTTCTTCTCGTAAGGGCAAGGCACGGGTAACGGATGGAGCGTGGGATCTTGACACAAGAATATCGGCATGAACCTGTCATGCTCGGCGAAGTGCTTGAGTCGCTGCGGCTCAAGAGCGGCTCCGTTGTCTGCGATTGCACCCTTGGCGGTGCCGGCCATTCGGTAAAGATGGCCGCGCAGGTGGGGGAGACGGGCCTTTTGCTCGGCGTCGATCAGGACGACATGGCCCTCGAGGCCGCTGGCGCCCGTCTGGACCGCGAGGTTCCCGGCGTTCCGCACCAGCTGCTGAAGGGCAACTTCGGCGACTTGGACGAGCTGCTTTGCTCGGCCGAGGTGCCCGGGGTCGATGGCTTCCTGTTCGATTTGGGCGTTTCGTCGCCGCAACTCGATATCCCTGGCAGGGGCTTTTCGTATAACGAGGACGCCCCATTGGACATGCGGATGGATCCGGGTAATAACACCTTAAACGCAGCTGAGGTCATCAACACCTATAACGAACACGACCTCGCCCGGATTCTACGCGTCTACGGCGAAGAGAAGTTTGCCTCGCAGATCGCGCGCGAGATCGTGCGCCGCCGCGAGCAAGAACCGATCGAAACCACCGGCCAATTTGTCGAGATCATCAAGGCGGGTATCCCGGCTGCCGCTCGTCGGCATGGTGGACACCCGGCCAAGAAAAGTTTCCAGGCCATTCGCATCGAGGTCAATCACGAGCTCGATGTGCTCGAACGAGGGCTTGATGCCGCCACCAGGTGGCTCAACCCGGGCGGACGTATCTGCGTCATCTCGTATCACTCGCTCGAGGACCGTATCGTAAAGAACCACTTTAAGGAGATGAGCCAGGGGTGCACGTGTCCGCCGGAGATTCCGGTGTGCGTGTGCGGCAACGTGCCGATACTCAAGGTCATCACCCGCAAACCCTTGGTTGCCCAGCCTGATGAGGTTGAGCGCAACCCTCGGGCGAGATCAGCCAAAATCCGCGTGGCGCAGCGTCTGTAGACGCGACCGCGCGATATTGGACCTCCCGCTCGCACCATAAACGAAGCTTAAACACACTACCAACGTACTCGGGATGGGAGGCGGCATATCATGGGCTACAACACTTCAAGCGCAGCACTCGCCTATGATATGAACGCCATGCCCGCCTATCGTGAGACGCCGCAGGCCCCCGTTGCTCCCCGTGAGCAGCGCGCGCCGCGCTTTGATGTCTACACGGGCGCGGGCCGTCAGGCAAACCAGGTGGTAAGCCCGGTTTTCATGAGCGTTCTTAAAACGTTTTGCATCATTGCGGCCATCTTCATGACGATCGGCGTCGCCCGCGTGGCGCTCGCCGGCGTTACGGCCCAGGTGCTCAACAGCAACGCCGAGCTTACCAGCACGCTCGAAAAGGCGACCGATGAGAGCTCCGACCTGGAGGTCATGCATTCGGTCTATGGCGCCGACACGCGCATTCGCGACCTTGCGGGCGCTTATGGCATGGTGGAGCCCAGCGAGAGCGTTACACTTGACTTTTCGCAGGATGCAGCCGCGGGCGCCAACGCGACCGCGACCGCTCAGTAGCAAGACGGTAGCTGAGTATGACAAATGACTATCGCCGCGGTTCCGATGGGGGCCGCGGTTCTGGACGTCCCTCGTCGCGGGGACGTTCTGGTTATCAAGGAACGGGTCGGCAATCTTACAACGCCGGGCAGTCCCGTGGCAACGACCCGGCGTCGCGACTTCGCGGCTCGGACGGCCCTCAAATGCATAACACCAGGTCGCGCAAGAGTTCGTCGACCGAATGGCTCACAGGCACGCCTCTGCCTCGCCGCAAAGCCATCATGGGCTTCATCGGGCTTGGTTTGAGCTTGGGCGTCTTTCGCCTTGCCGACTATCAAATTGTCGAAGCCGATAAACTGCGCGAGCGTGCCGATGCGCGCCGCCTGCTTGCACAGACCCTCTATGCCAAACGCGGCACCATCTACGACCGCAACGGTAACGTGCTGGCGTCGTCGGTCGAATGTCGCAACATCGCCGTGAACCCGCAGCTTGTCGAGGATGTTGACAAGACGGTGTCGGCGCTGGTCAAGGCAACTGGAATCGATAAAAAGACCTGCCGCAAGCTCGTCGAGTCCGATGGCACCTGGGTGTATATCAAGCGCCAGGTGGACGAAGACGATGCTGCGGCGCTGGAGAAGAAGCACCTGCCCGGCGTGCTTTTTGAGCAGGCCATGAAGCGCGTATATCCATACGGCAATCTGGCATCGCAGGTGCTGGGTGTAGTGAATGTAGACAACGACGGCTTGACGGGTCTCGAAAAGCAATACAACAAGCTTCTGACCGGCACGAATGGTACCCTCGTGCGCGAGCGCGCGAGGGACGGCAGCTATATCGCGGGCGGTGCCTATAAAAAGGTGGCTGCGGTCGACGGCGTTGACGTCGTGACGACGCTCGACGTCAATATGCAGCGAGCGGCTGAGGATGCTTTGGCGGAGGCTGTCGAGAAGACAAAGGCCAAGAACGGCTCGGCTTTGGTCACCGACCCCACGACTGGTGAAATTCTCGCCGCCTGCTCGTACCCGACCTACGACCAGACCGATCTGGAAAACGCCAAGACCGAGGATATGAACTTGCGCCTGGTCACCGACGCCTACGAGCCCGGCTCGGTCTTTAAGACGCTCGTGGCGGGCGCCGGCTTCGACTTGGGCGTCGTGCGATCGAGTACGTCGTTTGAGGTGCCGGCGAGCATCAAGGTGGGTGACGATACCGTCACCGATGCCGACAAGCGCGACTATGCCATGACCATGGATGTGCGCGAGATGATGCGCCGTTCGTCCAACGTGGGCTTTGTCCTGGTGGGGCGCAAGATCGGTGCGGATGACTTTGCCGCCTATGTGGACAAGTGGGGCATAGGTCACAGCTCCGGTGTCGATTTTCCGGGCGAGAGCCTGGGCATCGTCAAGGAGCGTGACCAGTATGACGGCGCCACGCTGGGTTCGATGAGCTTTGGACAGGCGCTGTCCGTCTCGCCGATTGAGATCGCACGTGCCGTGGGCGGCATCGCCAACGGCGGCGTGATGATGACCCCGCACTTCTATAAGTCCAGCAAAGGCGACGAGAAGGACTGGGGCGAAGGCGAGCGCGCGATTTCGGAGGACGCCGCATCCCAGGTGACATCGTGCATGCAGACGGTCGTGTCCGAGGGAACGGGCGTTGGCGGCGCGGTTGACGGCTATGACGTGGCGGGTAAGACCGGTACGGCCGAACGAGCCGACGAGAACGGCGGCTACCTCAAGGAGAACTACATGTCGTCCTTTATGGGCTTTGCACCGGCACAATCGCCCAAGGTGCTGTGCTATATCACGCTCGACGGAACGCCGAGCGGCTCAGATGCCGCTGCGGTGCCGTTCCAGTCCATTATGGCCAACGCGCTCGACGTGCTGGGTATCCCGCACACGAAGTAGGGGGTTACAATCTTTGGGGCGTGGTTTGTTGTCCCATATGAGGGGTGTTCACATGCCCTGCACCACGCATGCGCGGCGCTGGGATACAATACGCCGATAGCATTATTAGGTTTACAGGGGAGCTGCAATGATAGAGATCGCCGTCAACAACCTCGCGGCCGCAACAGGGGCCCGAACCGTGACGGGAGAAGCCGATCAGGTATGCCGCGGGTGCGTTATCGACTCGCGCCAGGTCGAGGAAGGGACGATTTTCGTCGCCTTTCCCGGTGAAAACGTCGACGGCAATGATTTTGCTTCCCGTGCCGTCCAGTCGGGTGCCGGCGCCGTCGTGATGACGCGTGAGCCCGAGGCCGAGCTGGTCTCGCTGGCGCAGGACAAGGGCTGTGCCATCTTGCTGACCGATGATCCCGAGGAGTTTCTGCTGCGTTTGGCGCACACGTACCGTCTGGAGCTTGGCTGCCTGGTCGTTGGTATTACCGGTTCCATCGGCAAGACGACGACCAAGGACGTGCTCGCCGCTGTGCTCGCCAAGCGCTATCGTGTCTGGGCCACCAAGGGCAATTTCAATAACCTGATCGGCATGCCACTCACGGTGCTTTCCGCTCCGGCCGATACCGAGGTCCTGGTGCTCGAGATGGGCATGAACCATTTCCACGAGATCGAGCGCCTGTCCCAGTCCGCCAATCCCAACCTTGCCATCGTGAGCAAGATTGGTACCTCTCATATCGGCATTTTGGGTAGCCGCGAGAACATCGCCCGCGCTAAGGCCGAGATTGTCCAGGGTATGTGCGCCGCCGGCGACTTCTTGCCGCTGCTGGTTTTGGGCGGTGAGGACGACTTTACGCCGTTCATTCGCGATACGTTCGCCCAGCCTGCTGGTATCGACGTGATGCTGGCCGGCGTCTCGGACGATGATGAGGTCCGTGCCCGCGACGTTCGAGTTGATGACGAGGGCCGTCCGGTCTTTACGCTCGATTTTGGGCAGGGCGAGACAATCGATACCATGCTTGCCATCCCCGGCGTGCGGTCCGTCCCAAATGCCGTTAAGGCCGCCGCGGTTGCCTATCGCCTGGGCGTGACGCCCGAGCAGATCGATGCTGCCTTTAGGGGCCTCACGATCACCGGTCACCGCCAAGAGATCAAGCGCGCCAAGAGCGGTGCCCGCGTCATCGACGATTCCTATAACGCCAGTGCCGAATCCATGGCTGCTGGCCTCGATCTGCTGTGCTCGCTTTCGTGCACGGGGTCTCGCATGGCGAGCCTGGGCGAGATGGGCGAGATGGGCGATGAGGCTCCTCGCATGCATGAGCTCGTGGGCGCCTATGCCGCCGCCAAGAAGCTTGACATGCTGGCGTGCGTGGGTGGTGAGCTGGCCCAGCTTATGGCCGATGCCGCGCGCATGATGGGCATGGACGAGGACCGCATCCAGGTGTTCTCCGATTATCAGCAGGTGCTCGACCGCATGGGCGGCGCGCTTGAAAAACATGATGTTGTACTGGTCAAGGGTTCCCGTTTTGTTGAGCTCGACCGCTTTGTGGAAGGTGTGTGCTAGCCCATGTTCGGCAATCCCTCGTATCCAACGTATCAGGCTTTTTTGGGGCTTGGCATCGCCGCTGCCATTGCGCTGCTGCTCATGCCGTGGTGGATCAAGCTGCTCAAGGTCGAGGGTATCGGCCAGCAGGTTCGTGCCGACGGCCCCAAGCGTCATTTGGTTAAGCAGGGAACGCCCACCATGGGTGGCGTTGTCATCCTCGTCGCGATCTCGCTGACCTGCCTGCTGATGGGCAAGCTCACCACCGAGCTCGTGCTCGTGCTGCTCGCCACGCTGGCGACCGGCGTGCTGGGCCTGATCGACGACCTGACCTCCGTTACGCACGGGCGCTCGCTCGGTCTGACGCCTCATGCCAAGATGATCGGCCTAACCATTATCTGTGTCACCTTTACGGTACTTGCCGTCAACTGGTGCGGCGTCGCCCCCGAGATTCGTTTTCCCGGCGGCCTGACGATTGACCTTGGCGTGCTTTCGACCACCATCTGCGGCCTTTCGTTCCCGTGGCTCTACATTGTCTTTTGCTGGCTGATGATCGCCGGTCTTTCTAATGCCGTGAACCTGACCGATGGCCTTGACGGTCTTGCTGGCGGCACCTCCATGATTGCCATGCTCGCCATGGCTGCCATGGCGTTTTTGCACGGAGACGTGAACCTGTCCATCTTCTGCACCGCGTGTGCCGGTGCCTGCTTGGGCTTTCTGTGGTTCAACTGCTATCCGGCGAGCATCTTTATGGGCGATACCGGCTCGCTTGCCCTGGGCGCCGCGTTTGCCTGCACGTCCATCATGACCACCCCCGAGGTCGTCTCCCTCATCATCGGCGGCCTGTTTATCGTTGAGACCCTGTCGGTCATGATTCAGGTTGTCTACTTCCACTTTACGCACAAGCGCGTCTTCCTTATGGCGCCCATCCATCATCATTTCGAAAAGAAGGGCTGGGCCGAGACCAAGGTCGTCATCCGTTTTTGGATTATCGCTGCGGCCTTTGGTGCCGTTGGCCTTGCTTTGTTCTTCCAGTTGGGATAGTGGTCTTTCATGCCTCTTGCTGATGTCTTTAGCCTGCTCGTTTTGGGTCAGGGCAAATCCGGTCTCGATGTCGCCCGCTGGGCGCTGGCACATCCCGAGCGCGTAAGCGCCGTTACCGTGTATGGCGGCGGCACCTCTGAGCCCAATGACGCCACGCGTGCGCTCGAGGCTGCTGGTGCGTCGTTTGTCTATGGGGCCGAACAGGTCGAGGGCGCCTATGACGTGTGCGTGACATGCCCGGGTATTTCGGAGTTCTCGTCCTTCTTTAAGGCGGGGCGTGAGCATGCCGCTCAGATTATGGGCGAGCCCGAGTTTGCCTATCGCTTGTCTCCCCAAAATTGGATTGCCATCACGGGCACCAACGGCAAGACAACTACCACGTCGCTGACTGATTATCTGCTCAAGGCCGCCGGTGAAGCCAGCGTGGCCGTCGGCAATATCGGTGAGCCGCCGGTGAACGAGATCGACGGCCGCGCACATAATGAGTGGTTTGTGGCCGAGCTGTCGAGTTATCAGATTGCTACGACCGCCGAGCTTCATCCTCGCGTGGCGGTGCTGCTCAACATCACGCCCGACCACCTGGGCTGGCACAAGAGCCACAAGAACTATGCGCTTGCCAAGATCAAGTACTTCGAGAATATGGTCGACGACGACCTCGTGGTTATCGACGATGAGTCTGCCGGCATCCATGAGTTCGATGAGTACATCTACATGCCGGGCCGCCGCATCTGCAAGGTCGCTTTTGACGAGCCCGAGGGTGCAGACGCCGCCTTTGTGCGCGACGGCAAGTTGGTCGTCCGCCTGAAGGGCGTCGAGACTCAGCTTGTCGCCACTTCCGAGCTCAAGATCTCGGGCCATCACAATGTCATCAATGCCCTATGTGCTGCCACGGCTGCTTTGGCCGTCGGTGCCGATCCCGAGGGCATTTGCCGTGGTTTGGCATCGTTCCAGCCGCTGGAGCACCGCGTTGAGCCCTGTGGCGAGATCGATGGCGTGCGCTACGTCAACGATTCCAAGGCAACGAACACCGATGCAGTCGAAAAGGCCCTGACGGCGTTTCCCGACGACGATGTGATTTTGCTGCTCGGCGGCCACGATAAGGGTACGCCGCTTGCGGACTTTGCCCGCGTCGTTATGGACAACGTGCGCTCGGTCGTTTGCTTTGGCGATGCGCGCGAGCGCTTTACCGCCGCTATGGACGAGGCCGATGTCGATGGTGACGTGGATATCGCCCAGGCGGATGACCTGCGCGATGCCGTGGACGTCGCCCGTTCGCTGTCGAGCCGTGGCGACGTGATCTTACTTTCTCCTGCCTGCTCTTCGTTCGATGAGTTCTCGGGCTATGAGGAGCGCGGCCGCGTGTTTAAGGACTATGTGGCCCAGCTTGCCGCTGCGGCGAAATCGCAAATGGAATAGGGGTTGCCGGTGAGAGAGGAGAGCCCCCGACAAGGTATGAGGAGGCCCGACTCGGACCGTGCTTCCTCGCGGCGCAGCACACCGCGTTCCGGTCGCGGCGGGCAGACGTTTAGCGAACGCTATATTGCCGGCGTTCCCGCCCGTATCATGCGCCCCCGTTTGATATTCATGGCCTGCCTGTTTACCTTGGTGTGCTTTGGCCTGCTGATGGTGTACTCGGCGTCTTCGGTCGAGGCGCTGCACGAGAATGGCTCGGCGACGTTTTTTCTGTTTCGACAAGCCGCGTTTGCCGGAGTTGGCGTGCTGGCTATGGTTGCCATCGTGCGCATCTTGCCGGACAGTTGGTTTGGGGAAGATGTGCTCAGGATCTTCCTCATAGGCATGATAGGGCTACTGTTTCTGGTGTTCTTGGTGGGCAGCGGCAGCCGTGGCGCCACGCGCTGGCTCAACATCGCCGGCATTCAGTTCCAGCCTTCCGAGTTTTTAAAGCCATTTGCCATTGCGTATTCGGCCATCATGCTCGATCGCTTCTTTTCGCCCGGTGGCAACATCAACGAATTCCTTCGCAAGATGGGCATCTACCTGGGCATTTCGCTCTTTCTGATCTTTATCCAGCCCGATTTCGGTACTGTCCTGATCATCCTGTTGACCCTCATGTGCATGGCGTTGTTTGCGGGTCTCGACCCCAGATTTATCATCGGCGTGCTAATCTTCGGCATTCTCGTGATCGTGATTGCGCTTGTCGCAGAGCCGTACCGTATGGTGCGTATTCAGGTTGCCTTGAACCCTTGGGCCGACGAGTATGGTGACGGCTATCAGGCCACGCTTGCCATCATGGCCTTTGCCTCGGGCGGTCTGTTCGGCCGTGGCATCGGCAACTCAACCATGAAGTACTCGTATCTGCCCGAGGCGCACAATGACTACATCCTGGCTATCATTGGCGAGGAAGTCGGCTTTGTCGGAACCGTGCTGTTCTTCTTGGTGTTTGCGATGCTGATCTACTCGGCGTTTCGCATTGCCGAGCAGGCGACCGATCGTCGGGGCGCGCTCATGGCGTCTGGCTCCGCGGTCATTCTCGCAGTGCAGTTTTTGATTAACGCGCTGGGCATCCTCAACGTGTTTCCCATGACGGGCAAACCGTTGCCGTTTATTAGCTACGGCGGTTCGTCGATTATTGTGTCGCTTATGCTTGCCGGATTGATCCTGCGCGTTTCGTACGAGAGCGCCCGTCGCGATGAGTACG
Organism: uncultured bacterium; assembly: GCA_905216175.1. Lineage (GTDB taxonomy): Bacteria > Actinomycetota > Coriobacteriia > Coriobacteriales > Coriobacteriaceae > Collinsella. Next base: position 10,330 of record CAJMSV010000023.1, on the reverse strand, counting down.
ACCGTCGCCGCGAGAGCTTTGCCGTTATGGATGAGAGTACCGCTGGCGTGCCCCACGTGCGCGGCGAGCGATCTTCGCGTAACGGTTTTACCGTCCTGGATGGCTCTGCGACCGAGCCGGCAGTCCGCCCGCGTCAGCGAACGGCGCCGCAAGGTCGTCCGCAGCGCCCCAGCCCTCGCAGCGCGGGCGGCGGATATAATCGAATCGATTTGAACTCGGACCCGTCGGCGCGTCTGCGTACCGACGACCAGGGACCGCGTGTACGAAGGGACTACCATGACCGATAAAATGACCGTTGCTATTGCAGCCGGCGGCACGGCAGGACACATCAACCCCGCGCTCGCCTTGGCCGAAGAACTGCGTGACCGTGGCCACCACGTTGTGTTCGTGGGCCAGTCGCGCAAGCTCGAGGGTCGTCTGGTCCCCGAGGCTGGGTTTGATTTTGTGCCCATTACGGTCACGGGCTTCGACCGCTCCCGTCCTTGGACGGCGCTGACCTCGCTGTGGCGTGTCAACAAGGCCAAACGTGCGCTCGCCAGTCATTTCTCAAAGGTCGGCAAGCCCGATGCTGCCGTCGGTTTTGGTGCCTATGTCGAGGTTCCGCTGCTGGGGTGGTGCAAGGGCGCAGGCGTTCCGTATCTGCTGCATGAGCAGAACTCTGTTCCGGGCCTGGCCAACAAGATGATGAACTCCCACGCCGCCCGCGTGTGCATCTCGGTGCCGGCAGCGCGTTCGGTCTTTGAGCGCGAAGGTGACCCTGACCACGTGCTCATGACCGGCAACCCCGTACGTCGCTCGGTAATCGAAGGCGATCGCGCTCGCGGCCGCAAGGCACTTGGCGTTCCCGAGGACGCTACGCTGCTGCTCGTCTTTGGCGGTTCACTTGGCGCCCAGCACCTCAACGAGCGCGTGGTTTCGCTCAAAAACGAGCTGCTTTCGCGCAAGAACCTCTATGTGTTGCATTCGACGGGTGCCGACGGCTTTGAGGAGACCGAGCGCGCTTTGGCGCTGACGCCCGAGGAGGCGAAGCGTTACCGCGTCCAGCCTTACATCGACAACATGGGCGATATGCTGGCTGCTGCCGATTTGGTGCTCTCGCGTTCGGGCGCATCGAGCGTGGCCGAGATCGCTGCGCTCGCCGTGCCTTCGGTGCTCGTGCCGTACCCGCATGCGACGGCCGACCATCAAACCACCAATGCCCGTTATCTGGTCGACGCCGGGGCCGGCGTGCTCTGCGCCGATGCCGATATCGACGGTTCTGCCTTTGCCGATGAACTGCTGCACCTGGTCGATGACGCGGCGGCGCGCGACGCCATGCGTCAGGCGGCGCGTGGTCTGGCTCAGGATAGGGCCGCCGCTCTTCTGGCGGATGCGGTAGAGGGTTTGCGTTAGTTAGACGGGATATCGTCGGTCGCCCTCGCGCTGATGCGGTAGGTGCGGTACAGTTAACGGGTTACAGGCAGTGTTTACGCAAGGAGTACACGAGCACATGGCTGATTCCCAGACTGCAACCTCCGCGCCCGAGTTTAAGAGCGCCCACTATATCGGTATCGGCGGCGCCGGCATGAGCGGCATCGCCCTCGTTCTTCACGAGCGCGGTTATGCCGTTACCGGCTCCGACCTTAAGACGTCACGTTATATCCGCCAGCTTACCCGCGCTGGTGTGAAGGTGCATGTGGGCCATGAGGCCGCCACGATCGACGAGGTCAAGCCCGACGTGGTTGTTGTCTCCACCGCTATTCCGGAGTCCAACCCTGAACTCGTGCGCGCTCGCGAGCTTGGTATTCCCGTGTGGCCCCGTGCCAAGATGCTCTCTGCTTTGGGCCACGGCTACACCACCGTCGCTGTTGCCGGCACGCATGGCAAGACCACCACGTCTTCGATGTGCGCCACCATGCTCGACCGCATGGGTCTGGATCCGAGCTTCCTGATCGGTGGCATCGTCGAGGGCTATGACACGAACGGCAAGAACGGCTCGGGCGACTACTTTGTCGCTGAGGCCGACGAGTCCGACAGCTCCTTCCTGTTCCTGAACCCCAACGTGGTCATCGTGACCAACGTCGAGGCCGACCACCTCGATCACTACTCGGGTATCGAGGAGATCGAGGCAACTTTCGCCAAATTCATGAGCCTGGTGGGCGAGGACGGCACCGTCATCGTCTGCGGTGAGGACCCGCATCTGGTCGAGCTCGCCAAGTCGACGGGTCGTCACGTGCTTTCCTACGGCTTTGCCGAGAGCAACGACATCGTCTGCATGCACCCGGATGTCAAGGGCATCCAGAGCGATTTTATCGTTCGCTTTGAGGACGGCACTGAGCACGCTGTGGAGATCAAGAGCAATCCCGGTCGCCACAACATGCTCAACGCCACGGCGGTGCTCACCGTCGCCCATGTCCTGGGCCTTGACATCGACGCCGCCGCCAAGGCGCTCTCGAGCTTTGAGGGCGTCCGCCGTCGCTTTACCCACGTGGGCGATATCGATGGCATCACCGTGGTCGATGATTACGGCCATCACCCCACCGAGATCAAGGCGACGCTTGCTGCTGCTTCGTCGCTGGGCTACAAGCACGTCGACGTCGTGTTCCAGCCGCACCGCTATTCGCGCCTGCAGGCCCTGTGCGACGACTTTGCCGATGCATTTGCCAATGCCGATAAACTGCTGCTGATTGATGTGTTCTCGGCTGGCGAGATGCCCATTCCGGGTGTCACCTCTAAGATGCTCGCCGATACCGTGCGCGCCAAGCATCCTGGCAAGGAGGTCGTGTACTGCTCCAGCCGTCTTGAGCTCAATCAGGAGCTCGAGCAGATGGTGGGCGAGGGCGACCTGCTGCTCACTATGGGTGCCGGTGACGTTACGACCGTCGGTCCCGAGTTCATTGAGTATCTGACTGCCAAGAAAGACGCTTAAGTCTAATGGGTCTGTTTAACGCCGTCATGGCGCTCTCGGGCATGATCGACACGGATGTGATCGAGGACGAGCGCCTTGCGCGTCATACGAGCTATCGTATCGGCGGCAAGGCCGACCTCTTTGTGACGTGCCATAGCTATCATGCCCTCCGCCGCGCCGTGGCGGTGCTCGATCGCGAGCAGGTGCCGTGGGTCATCATCGGCAAGGGCTCCAATCTGCTGGTTGCCGATGGCGGTTATCGCGGCGCCGTCATTTCGCTCGGACGTGAGTTTCAGCGCACGGTTGTTGCCGATGACGGTTGTACGCTGACGGTCGGTGCGGGCGTGATGTTTGCGCGCCTGGTCAACGATGCCCTGTCGCGTAGCCTCTCGGGCCTTGAGTTTGCCGTTGGCATCCCCGGTTCGGTTGGCGGTGCGATATCTATGAATGCCGGCACACGGACCGAGTGGATTGGCTCGCTGGTTGAGGATGTCGTAACGTTTGACCCGGCATCCGGTATCAAGCATTATGCGGGGTCCGAGATCACTTGGGGCTACCGCGAATGTAGCCTTCCCCGCAATGAGATTATCCTCGAGTGCGTGCTCAAGCTTAAACCGGCGCCCAAGGCCGACATTCGCGAGCGCATGGAGCGGTACCTGACGAGGCGCAAGCGTACGCAGCCCATGGGTCGCGCATCCTGCGGGTCGGTCTTTCGCAACCCGCCCGATGCGAGCGTGGGCAAGCTTATCGAGGATTGTGGATTAAAGGGTTTTTCGATTGGCGGCGCGGAAGTTTCGCCCGTTCACGCTAATTTTATCGTTAATAACGGAACTGCCTCGGCCGATGACGTTGCCGCGGTTATCAGACATGTGCACGGAAAGGTGAGGGAGGCGTATGGCATCGAGCTCAGACCGGAAGTTAAATTCCTCGGCTTCTAGAGCATCGAAACCCACCTTCCGCCGCGCCGGAGGGCGTTCCGGCGCGCCTGCCAAACCTCAACGCAATACCGTCGCGCACTCTAAGTCTGTCGGGCATGCTCGACAGACCAGTCGTCCGGTTGTCGGCTCGCAGCTCGGTAATCGTCCGGCCGCAAAAAAGTCCTCGCGTCCCTCGGTGACGTCAAAGCCTGTTATGGGCGCCAAGCCTGCCCGTCCTATGGCAACTCCTAAGCCCTCGACAGGAACTAAGGCGGCGCGTCCGAGTCGCACGCTGGGCGCATCGAAACCGCGCTCGCTGACATCGGTGCCGGCTACCGCCAAGAAGCCTTCGGGTAAAAAAGGCGTCAACCCGTTGTCTTCACTTAGGGCGATGGCAAATAAAACATCAGACGCCGCTTCTGTCGTTACAGGCAAAGGCAAAATCGTGGGCGGCGTTCTGGCCGTCTTGGCCGTGCTCGTCGTCGTTGCTATCGTGGTGATTAACTCTGGATTGTTTACCGCCACTGATATTCAGATTCAAGGCAGCGAGCATGTGACGAAGCACGATGCTATCCAGCTGATCGATTTGCCCGAGGGAACGTCGCTTTTTAACGTCGATCCCGACCAGATTACCGAGGACCTCAAGCAGAACCCGTGGGTCTCGGGCGTGGATGTCCAGCGTCAGTTCCCGCATACGCTCATCATTACGCCGATGGAGCGCAAGGTCATCGCAATTGCCTATATCAGCTCCGATGACCTTGCCTGGGCCATCGGGGATGATGACACCTGGATCGCTCCGCTGTCGACGTCGGTCGAAGTGGACGACCAAGGCAACGTCATCACGACGGGGCAGGGCTCAAATACCCTGACCGGCATTGATGCCGCGCTGGCGCTCGCTAAGCACTATGGCGCGGTGTTGTTGACCGATGTCTCGGCGGATGTCGCTCCGGTTTCCGGCCAGGCGGTGAGCTCCAAGGCCGTTAAGGCTGGCTTGGATTATGTGCGTGGTTTTTCGAGCGAGTTCTTGGGACAAGTCAAGGATATTTCTACGCCTTCGGTCGAAGCCATCTCGGTAAATCTCAATAACGGCATTGAGGTGTCGCTGGGCGATTCGGACGATATCGCCAAGAAGGAACGCGTAGTCACCAAGTTGCTTTCGCAGGTAGAGGGCGTAACGTATATTAATGTGCGCTCTCCGGGCAACTACACATTTAGGAATGCTCCGACCTCGTAGCGCTGGTTGATGCTTTGTTGAGGGGCCATACCACGACGTTTATCTGGTTTGTTTGGTTTTCACGGTCAATTATTTGACTGATACGTTCATAATGTGCAAACATAATACGGTTTACCTTTGCATTTACTTTCAACCTGAAGGTTAATGTGCGCAGGGGTCGACCCATGCTATGGCTATAACCTTTGTTCGGAGGACCGACATGCACGAGACAGAGATCAACAACTACCTTGCCGTCATTAAGGTGGTCGGCGTCGGCGGCGGCGGTACCAACGCGGTCAATCGAATGATCGAAGAGGGCATCCGCGGCGTCGAGTTTGTTGCCATCAACACCGATGCTCAGGCACTCGCGATCTCTGATGCCGATATCAAGGTGCACATCGGCACCGACCTTACCCGCGGCCTGGGCGCCGGCGCCAACCCCGAGGTTGGCCGCAAGGCTGCCGATGAGTCCCGCGACGACATTGCCGAGGCGCTCGCTGGCGCCGATATGGTGTTCATCACCTGCGGCGAGGGCGGTGGCACCGGTACCGGCGCTGCTCCCATCGTTGCCGATATCGCGATGAACGAGGTCGGTGCGCTGACCGTCGCCGTCGTGACCAAGCCCTTCACCTTCGAGGGCCGCAAGCGCAAGAAGAGCGCCGAGGAGGGCATTAAGACCCTCTCCGATTGCGTCGACACCATGATCGTCATCCCTAACGATAAGCTGCTCGACATCGCCGAGAAGAAGACCACCATGCTCGAGGCCTTCGCGATTGCCGATGGCGTCCTTTCCCAGGGCACCCAGGGCATCACCGACCTCATCACCGTCCCCGGTATCATCAACCTGGACTTCGCCGATGTTAAGACCATCATGAAGCAGGCCGGTACCGCCATGATGGGTATCGGTACCTCTTCTGGGGACACCCGTGCCGTCGACGCTGCCCAGCAGGCCATCTCCAGCCCGCTGCTCGAGAGCTCCATCGATGGCGCCACGCGCGTGCTGCTCTCCATCGCCGGTTCCAAGGACCTGGGCATCCAGGAGATCAGCGACGCCGCCGACGTTGTCGCCAACGCCGTCGACCCCGAGGCCAACATCATCTTCGGTACCGTTGTCGACGAGTCCCTGGGCGATCAGGTGCGTATCACCGTCATCGCTACGGGCTTCTCCGACTCCAACGTCAACCGTCAGGACGAGCTCTTTGCTGCTCAGCAGTCTCAGAGCAAGGCCGCTGCCTCCGCTGAGCCGCAGCGCACCGCTCCTGCCACGAGCCCGGCTCAGGCCGCTCCGACCCGCAACGTCGGTGGCACCGAGCTTCCTAACTTCGGCAACGATCAGTTCGAGCTTCCCGACTTCCTGAAGCGCGGTAGCTTCTAAGTCGTTCTTTGCATTGTTGTGCACAGGGGCGTATCCGTATGGACGCGCCCTTTTTATTTCGACTTTGTAAACTAGAACCTCCAATCTCTTTACGTTCCCTTTACGATTGCCTCCAGCGCAGCAGGTATCCTTTTAGAGAAGTATGACAGCCGTATAAACGCGGGCTGTAGCGGCGATGCCGCGGTACTTGTGTTATTAGGAGGCTTTAGTATGGCAGCACGTGCGGACAAAGTTTCGCGTGTCGACCATGATGGAGTTACGTTGGTGGAGGGCGCGACATCCGATGTTCGCTTTGCCTTCACCGAGCGTGCCGGTGGCGTTTCCGAAGATGCGTACTCCTCACTCAACTTGGGCTCGCATGTTGGCGATGACCCCTTTGCTGTTCAAGAAAATCGTCGTCGTGCGCTCGAGGCTATGGGTGCCGCCGAGTGCGAGCACAACCTGCTCGTTCCCAATCAGGTCCATGGTGATCATATCGTTGCGGTGACCTCGAACGGCGCCGATGACCTTGAGGACGTTCGCGAGCAGATTGCCGAGGGCTGTGATGCCATCGTCTGCACGGCGCATAACGTGCCCGTGCTGCTCTGCTTTGCCGACTGCGTTCCCGTGGTGCTGGTGGCCCCCGGCGGATTTGCCGTGGTGCACTCCGGTTGGAAGGGCACGATTGCACGTATTTCCGCCAAGGCGTGCCAGGCGCTTTGCGATGCTGCCGGTTGCGATGCGAGCGACGTTTCCGCCTATATCGGCCCCCATATCTTGGGTGACGAATATGAGGTATCCCAGGAACTCATGGATCGCTTTGCCGCCGAGTTCTCTTGCATCGATGCGAATACCTCTCGCATGCTCGATCTTTCCGCTGCCATTCGCGAGGCGCTGGTAGATGTCGGTGTCGACGCGGATAATATCGTGGATACCCAGCTTTCGACCGTGCGTCAGAACGACCGCTTTTATTCCTACCGTAACGAGGACGGCACCTGTGGGCGCCATGCTGCGATCGGCGTGATGCTATGAGAAAGATCGTATCGGTCCTGAGCGCCGCTGTGCTTACGCTTACGCTGTGCGCCTGTTCTTCGGGATCTTCTAGCTCTTCCATTACCGTGGCCGGCTCCACGACCTGCCTTCCTATCGCCGAGATTGCGGCCGAGGGCTTTAAGGAGGAGACCGGCATCGACGTGCTCGTTTCCGGTTTGGGTTCTTCCGCTGGGATCGAGGCCGTCAGCGCCGGCACGGCCGATATCGCCAGCTCCTCCCGTGGACTCAATGCCGACGAACAGGATCTGGGCCTGACTCCCATCGTCATTGCCCACGACGGTATTGCGGTCATCGTGAACGACGACAACCCCGTCGATAACCTCTCGACCGAGCAGCTCCGCGATATCTACGCCGGCAAGATTACCAATTGGAAAGAGGTCGGTGGCGAGGACCTGAGGATTCAGGTCATCAACCGAGACGAGGCGTCCGGTACGCGCGAGGCCTTCCGTACCATCGTGATGGATGGCACGCCGTTCGATCGCCGCTCGGCTGTTCTTTCGGGTACGGGCCAGGTGCGCGACGTGGTATCTCGTTCGCGTGGGGCCATCGGCTACATTTCGCTGGGCTTCGTCGATAGCCTCAACGCCAAGACCTCGGTCAAGGCCGTCTCGGTCAATCATGTTGAGGCGTCCGAGAAGACGGTCGCGAGTGGCGGCTATCCCATCTCGCGCGACCTTTACTTCTTTGTGAAGGGTGTGCCTTCGCAGCAGGCGCAGGATTACATCGACTATGTGACGTCCGAAAAGATGGACAAGCAGATTCGCGAGGCGGGCTTTATTCCCGTCACCAACGACGAGAAGGGGAGTGAGTAGCATGGAAGCACAGGAAAACTCCCAGACTGAGCAGAATGTTCAGACGCCCAAGAAGCGCGAGCTGGCGCTCGTATCGCGCAGTACCTATATCAAGGAGAAGGCGCTGCAGTGGATCTTCTTTGCTTGCGCGTTCTTGGCGGTCGTTACCGTCATCCTGATTTTTGTCTTTACCACGTACTCGGCGCTGCCCGTCTTTACTGACATCGGTCTGGCTGACTTCTTTAGCTTTACGTGGGCGCCTTCCGAGGGCCACTACGGCATCTTGTCGCTGCTTGCTGGCTCGGGTCTGGTGACCGTCGGTGCGCTCGCCATGGGCGTGCCGCTGGGCGTGGGTACGGCCGTTTACCTGGTCGAGATTGCCAGCAAGCGCGTGCGCAAGCTCATCAGCCCCGCCGTTGACCTGCTGGCGGGCATACCCTCCATCATCTACGGCTTTTTCGGCATGATCATCATCCGCCCGTTTATCGCACAACTGACCGGCGGCCTTGGTTTTGGTGCGCTGACGGCGTGGTTTGTGCTCGCCATCATGATCGTCCCTACCATCACCACGCTCACCATCGATGCCCTCAATTCCATTCCCATGGGCATTCGCGAGGCATCGTATGCCATGGGCGCCACAAAGTGGCAGACCATCTATAAGGTCGTGCTACCTGCCGCGAAGCTGGGTATCGTTGATGCCATCGTGCTGGGTATGGGCCGTGCCATCGGCGAGACCATGGCCGTGCTCATGGTCGTGGGTAACGCCCCGGTTATTCCCGACAGCATTGCGAGCCCTATCTCGACGCTCACGAGCCAGATCGCGCTCGACATGAGCTATTCCTCGGGTCTGCATCGCTCGGCGCTGTTCGGCATGGGCGTGGTCCTGTTTATCATCTCCGCCACGCTGGTGGGCATCGTCCGTCTGATTTCCAAGAAGAAGAGGGGGTAGGCTATGTCCGATTCCGTTGACACGACGGTCGATACGACCTCGTCGCGCGAGCGCATCAAGCGTGCCCTTTCCCACGGCAAGAAGGGCCGCATCAACAAGGACCTGTCCAACAAGATCATGCTTGGCGTGTTTCGTGCCGCTGCCTACATCACCACGCTGGTGCTGGTCGCTATCATCGCCTACGTGGTCATCAACGGCCTGCCACACATCTCGCTCGACTTTATCTTCGGTTGGCCCCAGGGCGTCAACGCCGAGGGCGGAATTTGGCCCACGATCGTCTCGACCGTCTACGTGACGGCGCTCGCCATGCTTATCTGCACGCCGATCGCTGTGCTGGCAGCCGTCTATCTGGCCGAGTACGCCAAGCAGGGCAAGGTCGTCGAGCTCATTCGCTACGCTGCTGACGCTTTGGCCTCGGTGCCCTCCATCGTTATGGGCCTGTTTGGCTACGCCTTGTTTGTCGAGGCCATGGGCCTGGGCCTTTCGATGGTCTCGGCCGCCCTGGCACTCGCGCTCTTGATGCTTCCCATCGTCATGCGTACCACCGAAGAGGCCATTCGCGCCGTTCCGCGCTATATCCGCTGGGGCGCATATGGCCTGGGCGCCACCAAGTGGCAGGTTGTCTCCAAGATCGTGCTTCCTTCTGCCTTTGGCCGTATTGCCACGGGCATCGTTCTCGCCATCGGCCGTGCCATTGGCGAGACCGCGGTGGTGCTCTATACCATGGGGCAGGCCATCAATCTACCTATTTCGCCGCTCGATTCCGGCCGCCCCATGACGGTTCACCTGTATCTGCTTGCCAACGACGGCATCAACATGAACGCAGCCTACGGCACCGCGCTCTTGCTGATGGTGATCATTCTGGCCTTCAACCTGTTTGCGCGCTTCCTGTCGCGCAAGCGTCGCTAGTTAAGGAGTCCCATGTCCGTTTATCAGTCCGCTCCCACGTTGGAGCAAGCGGCCATTACGGCCAAGGATTTCAACTTTTGGTACGGTGACTTTCATGCGCTGACGGGGCTTGACCTCAACATCGCCAAAAACGCCATCACCTCCTTCATTGGCCCTTCGGGCTGCGGCAAGTCGACGTTTTTGCGCTGCATCAACCGCATGAATGACCTGATCGAGGGCACGCTCGTCGAGGTCACTATGACGATCGACGGCAACGA
>CAJMSV010000022.1 GCA_905216175.1 uncultured bacterium | reverse complement strand
GTGCGTCCCGACTCCAGCGGCAGCATATGGCGCGCCGGCCGCGGCATCTTCGTCATCGTTTTTCTGACCGGCTACGAGATCGTTTCGTCCCTGAGGGTTGGTGGCAAACTCATCGCGGCTCAGTTGGTGCTGACGTTTGTGCTGGCCATCGTCGCCAACCTTATCGTCTATCGCCTCACGCGCACGACCGAGCCCGACGAGCTTACGCGCTGGGCGTTGATGGTGCTTGCCGTGTGGGTCGCTCAGGCCATTATCCTCAACGTGATCGTCAAACCGCTGTGGTCGCGTCCGCGCATGCGCGTGATCGAGGTGACGCAGGGGCTCGAGTTTCAGCCGTGGTGGGTGATCGGCAACCCCGACAAGTGGACTTATATCGCCGCCGGTGTAATCAAGGACGGCTTTAAGTCGTTTGCGAGTGGGCACACGGCGCACGCGGCGATCGGCCTTATGCTCGCCGGGCTTCCCGCGGCGGCCTTTAAGGAAAAACCGTCGCGCCGCCGCGTGGTCTTTTGGACGGCGGCTGTGGTCGCGGCACTCGTCGCGTTTGGCCGCATCGTGATCGGAGCGCACTTTTTGAGCGACGTGAGCTGCGGTTTTGCCCTGGTACTGGCACTTGAGTGCCTTGCCGCGCGCATTGCCTATCCCAGCGGCGTACAATAGCTCCGTTTGAATCATCTGACCGATACCCGGTAAGAGAGGATTGCCATGCTCGCGTTTAACAACGACTATTCCCACGGTGCACATCCGGCAGTGCTGCAGGCGCTCGTCGATACCAACATGGAGCCGCAGCCCGGCTACGGTACCGATGCGCACACCGAGCGTGCCAAGCAACTTATTCGCGAGGCCTGTCAGGCGCCTGACGCCGACGTGTTTTTCCTGGTGGGCGGCACGCAGGCTAACGCCACGGTGATCGACATGCTGCTCGCGCCGTACGAGGGCGTCGTTGCTGCCGAGACCGGCCACGTCGCCTGCCACGAGGCGGGCGCCATTGAGTTTGGCGGCCACAAGGTGCTCACCATCCCCGGCTACGAGGGCAAGATGCACGCCGAGGACCTCGAGAACTATATCCAGGTGTTCTACGAAAACGAGAGCTACGAGCACACGGTGTTCCCGGGCGCCGTGTACGTGAGCCTATCGACTGAGTACGGCACGCTGTACTCCAAGGCCGAGCTCGCGGCGATTCACGCGGTGTGCCAGAAGCGCGAGATTCCGCTGTTTGTGGATGGCGCCCGCCTGGCCTATGCACTGGCGGCCGATGAGTGCGACATTACCCTGCCCGAGCTGGCGCAGCTGTGCGACGTGTTCTACATCGGCGGCACCAAGTGCGGCGCGCTCTGCGGCGAGGCCGTGGTGTTTTGCGGCATGCACGCTCCGGCGCATCCCATTCCGCGCATTAAGCAACATGGCGCGCTGCTTGCCAAAGGCCGCCTGACGGGCGTGCAGTTTGAGGCGCTCTTTACCGATGGCCTGTATTTTGAGATTGGTCGACAGGCGATCGAAACCGCGCAGGCGCTTCGTCGCGTGCTGCACGAGCACGGCTACCGGTTCTTCTTGGAGACGCCGACTAACCAGCAGTTTGTGATTCTGCCCAACGAAGATATGGCCCGCATTCGCGAGCATGCCTCGATCGAGTACTGGGAAAAGTACGACGAGACCCACACGGTGGTGCGCTTTTGCACCAGCTGGGCCACGACGCAGGAGGACATCGACGCGTTGGCGGCTGTCCTGTAGCCTGATGTAATGACGAGGGGCCGCCTTGCGCCGGGTTTGGCGCAGGGTGGCCTTTGCTTTTGAGGGGGAAGGGTTGTATGACCGAGATGTTCGAGCCGACGATTCGTCTGGCGACGCCCGATGATGCGCCGGCGTTGCTTGCCATCTATGAGCCGTATGTGCGCCAGACGGCGATTACCTGCGAATACGAGGTGCCGAGCGTTGAGGAGTTCGCCGGGCGCATCGAGCGTACGCTCAAGCGCTATCCGTATCTGGTGATGGAGCTGGACGGGCGTCCGGTAGGTTATGCCTATGTGAGTCCGCTCAACAGCCGCGAGGCATACGACTGGTCGGTCGAGACATCGATCTACCTGGCGCGCGACGTGCGCCATGGCGGGCTGGGCCGCAAGTTGCACGATGCGCTCAAGCAATGTCTGATCGCGATGGGCATCACCAATATGTGCGCGCTCATCGCCGTGCCGCACGACAAGGACGACGAGTATCTGACGCACAACAGTCAGGATTTCCATGCCCATATGGGGTATCGCCTGGTGGGTGCCTTCGACCGCTGCGCCCAAAAGTTCGGCCGCTGGTACGACATGTGCTGGATGGAGCTGGTCCTTGCCGAGCGCACACCCAACCAACCCAAACCAATCTGGTTCCCCGACCTCCCCAAACCTACCATTTAGGGGCAGGTTTATTTTGGCAGGTTAGCCGATGGGCTCGGTGTATTTGGCACGGTCGGTGCGCTGGATGCGCTTGGAGACATGGAGCGGTCGGCCGTCGGTGTCGTAGACGTAGTCGGTGATCAGGATCAGCGCCTGCCCGCGCTCAACGTTGAGCAAAAACGCCTCGTTTTGCGAGGCATAGCACACCTCAAAGGTCTTGTGTCCCTGTGCCGGCGCGCGATGGAATTCCTGGCGCAGCGTGGCGTAGAGCGAACCGTTGATATCGCGATCGATGAGTGCTTCAAAGCTCGGTGGTAGATAGGTGGTCTCCAGGCACAGCGGCGCATCGTCCAGATAACGCAGTCGGACAAGTTTGACGAGCTTGCTGCCCACGGCGACATCGAAGAACTTGGCCGCATTGCCCGCGGCCTTGGCAAAGCCCGAGTCCACCGTGCGCGTGGTGGGCTTCATACCCTGGCCCTGGACCTGTGTCGTGTAGCTCGAAAACACCAGGTTGTTCTCGTGGAGCGCCGGCGTGTCGGCCACAAAGGCGCCACGCCCGCGCTCGGTGCGCACCAGGCCCTCATCAACGAGCACCTTAAGGGCGTGGCGTACGGTGCTGCGCGACAGCCCCGATTCGTCCATGAGTTCCATCTCGGACGGCAGCTTGTCTCCGCGCGCGTAGGTGCCGGAAGCGATGCGGTCGCGCAGCATGCCCGCCAAGCGCTCGTATTGGGTCAGTCTCTTTTTAGATGAAGCGTTCATGCGATCAACCTGTATCTAACCTGTATGCGTATCTAATCAAGCATGTATTCAATACAACAACAAAACCGCTGGTAGCAAGGTATCGAAAACCGTATCAGCAAATTTTCTAAGACAAATATAGCATACAACTAGTCGACATAACCAAAACATGTATGTAACTTGTATGCCATCGAGAGCATCAAACGAGAAGAAAGGCTGATGCACGATGACTACTCAGGAACAGGTTAAGGACGTCGTCTCCCAGGTTTTGGCCGACAAGGCAGACAGGGGCGGCATCAAGCGCGTCGTGTGGATTGGCGCCGGCGGATCCAACGGCGGCAACTATCCTGCCCAGTACTTTATGGAGCACGAGGCCACGCAGGTCGTGAGCTCCAGCTACACCAGCAATGAGTTCGTGCACGCCACGCCCGCCTATGTCAACGAGAACACCCTGGCCGTCGTCGTGTCCATGCGCGGCACCAAGGAGACCATCGTTGCCGCCCAGGTCGCCAAGGACCACGGCGCCAGCACCATCGCCATCTATGTCGACGAGTCCGGCCTCACCGAGGTCTGCGACTACAAGATTCAGTATGACAGCCTGGCCGTCGACGAGTCTTGCATGGGCCGCACCAACTCCGCCGTCGTGACCATGATCGCCATGGAGCTTACGCAGCAGACCGAGGGCTATGCCGAGTATGAGACCGCTATGGCCGCCTTCGACCTGGTTGACCCCATCTATCGCAAGGCCGTCGAGTACACCCGTCCGCTCGCCGCCAAGTGGGCCGAGCAAAACGCCGACAAGCCCTGCATCAACGTGATGGCTCAGGGTCCGCTCTTTGGTGCCGCCTACGTCTTTAGCATCTGCAACGTGCAGGAGATGCTGCAGATCGACTCCTGCACCATCAACACCTGCGACTTCTTCCACGGCCCCTTCGAGATCCTGGACAAGCGCACCTCGCTGTTCCAGCTCATCAGCGTCGGCCGCAGCCGCTGCAACGACGAGCGCGGTATCCGCTTCGTCAACCAGTACGGTGGCGAGCGCGTCTATCAGCTCGACGCCAAGGAGCTCGGCCTCAACGACATCAAGGACAGCGTGAGCGAGTACTTCAACCACCTAATCTTTGCGCCGATCCTCAACAACGTGTACATGCGCGCGCTCTCTGCCGTCACCCACAAGGACTACATGACGCGCCGCTACATGTGGAAGCTCGACTACTAGGGGATATTGGTTCCGCCGTTCTACCGAACGGCGGACCGGCCGACGCTGCGCACCCGGCATTTGGCCAATCTGCCGTTCAATTTCAAAGGCGCGACCAGAAGGTCAGCGCCTTTTCATTTCACGGCACCTTGGCTCAAATGACGGGCGCTCGCTGACATTGCCAAAACGTCGGCGTTGCCGTGGTTGGCACTTGGGGACGTTCCTTTTGTGCCGGCACTCGGGGACACTCCTGGGACTCATTTCCTCGTTCGCCGATTTGTGTCTTGAAAAATGTATATAACGACTATAACGTAGTGTGAAACATATTGGAAACAACACCGAGGAGGCTGCGTTGAAGAAAAGCAATCTGGGCTATGCGCTGGTGCTGATCGCCGCGCTTATGTGGGGCACCATCGGAATCTTTGTTAACGGAATATCGGCCCTGGGTGTTTCGTCTCAGAGTATGGCGGCCTTTCGCCTGTTGTCGGGTGCCGTCTTAATGGCTCCGGTCTTGGCATTTATGGGTTGCCAGGGAGGTGCTCGTGAGGGAAAAGCCTCGGGTCCCCTGGCTCTGTTCAAGGCAAGTCCTAAAGAGCTCGTCCCATGCGCGCTTGTCGGTATCGTCGGTTTAGCCGTCGCCAACACCTGCTATTACGAGTGCATGGGCGAGGTGGGCATGTCCACGGCTTCGGTGCTGCTCTACACCTCGCCGGTGTTTGGCGTCATGCTCGGTCGCGTGCTTTATCGCGAGGACGTGACCCCCAACAAGCTCGTCGCCATCGTCTTTAACATTGTGGGTTGCGTGCTCGCGGTGACGAGCGGCGACCTGTCTGGTTTCCATTTCTCGGTTTGGGGCGTCACGTCGGGTGTGATCGCCGGACTTTGCGGTGCACTGCTGGCTGTGTTTAGCCGTATGGCCACCAAGACGCTGCATCCGCTGGCGGTGACGTTTTGGGGCTTTGTCTTTGGCGGATGCTTTATGGCGGTGCTTTCGGCTCCGTGGTCCGATGTAGCCGCGGCAATGTCCCCGCAGCTCATTCTGCTGTTCGCAGGCTTTGGCTTTATTCCGACGGCTCTTGCGTACATCTTCTATATGCAGGGCCTTTCGATGGATCTTGAGACATCGAAGGTGCCGGTCGTGGCTTCGTTCGAAACCGTGGCGACCGTTCTGGTCGGTATTGGCATCTACGCCGAGCCCGCCGGCGCGATCAAGGTCCTGGGCATTGTGCTGGTGCTCGCGTCCATCCTGATTATGAACACCGACTTCTCCAAGCTGCGCAACAGTGTGTTTGTCGGTCATGTCGTTGAGAGCATGACCTTTAAGCCTAACGCGTGGTGGACGGAGAAATCGCAGGACATGGATCTGTTCCGCGAGCGCACGGGCATCACGCTGGAACCCACCGTGCAGGAAAGCCCCTGGTACTTCGTGCGATAGGGGATTGCGCGCAGGGTCTGACCTGGGGTTATCCAGCCAGCGTCGGCCTGCCCAGACCCAACGTTTCGATTACGTTAAACCCGTCAACGGTCGATTTTCACCCGCGAACGGTCTTTATACTAATTAGCAATATAAGCAACGTATAAGACGTTATAATGACCATAACGAAAAGGAGGAGGCAAGATGAATCAGATCATTCTCGCATCTCATGGCGGCCTGGCCGCAGGCGCCAAAGACACGCTCGAGATGGTTCTCGGCGACGTGTCGAACGTCCACGTCGTGTCGCTTGCTCGTGACGACAAGGAGCCCATCACCAATAAGGTTGAGGCTATGATCGCCACGTTCAACGCGGACGACACCGTCTATGTGCTGACCGATATGCTCGGCAGCTCGGTCAACAACAACATGGTCGAGCTTTCCAAGAACGGCACGAAGTTCACGGTTGTCAGCGGTTTCAACATCCCGCTGGCGCTCACGCTCGCTATGAGCCCCGTCCCCGTCAAGGGCGCCGAGCTCGCGGCCCTCATCAACGAGGCCCGCACCGGTCTGACCAACCCCAACGCACCGGTCGAGGCCGCCGCGGCTCCCGCCAAGAAGGCCAAGGCGTCCCGTCACAGCTCCGGTCCCGCCAAGATCGTCCTCGCACGTCTTGACTACCGTCTGCTGCACGGCCAGGTCGTCTTTACCTGGACCACCAAGGTTCAGGCCGAGCGCATCATCGTCGTCGACAACGCTGCCGCCAACGATGACATCAAGAAGGGCGCTCTTAAGCTTGCCAAGCCCCAGGGCGTGCGCCTGAACGTCTTCACCGTCGAGCGTGCCCTCGCCAAGATGGACAAGCTCAACACCCTCGGCGAGCGCGTCATGTTCGTCTTTGGCAACACTGCCGAGATGCTGCAGTTCTGCCAGGGCTACAAGCTCGACGCCATCAACCTGGGCGCCACCGCCAACCACGACGGTGCCGATCAGGTCGGCGGCAAGGACAGCTCCGTCTTCCTCGACGCCACCCAGAAGGCCGACGTCAACCAGCTGCTCGACATGGGCATCAAGCTCTACGTCCAGCAGACCCCTACGTATCAGAGCGTCGACATCGACGCCAAGCTGTAATCAACCAGGCTTTTGCCTGACTGAAAGGAGAAGGGTATGAATACGTTCATCAGTGCGGTGCTCGTCGGCCTCGTCGGCGTGTTCTGCATGTGGGACTCCCGCCTGCTCGGTCGTCTTAACTTCGAGCAGCCCCTCGTTGGCGCTACGCTCGTCGGTCTGCTGCTGGGCGATGTGCCCACCGGCCTTGCCGTCGGTGCCGCCGTCGAGCTCGTGTCCATGGGCCTGGTGCAGGTCGGCGCCGCCGTTCCGCCCGATATGGTCCTGGGCGGCATCGTGGCCGCTGCCTTTGCGTGCCTGACCGATGCTTCCGCCGAGACCGCCATGACGATCGCCATCCCGGTCGCCGTCCTGGGTCAGCTCCTCGGCATCGTGTTCCGTTCCATCATCGCCGCCCTCACCCATGTGGCCGATAGCGCGATCGATAACGGAAAGTTCAAGACCGCCTACCGTATGCACATCTGCGCCGGCTCCGGTCTGTACGCTGTCATGTACTTCCTGCCGATCTTCCTCGCCGTCTTTGTTGGCACCGACCTGGTTCAGGCCATCGTCAACATGGTTCCCGAGTGGCTGTCCACTGGTCTTAACGTTTCGACCAAGATCATGACCGCCTACGGCTTGGCCCTGCTGCTCACCATGATGATCAAGAAGGGTATGACTCCGTTCCTGTTCATCGGTTTCCTGCTCGCCGCTTACCTCAACCTGTCCGTCATCGCGGTCGCTCTGATCGGTGTGTGCCTGGCTGTCGTCTTCATGGGCTTCAAGTTCAACGGTTCCCATGCAGCCGCCGGTGTCGATTCCGACTACGATCCGCTCGAAGACGACGAAGACTAAGGAGGAACACACTATGGCAACCGCAACCAAGGACGTGTCCCTGAACAAGAAGGTCAGCCAGTTCTTCTGGCGCTCCTGGGCCATCCAGGCCTCTTGGAACTACGAGCGTCAGATGAACATGGGCTTCCTCTACGGCATGGTTCCCACGCTCGATCGCCTCTATCCGGACGAGTCCGACCCCAAGCAGCTCGCTGCTAAGAAAGAGGCTTACCACCGTCACATGGCGTTCTACAACTGCACCCCGCAGACGAGCGCTTTCATCCTGGGCCTCTCCGCCTCCATGGAGGAGGAGTACGCCAAGGATCCCGAGAACTTCGATCCCGATTCGATCAACGCGGTCAAGACCTCCCTCATGGGTCCGCTTTCCGGCATCGGTGACTCCTTCTTCCAGGGCACCATCCGCGTTATCGCCTTTGGTCTGGGCGTTCAGCTGGCTCAGCAGGGCTCCATCATGGGCCCGATCCTGGCCATGCTCATCTCCATCGTCCCCTCTGTGCTGATCACTTGGTTCGCAGCCAAGATGGGTTATCAGGGCGGCCACGAGTACCTGAGCAAGCTTCAGGGCGGCGACCTCATGGAGAAGCTCATGTATGTCTGCGGCATCGTGGGTCTTATGTCCGTGGGCGGCATGATTGCCACGCTGATCGGCGCCACCACCCCGCTGCAGTTCGCTGAGGGCACCGTCGTTATCCAGGACATCCTGGACGGCATGATGCCCCAGATGATCTCCCTTGGCCTCACCGGCCTTATGTACTGGCTCATCAAGAAGAACGTCAACACCGGTTGGCTTCTCGTGATCGCCATCGTGGGCGGCATCGCCCTCTCCGCGGCCGGCATCCTGGCCTAGTCGCGACCAAGCGCCTAATCGCTTTCCCCCGGGGGCCTGCCTGACATCCCATACCCCAGGCAGGCTCCCATCCCTAAATGTGTCAAAGGGACAGTTCCTTTGACACATCCTCAACGGGCCGGCAACTCGGTCCAAATCACGGTAACCCTGCGAGCGCCCGGCAATGTGGCGCCGCAAAAAATCGAAAGGAATGTGTCAGATGTACGAGATCGACCTTAACCTCCCTAAGCAGATCGTCGCTGACGTCCTGTCCAACCACGAGATCCACAGTGTCGCCTTCGTCGGCTGCGGTGCTTCCATGTCCGACCTGTACCCCGCCAAGTACTTCCTGGCCAACAACACGGACAAGCTGAACGTTCAGATCTTCACCGCTAACGAGTTCAACTACGACACGCCTTCCTGGGTCAACGAGCACACCTTCGTGATCACCTGCTCCCTCGGTGGCTCCACGCCCGAGACCGTCGAGGCCAACAAGACCGCCAAGAAGCACAACTGCCCGGTCGTCTCCCTCACCAACAAGGCTGGCTCCGCTCTGACCGTCGACGCTGACTACGTCATCGTTCACGGCTTCCACGCCAACTTCGCTGCCAAGTGCGAGAAGCCCGGCTATGCCATCGCTCTTGCTCTCGAGATCCTTCAGCAGACCGAGGGCTATGACAAGTACGACGACATGATCACCGGCCTCACCAACGTCTTCGAGCTCTGCGAGAACGCCGCTCAGCACTGCAAGAAGCTCGCCAAGAAGTTCGCCGAGGACTTCAAGGACGACAAGATGATCTACTTCATGGCCTCTGGTGCTTCCGAGAAGATGGCTTACTCTCACGCCGCCTTCCTGTTCACCGAGATGCAGTGGATCGACGCCGCCGCCTACAACACCGGCGAGTACTTCCACGGCCCGTTCGAGGTTTCCACCGAGGGTAAGCCCTACGTCTTCTTCATGTCCGATGGCGCTACCCGTCCGATGGACGCCCGCGCCCTCACCTTCCTTGAGCGCATGGGCGCCAAGGTCGCTCTGATCGACTCCAAGGACTACGGCCTGGCTGACGCCGTGCCCGCGAGCGTCGTCACCTACTTCAACCCGCTGCTGCACCTCGCCGTTATGCGCGAGTACGGCAACCAGATCGCCGAGGCCCGTCAGCATCCGCTGACCATGCGTCGCTACATGTGGAAGCTTTCCTACTAATCACAAGTAAGTAGACCTTACGGGTTGATTGAGAGGGGATGGGGTTTGCGCCCCATCCCCTTTTTTGCTCTGGGGAGGGCGTGTCTGTCGCGTCGCAAATCCCAGATAAAACCTACCAAAATAAACCTGTCCCTTTTTGGCAGGTGGGAGGAGATGCGTATGATCAAGGCAGTGCTGTTTGACATGGACGGCGTGCTGGTCGATACCGAGTGGTTCTACAACCGTCGTCGCGTGGCGTTTATGGAGGAGAAGGGCTTTCACTTTGACGAGATCCCCGATCTTTCGGGGTCTAACGAGCCCGCCATTTGGAAGTCGCTGGTACCTGACGATGTTGAGCTGCGCGAGCGCCTGCGCGTGGAGTACAAGCAGGTCTACAGCCCAGACCATCCCGTTCCGTATGCCGAGCTGCTCAACGAGCAGACGGAGCCGGTGATGCGCAAGCTGCACGAGCGCGGCGTGAAGTGCGCCATCGCAAGCTCGTCCTATCGCGAGCTCATTGACGAGCTGGTGGGGATTGCCGGTATCGCCGACGTGCTGGACTACACCATCAGCGGTCACGAGTGCAGTGCGTTTAAGCCCGACCCCGAGATCTACCTGCGTGCCATGGAGGCGCTGGGTGTGGAGCCTACCGAGTGCCTGGTTATCGAGGACTCGCCTTTGGGCATCGAGGCTGGCAAACGTTCCGGCGCCCGCGTCCTGGCACTGCGTCCGCACGAGGGTGTCAACCTCGATCAATCGCGAGCCGATGCCGTTATCGATAATCTGACCGACATTTTGGCCGCTTTGTAGCGTCAATCCGCCGCGAGAAGCACTGATTCACGCGTCTTTTGCTGCGGATTGGCTTAATTTGTCATCTATTTGGATCCGTTTGGCTTCGATTCGGATTAAGTGAGTAGACTTTTTGGTGCAGGACGAGCACAAAGCGCATCTGCTCTAGTAAAACCGCAGGTCACAGGGGTGGCGGTTTTGGGCGTGCTCTGCAGGTCGCGTAAAGTCTACTCACTTGTAATTTGGGCCTTTGGTCGTGGGGTTGCTGGTCCCGCTTTGGTTGTCGAGAGAGGGTGAATTGAAGCGCCCCCGCACGCTCCATGCTACAATCGCGGACATACCCCACAACTACATCTGCCTTCGAAAGGAGCCTGCGTGGCGAACGCCATCGATCAGCTCACGGACCGAGTGCTCGTACTTGGCCGCCTCACCATCGTCCGCCGCGCTATTACTGCCGTGGCGGTCACGATTTCCGCCGTTCTCCAGACATTCCTGATCCAGGCGTTCATTCAGCCCGCCGACTTGCTTCCGAGCGGCCTAACCGGCGTTGCGGTCCTGCTCGATCGCGTTACCTCGCTGGGCGGCGTTCACATCGACATCTCGCTCGGTATGCTCGCGCTCAACATCCCCGTGGCGCTCCTATGCTGGAGCGGCATCAGCAAGCGCTTCGTCATCTTCTCGATGATGCAGGTCGTGCTCTCGTCGCTGTTCCTCAACGTCTTTCACTTCGCTCCATTTTTGGGCGACAAGATCATGCTCATCATTTTTGGCGGCGTGGTCTCGGGTCTGGGCGCTGCCATCGCACTTAAATCCGGCGCATCCACCGGCGGCACCGACTTTATCGCGCTGTGGGTCTCCAACCACACGGGCAAGACCATCTGGGGCGTCATCTTTGGTTTCAACTGCTTTATCCTGGCGATCTTTGGCTTTATGTTTGGCTGGGACAAGGCGGCGTATTCCATCGTGTTCCAGTTTATTTCGACCAAGACCATCGACAGTTTCTATCGTCGCTACGATCGCGTGACGCTGCAGATCACGACGCGTAAGGCAGACGAGGTCATGACTGCCTACGTAAACCATTTTCAGCACGGCATTAGCTGCGCCGAGGTCGTCGGCGGATATAGCCGCGAAAAGATGTACCTGCTGAACACCGTTGTCTCGACCTACGAGAGTCAGGACATTATCAAGCTGGTGTGCGACGTTGATTCCGGCGCCGTGATCAACGTGTTCCACACGCTCAACTTTGTGGGCGGCTGGTGGGGTGGTCATGTCGACGAGCCCATGCCCACGGCCGTTCCCGATCCCGACAAGCCCGCACGCATGGTCAGCAGGCAGGCGCGCCTCAGCGAACAGGACAGCCTGCAGCAGGACGACGGCAAGTAGGGTATTGGCATTTTGCCGGTCCTGCGCAACCCATCCGAACGAGCCCCCCGAAAGCCCCGTTGCTTTCGAGAGGCTCTCGTTTGCCCAGATAAAACCTACCAAAATGAAGCTGTCGCTTTTTGGTAGGGAGGGTGTATCGTTTTATCATTATGAGGTAATATGAAACTAGACGTTATATACGTATTAGTTATTTCGATATTTCGATAAGAGTGATTAGATATGCCTGCACCCAAAAATGCACCGCTTTACCAGCAGATTTACGACGAAATCAAGGATGCGATCGAGAAAGGTGTTTATGCACCCAAGGAGCGTATTCCGTCCGAGCTTGAGCTAGCCGAGCAGTACGACGTGAGCCGCATTACGGTGCGCCGCGCCGTCGAGGAGCTGTGCTCCGATGGCTACCTGGTTAAGCAGCAGGGCCGTGGCACCTTTGTCTCCACGCCGCACATCAACCGCCAGTTCCACGCTTCGACGCTGCAGACGTTTACCGCGCTGTGTGCCGGCAACGGCATGAAGGCCGGTGCGCACGTGATCGATCGCCAGATCGTTCCGGCGCGCCAAAACGAGATGGAGTTCTTTGGCCTGCAGAAGGATGCGCTGCTGCTGCATATCAAGCGCGTGCGTACGGCCGACGGCGAGCCCATCTTTGAGGAGAACATCTTTGTGCCGTTTGATGCCTACCGCGAGCTGTTGACGGCCGATCTTGAGGACAAGTCGATTTTTGCCGAGGTCGAGCGTGTTGGCGGAATCCCGATTGTCTCGGTTGGCTACCGTACGGTCGAGGCCGTTCGAGCTAACGCCGAGCAGGCGGTCGAGCTGGGCATTGCTCCGCACGATCCGCTGCTCAATCTGCGTGCCGGCTTTACCGGCCCCAATGGCGAGCCGGTCCTGATGGGTAAGCAGTACTACGTGGGATCGCGCTACGTTATGGTCATGTAAGTTACGCGGTTTTACCAAACCGCGTAACGGCTCGACGCTGCAAGCCCGCCAGAGCGGCAATCTGACGTTCAGCTTCGGCGGCATGACCAGAAGGTCAATGCCGCCTCGCTTCGCGTCACCTTGCTCGCTCTGGCGGGCTTTCGCTGTCCGCGCCAAAACATCGGCGTTGCCATGGCCCAGATGCGGCACTTGGGGACGTTCCTTTTCTGTCGGCACCTGGGGACGCTCCTTGGCCGTTGGGGGCGTTCTTAAACGACTAGTCTGGGCGGCGGCCGTGTGCTGCTGTCCGCGTGGCGGCGTATAATCGGCGGCAGATGACTTGAACGTTAGGAAACCATGACCGATAGCATGCAGCAGATGGCGCTCGACACGCTCGGCGCCTATTTTGGCTACACCTCGTTTCGCCCGGGACAGGACCGCATGGTCGATGCGATCCTTGCCGGTCGTGATGCGCTGGGTGTTATGCCCACGGGCGCCGGCAAGTCCATTTGCTACCAGGTGCCCGCGCTCATGCTGCCCGGTATCACCTTTGTGGTGAGTCCGCTGCTGTCGCTTATGGAGGACCAGACCCGTGCGTTGCTCGCGGCGGGTGCGCGACCCAGCTATCTCAACTCCAGCCTTACTCCGGCCCAGCAAAACACCGTGCTCAAGCGGGCGCGCGAGGGCCGCTACCAGCTTATGTACGTGGCGCCCGAGCGCTTGCTCGAGCCGCGTTTTTTGGCCTTTGCGCAGGAGGCTGCGGGTTCCGCCGGCATTGGCGTGCCGCTCGTGGCCATTGACGAGGCCCACTGCGTAAGCCAATGGGGTCAGGATTTCCGCCCCGCCTACCTGCAGATTCGCGAGTTCATCGATTCCCTGCCGCAGCGCCCCATCGTGGCGGCCTTTACCGCTACGGCGACCGAGCGTGTGCGCGCGGACATTCAGCAGATGCTTGGCCTGCAAAACCCCGCGACGGTAGTGACGGGCTTCGATCGCAAGAACCTCTACTTTGGTTGCGAGGAGATGGGCGACAAGGCCAAGACTGCCTGGGTGCGCGACTACGTGATCGCGCATTCGAGCGAGAGCGGCATCGTGTATTGTTCGACCCGCAAGACAGTTGATGCGCTGGCGGGCGAGCTTGCCGAGGCGCTGGGCCCCAGCGGCATTCGCGTTGGCCGCTACCATGCCGGCATGGGCAACGACGCCCGTCGCCAAAGCCAGCGCGCCTTTATCGACGACGATATCCAGGTGATGGTTGCCACCAACGCCTTTGGCATGGGCATCGACAAGCCCAACGTGCGCTACGTGATCCACAACAACGTGCCCGAGAGCATCGAAGCCTACTACCAGGAGGCGGGCCGCGCCGGCCGCGATGGCGACCCGGCCAGCTGCTACTTGCTGTGGAACGGCAACGATTTTCGCATGCGCCGCTTTCTGATCGACCGCGGCGATGCTGCCGATGAGGCGCTCGACGATGAGCAGCGCGCGTGGGCGCTCCAGAATCGATATCGTTTGCTCAGCCAGATGGAGGGCTACTGCAATACCACCGGCTGCCTGCGCGAATACATGCTGCGCTACTTTGGCGACGAGGCCGTGGCCGAGCATGCCGCGGCCAGTACGGGCGGCACCGCCACGGACGACGTCGAGAGCTGCGGCAACTGCAGCAACTGCCTCACGCAGTTCGAGGTCGAGGACGTCACCGATATGGCCCGCGCTGCCGTGCGCTATGTGGCCACGCGTCCCATGCGCTTTGGCAAGTCGCTCATCGCCGATGTGCTCCACGGCGGCAACACCGAGCGCATTCGCCAGATGCATCTGGACGAGGACCGCGGCTACGGTGAGCTGTCGAGCGAATCGGTCGGGCGCATCAAGGACATCATCGGCCAGCTGTGCGGCCGCGGTTATCTGGTCACCTCGCAGGGGCAGTACCCGGTCGTGGGGCTGGGTCCGCGTGCCGTCGAGGTCGAGGATGAGGCGTTCGCCTTTACCGTTAAGCGCCGTGCGTCCAAGCGCAAGGCCTCGGCCCGCGCCCGCCGCGCCGTCGATCTGCTGCGCGAGGAGGCCGAGCTGGATCAGCGCCCGCGTGTTGGCGACGATGCCGAGCTGTTCGAGCGCCTGCGTGCCCTGCGCAAGGAGATCTCGACGGAGCTGGAGATGGCGCCGTACATGGTCTTTTCCGACAAGGCCCTGCGCGGCCTGTGCCGCCTACGCCCACAGACGCGCGACGAGCTTATCCAGGTCAACGGCATCGGCGAGAAAAAGGCCGACGCCTTTGGCGAGCAGTTTATGGCGGCGATTGAAGAGTTTGAGTCCGAGCATGCACGGAATGGAGCATAACGATGGCATCCGATGATAAAACCGAGCGCACTGAGGTGTCCGCTGTGCCGCTGTACCAGCAGGTTATGGACGACCTAAAGGGCGAGATCGCGCGTGGCGTGTACGCATCCGGCTCGCGCATTCCTTCCGAAATGGAGCTCGCGAAGTACTACGGCGTGGGACGCATCACCGTGCGCCGCGCCATCGAGGAGCTGTCGCGCGCGGGGTATCTCAACCGCCAGCAGGGGAGGGGCACGTTCGTGTGCGCGCCCAAGCTCAAGCGCAAGATTGTCCAGAAGGGTGACGTTCAGAGCTTTTCCGAGGGTTGCGCTGCCAACGACATGGTGGCCGGAGCGCGTCTGGTATCGCGCACGGTGGTTGCGGCGACGCGCGAGGACGCGGCGTTCTTTGGCGTAGAGCCCGGCTGCGAGCTCATCGTTGTCGAGCGCGTGCGCACGGCAGACGGCGTGCCCGTCATGCTCGAGAACAACGCCTTTGTGCTGGCTGACCATCCCTATCTGCAGACACTTGCCGATAAGGACCTCACCGATAACTCGATCTTTGCGCTCGTTGCCGAGCATTCGGGCCGCGCGCCGCTCAAGTCCGATCCCTGCACCGTGGAGATTGCGCTTGCCGATACTCAGACGGCCCCGCTGCTGGAGGTGCCGGTCGGCGAGCCGCTCTTTTATATGGAGGCGTACTTTACCGATGAGGACGAGCGACCCTTGCTGCTCGGACGCCAAAAGATCGTGGGCTCGCGCTACGTCTTCGACATCTAACGTCCATAGATAGAACAACATAGAATAAATTTGCCGAGATGACTTCACGGGCTTTGTTACACGTGTTATAAATAGGACAACATAGAACGACAGCAGGTACGAGCCGCCGTCGCTCAAAGCCGCCCCACAAGGAGGAACATCAGGATGAACGCACATGACCTGGTTCAGGAAATCATCGAGCGCAAGGGCAAGATTGAGAACGTCTTTTGGATCGCCTGCGGCGGTTCGATGATCGACCTGATGCCGGCCAACGAGCTGCTCAAGCGCGAAGCCACCACGTTTACCTCGACGGTCTACACGGCACGCGAGTTTTGCCTGATGGCCCCCAAGAGCCTAGGGCCGAAGTCGCTCGTTATTGCCTGTAGCCACAGCGGCAACACGCAAGAGGTCGTCGACGGCTGCGAGATGGCGCTGGCGGCCGGTGCCGAGGTCGTGGCCATGACCGACTGCGAGGGCTCAAAGATCGATAACGGCAAGTGGACTACCTGGGTCTATCCGTGGGGCGAAGGCGTGCCGCAGGCCGAGGTACCGCAGGGTATCGGCGCTCTGATCGCCGCCGAACAGCTCGACCAGCAGGAGGGCTACGAGGCGCTTGCCGACATGTACGCCGGCCTTAAGCAGATGGATGCGCTGCTGCCCGCTGCCCGCGAGAAGGTCAACGCCGAGCTGGGCGATCGCTTTGCCGAGCTCTGCCAGCAGCACGAGTTCTTCTATATCCTGGGTTCCGGCCCCAACTTTAGCCAGACCTACGCCATGGCCATCTGCTCGCTCATGGAGATGCAGTGGCAGCACTGCTGCTACATCCACTCCGGCGAGTACTTCCACGGCCCGTTCGAAGCCACCGAGCCCGGCGTGTTTTACTTTGTACAGCTCGGATCGGGCGAGTGCCGCCCCATGGAGGAGCGTGCGCTCGCGTTCCTCAACACGCACACCGATACGGTCATGGTGCTCGATGCGCTCGAGTACGGCGTGGGCGACGTGCCTGCCAGCGTGCGTTCGTTCCTGGAGCCGATCTTCTTCTACAACATGAGCTGCGAGCTGCGCGCCGCCCGCGGCAAGGTGTTTGACCACAGCCCCGAGATTCGTCGCTACATGGGCATCGAGCAGTACTAGGTACCGGGAAAAGTATTCACCTTCGATTCGCAAGCGAACAGCGTGCGTAAAAAGCGGGCCGCGCCGGTGGGTTTCCGGCGCGGCCCGCTTAGTATCGCGCATAGATTCGCAAGGTTGCGGCAGCCAGCGGCTTACTTGGCGTCGTGGGCCTCGGCGTCCCACCAGTCGAGCTGGGCGATGTTGTCGCGAATGTGCTGGCAGCTCTTGTGGAAGCCCTCGAGCTCGTACTCGGACAGGTCCAGCGTGTAGACTTCCTCGACGCCCTCGGCACCGATCACGCACGGCAGGGAGGTAAAGATGCCCTCCTCGCCATACTGGCCGGTCATAAGCGTAGAGGCCGAAAGCACGGCGTGCTCGTTGTGCAGCACGGCGGCGCAGACGCGCGCGGCGGAGTTGGCGACGGCGTACTCGGTGCACTGCTTGCCCTGATAGGTCACATAGCCGCCCTTGCGCGCAAGCTCCTCGACCTCCATGTGGTCAAAGGCGTACTTGTCGGGGTTTTCGGCCTGAAGCTCGTTGAGGCTCTTACCGGCGATGGTCGCGGCCTTAAAGGCGGCAAGCTGGCTAAAGCCGTGCTCGCCGATCATGTAGGCGTCGATAGACTTGGGGCTCACGCCGACCTTCTTGGAGATCTCGGTGCGCAGGCGGGCGGAGTCCAGGCCGCAGCCCGAGCCGATGATCTTCTTGGGATCGTAGCCGGTCAGGTGCCACAGCTCGGTGCACACGACGTCGCAGGGGTTGGAGATGCTCACGAAGATACCGTCAAAGCCGGCGTCGACGATGCGCTTGGCAAAGGTGCGGGCGGCGTCGGTGGTAAAGAACAGCTCGCCGTCGCGGTTGCCAGCGGCCAGCGCGACCTTGCCGGCGGCGTTGACGATGACGTCGCAGCAGGCCAGCTCCTCGTAGTGGTCGTAGCAGTTGACGATCTTGGTGTTGTACGGGACAAACGAAAGGGAGTCGCGCAGGTCCTGGACCTCGGACGTCACCTTGGCCTCGTTGATATCGCACAGGTACAGCTCATCGGCAATGCCCTGCATAAGCAGGCTGTTGGCGACATGTGCTCCTACGTGGCCCTGGCCGACCACACCGATCTTACGCGTCTGGTACATATATGTATCCTTTCGGTCGAGTTTTTCGCGTCGAACCATTGTAGCCTCCTGCCTTCACTTTGCTAGGCTAAAGCGCCATAGATTTTTGGGCATGCCTTAATCTCTACTTTTGGAGTGATTTGGGCCGCTGACGGCATCGCTGGGCGATGTGCTCGCGCGGATGGGGCCGGTCGTTGTACCATAGCTGCAACTGACTCATAAGGAGCATCCATGCCCATTCGCATCCCCGACGCCCTCCCTGCCGCTGCGCAGCTCGAGAGCGAGAACATCTTTGTCATGACCGAGTACCGCGCGCTGCACCAGGACATCCGTCCGCTGCGCGTGCTCATCCTCAACCTCATGCCCACCAAAATCGCCACCGAGACGCAGATCATGCGCAAACTCTCCAACACGCCGCTGCAGGTGGAGGTGGACCTGCTGCGCACCAAGACGCACGAGGCCACGCACGTAAGCGCCGGCCACCTGGAGACGTTCTACCGCACGTTCGACGACATCCGCGACATCCACTACGACGGCCTGATCATCACGGGCGCGCCGGTGGAGCAGATGCCGTTCGAGGAGGTCGACTACTGGCCCGAGCTCTGCCAGATCATGGATTGGTCCACCACGCACGTGCACTCTACGCTGCACATTTGTTGGGGCGCACAGGCCGGTCTGTACCATCATTACGGTATCCAGAAGTACGACCTGCCGGCAAAGGCGAGCGGCGTGTTCGAGCATTATCTGGTGAAGCCGCAAAGCCCGCTGGTTCGCGGCTTGGACGACCGTTTCTATGCCGTGCATTCGCGCAACACCGATGTGCGCCGTGAGGACGTGGAGGCCGAGCCGCAGCTTGAGGTTGTGGCCGTGTCCGACGAGGTGGGCCTGTACATCGTCAAGTCGACCGACAGCCGTCGCTTCTTTGTATTTGGCCATCCCGAGTACGATACCGACACGCTGCGTCTGGAGTACGAGCGCGACGTGAAGCGCGGCCTCAACCCTCAAGTGCCGGCGCATTACTTCCCAGGTGACGACCCCTCGGCCGAGCCGCGCAACGTCTGGCGCAGCCAGGCTCAGTTGCTCTACACCAACTGGCTCAACTACTACGTCTACCAGACCACGCCCTACGACCTAGCTCGCGCCGGCGAGGAGCACTAGGCTACGGCTGCTGCTGTGCCGGCGGCGTGACGAGCGTGGATATCCGGACGGACGAGCGTGGATTTTCGGACATTTACAAATCGAGCGTGGATAATCTCCCACTTTTGGCTTGAAACTAGGCTCAAAACGGGAGATTATCCACGCTCATTTTTTAGGCATGTAGATGCCGATGGCTCGGCTAAGCGACGGTGCGTGCAGAGGCAAAGTCGCATTTGGCGTAGTCTTGAATCTCGACGGGTTTTTCTTTCTGATAATCCGATGGACCAAGGCCTCAAAATGTGGAGACAGGGACCTCTCGACAACCGCCCTACCTGCAGATATAAGACATCAGCCTAAAACGTCCAAAACCGTCAAGCATTTGGTCAGCGCCTGGACGGTATTTGGTCAGACTTCGCATGAAACCGTCTGGTACGTTTGCGCCGTTCCAAGATTTGGGAGGCGACATGGGAAACATGACGGCGAATCAAAGGCTTGCAAGTCACATTAAAGCATGCGAACAGCAGATGAGCTGCGTGTACGCGCGCACGGCGGCGGAGGCAAAGCAGATTCAGCGGCGGGCGGAGGCGGGAAGTCTCGAAGCGGTCATGCCGGGGCTGTATGCGCGTCCGGAATACTGGTCCGAGCTCAAGTTTCGGCAGCGTTATCTGCATCGGGTGCGGGCGCTTGCGCAAAAGCACCCCGACTGGACATTTTGCTCCTATACGGCGGCTGTTATCTATGGCTTTTCGGTTTCGCATGCCAATTTGACGCACATCCATATCGCCGCGATGCCAGCCCAATCGACGACGCCGGGCTCTCAGGTCATTCGTCATCGCTATGCTCGTCAAACACGGGCCACCCAGATGGATATCGCCGTAACCGATATCAATCAAACGATTACGGATTGCTTGGTCGATGCATCGTTTGTCGAGGGACTGATCATCGCGGACTCGGCGCTCCATGAGCAACTTTTGTCGAAGGAGCATCTCGTTGAGACTGTCGACAAGCTTGGTCTGAATCGTCGCGGCGTTGTGACGGCGCGCAGGGTTGCACGATGTGCCGATGGGCTGTCGGAAAGTGGCGGCGAGTCCAAGGCGCGTGCCCTGATGATCGAGCGCGGTTGGCAGACGCCGGAGCTGCAAGTTGAGCTGTTCGACCCGGTTGAGCCGGGACGACCGTATCGCGTCGACTACTTGTGGCGCGTGGGCGACCGGCTGATTATCGGGGAGTTCGACGGATTCGTTAAAAGCGAGAAGGCGGCGGAGGAGGGCAAGCTCGCGAAGGCGCAGTTCGATGAGCGCCAGCGCGAGTCGAGACTTTCGCTGCTTGATAACTGCAAGATTGTGCGCTTGTGCTGGGATGATCTAAGGGATCCGACAAAGCTCGATCGCAAGCTCAAGGTCGCCGGCGTGCCGCGTGCGTGCTGAGGCAGTTGCAGGGCGTTTGGCTGCACAAGCGTGGAAAATCGGACGGACGAGCGTGGATTTTCGGACGCTTGTTGAATGAGTGTGGATAATCTCCCGTTTTTGGCTCGTAAGGGGGCTCAAAGTGGGAGATTTTCCACGCTCATCTTGCGGGTGCGATACAGCGGCGGCTAGGCGCTGACGATGTTGGGCAGTGGCAGATCGTGGGCGTCGGTGGGAACGTGGTCGACGTGCTGTTCGTCAAAGGCGATGCCGACGATTTGGCATTCAGGTGCAACTGTGGGCAGGTAGCGGTCGTAGCAGCCTCCGCCGTAGCCCAGGCGCGCGTCGGTGCGGCCGAAAGCCACGAGTGGCACGACAACCATGTCGAGCTCGGCGGCGGGCACGATGGGGAAGCGGACGCTGTCGACGTCCGTGGCTGCGAAGGCCCGCGTAGGGTGGGCGATAAACGGGGCCTCGGACGCATTGCAAGCAGAGACTGCCCGCATGCACATGCGCTGGCCACAAGCCATGGCGTCTGTTGCCGAGAGCATGCACGGATAGGCCACGCGCCAGCCACGCGCGACGGCCGCGGCGGCAAACGCGGCTGGGTCGACCTCGGAACCCATGGCGGCATAGACGGCGACGGTGCGTTGGCCCGCAGAGCCGCTGGACTCCATCAGCTCAACAAGCCGCGCGCATACAACAGCAGACTTCGCTGCCCGAACATCCAGATCAATAGCATCGCGCCGAGCAATCACTGCCCGCCGCAACTCAGCCTTATCCATTCCAGCCTCATCTCCCAAACCTACCAAAAAGGGACAGGTTTATTTTGGCAGCTTTTATCTGGGCTAACGCGATGGATTCACCCCAAACCTCCACAAAGGTGCCTGTCCCCTTTGTGGTGGTTTGAGCCTAGGCGTTAATGCTAT
>CAJMSV010000021.1 GCA_905216175.1 uncultured bacterium | reverse complement strand
TCCCCCGGTTGCCTCCTTTTTATTTCTTCCCCTTTTCCCTCTTGGGGTCGGGCCTCTTTTGTTTTTTGTGTTGCTTGCGGGCGTCCTACACCCGCGTCACTCATTTCCCCGCGGGGGGAGTTTTCGAATCCGCCCGGGGGCACCAGAATATTATGACGGCGTCGCGAGAGCGGCGCCGTTTCTGGTTTGTGGGAACTGCCGGCGGATTCGAGCCGTCGACACCCGCGTCAACAATTTCCCCGCAGGGGGAGTTTTCGAATCCGCCCGGGGGCACCAGAAATTTGCCGAGCCCGGTACCGCTACGGTGCCGGGCTCTTCTGGTTCATGCCATGTCAAAAACGAAGCGCCCGCTTACTGGGGGAGCAAGCGGGCGCCTGTGAGCGAATATGTTTGCGGCGAGAGCCGTAATGAGCGGTGAGGTGGCGACTAGTTGGTCGTACCGGAATCGTCGCCCGTGCCCGTGCCCGAGCCCGAGCCCGAGCCCGAACCAGAAAGTGCGACCGTCAGCGTAATCGTGCTGTCGGTGGACTGCTTGCCGGTGGGGGAGACGCCTGTAACGGTGGCATCCTCGTTACCGCTTACGGGATTGCCATTCTGGTCACAGAAGCCAATGTTATAGAAACCGGCGTTGTTGAGCGCGGTGACGGCGGCGGAGATGCTCTTGCCGTACAGGTTGCCCGGAACACTGGCCTTGCCGGACTTCTTGGCAATGACGACGGTAATCGTGGCGCCGGGCTTCTGCTTGCCGCTGGGGTTCCAGCTGCTCACGGTGCCCTCGGTAACCGAGTCGTTCTCCTGGTAGCTCACGTCGACGCCAAAGCCTGCCATATCGAGGGCGTTGCGCGCCTGGGCCTCGGTCATGTCGGTCAGATCGGGGACGGACGTGGTATCCGGGCCGCCCGAGACCTTGTACGAGATGGTCGTGCCTTTCTCGACTTCCTTACCGGCATCGGTGCCCTGCTCAAAGACCTGGCCCTCATCGGCCTCGTTGGCCTCCTCGGAGGCGTTGCCCTTCAGGCCAACGCTTGCCAGCGCGGCTTCTGCCTGGTCCTTGGTCAGGCCGACAAGCTGGGGAACCTCAACCTTCTCGGAGGGCTTGGGGCCCTTGGAGATTACCAGGTTCACCTTGGTGCCCTTGGCCTTCTTGGTGTTGCCGTTGGGCGTCTGCTCGGCGACCTTGCCCTCGTCGACATCGTCGTTGTAGCTTTGGTCGATGGTGCCGACCTCGAGGCCGGCTTCCTTGATCAGCTCGACGGCAGTCTGCTGGTCCTTGCCCAGCACATCGGGCACGGTGACCTGCTCGCCGCCAAAGAGTCCTGTGGCAAAGGCCACCACGATGCCGATGACGGCAACCGCTGCCACCACGGCGGCGATGATCTTGTTCTTGTTGGATTTGGGCTTTTCGACCTCGTAGGAGCCGGTGGAGCCCGAAACCGAGCTACGGGCGGTATTCTGGCCGCTCACGCCCGAGACGGGACGCACCATGGCGCGCGTCTGATCGGAAAGCTCGCGAGTCTTGGTGGCGCCCAGCTCGCCGGGGGCACCGATGATGCGCGTGGGCTCCGAGACGTTGACGGCACGGCCCGACAGGTAGCTGTTGAGCACCTGACGAAGCTCGTCGGCGGTCTGGAAGCGGTTTGCCGGGTCCTTCTCCATGCACTTGAGGATGATGCGCTCAAGGTCGGCGTCGACACCGGAGTTGATCTGGCTCGGCGGAATAGGCAGCTCGTTGACTTGCTTGAGTGCGACCGAGATGGCGTCGTCACCGTCAAAGGGAACGCGGCCGGTGGCGCACTCGTACATCACGACGCCCAGCGAGTAGATATCCGAGGTGGGACCGAGGTCCTGACCGCGGGTCTGCTCGGGGCTGACGTAGTGGGCGGTTCCCAGCACGTTGTTGTCTTGCGTGAGGTGGCTGTTCTTGGCGCGCGCGATGCCAAAGTCCATCACCTTGATGTTGCCGTCGGGCAGCACCATGATGTTCTGCGGCTTAATGTCGCGGTGGATGATCTCGTGCTTGTGGGCGACCGAAAGCGCAGAGCTGATCTGCGAGCCGATCTGGGCGACCTTCTTGGGGTCGAGGGCGCCGTGGCTCTTGATGCCGCTCTTAAGGTCGGTGCCGCGCAGGTACTCCATGACGATGTAATAGGTGTCGCCGTCCTTGCCCCAATCGTCGACGCCCACGATATAGGGGGAGGAGAGGCCGGCTGCTGCCTGGGCCTCCTGCTTAAAGCGTGCGGCGAAGGTTGCGTCGCACGCATACTGTGGCAGCATGATCTTGACGGCTACCGTGCGGTCGAGGACCTGGTCCTGTGCACGGTAGACGGTCGCCATGCCGCCTGTTCCCACCTTATCCTTGAGGAGGTATCTTCCCCCGAGGACCCTCTGTTCCATTCCTGCTCCTAACATAATTATTCGCTCAACGATGTGTGTAGTACCTACGATGTGGCCGCTGGGGCCGTGTGGCGCGTTGCCGCTAGCTCTTCGGCCGCGGCGCGCCTCTGGTGTCCGATTCGATCATGGGCATCACGCTCCCTGTGCGGCAAGCGCCGCGGTCAGGACGATACCGGCGATCTTGGCGGCCTTGACGTCATGCTTGTCGAAATCCTCCAAGGCCACCGAGATGGCGACCGTGGGTGAATCGTAAGGTGCAAAGCCAACAAACATCGAGTTGACGTTGGTGCCGCCGGTCTCGGCCGAGCCGGTCTTGCCGGCGACTTTGACGCCGGGGATCTGGGCATCGGTGCCGGTGCCGGACTGGACGACGGCAAGCATGGCCTGCTTGACCTGGTCGGCCGTGGCGGAGCTGACGGCCTGACCCAGCGAGCGGGACTGCGTGGTCTTGACCACGGTTCCGTCCGGGGCGAGTACCTGGGCTACAAAGTACGGGTCCATGACCACGCCGCTGTTAGCGATGGCGGCGGCAATCACGGCGTTTTGCATGACGGTGGTCTGCGGGCCGGGCGTGTGGTCCATGCCGACAGGCTGGCCGGCGCCGGCCCAGGCGGTCTCCCACTCGGTCATGAGCGACGGGTCGGCCATGATGGAGGCCGCGGAGGTCAGGTCCTGGCCGAGCTTTTGGCCGTAGCCAAAGGCGTTGGCAAACTGCACGAGCGTGTTTGCGCCAACTTCGTTTGCCACCTGGCCGAAGACGACGTTGGAGGACACGGCAAAGGCCTGCTGTAGGCTGATGGTGCCGTAGCTCTCGTTGGCATCGTTGGTGACCGGTGCGTTGCCGATGTCCATGGAGCCGGGCGCCTGGTAGGTGCTGGTAAGGCTGGCGGTACCGGTCTCGAGTGCCGCGGAAAGCGTAACGACCTTAAACGTGGAGCCCGGCGTGTACAGCGCGTCCATGGCGCGATTGTACATGGAGCCGTCCTCGCCGCCGCCCGTCTGCAGCAGGGCATCGATGTTGGTGTTGTCGTAGGTGGGCGAGCTGGCACATGCGAGCACCGCGCCGGTACGCGGGTCGATGACCACTACAGCGCCCTTAAAGCCCTTGAGTGCCTGCGCGGCCGCCGTCTGGATACGCGAGTCGATGGTGAGCTTGGCGGTGTTGCCCGGCTGGGTCTGGCCCGCGAGCGACGCGATGGCGTTGTTCCAGCTAGAGTAGTCCTTAGAACCGGTGAGCGTGTCGTTCATGACGCTCTCGATGGCGGTGGTGCCATACTGCTGGCTCACGTAGCCAACCACGTGCGCTGCCAGGTTACCGTTGGGGTAGGAGCGTACGTAGGTGCCGTCCTCCTGCTGCAGCGACTCGGCCAGCGTCACGCCGTCGGACGTGATGATGGAGCCGCGCTGGATGTACTTGGAGCGGGCGATGGTGTGGTTGTTGGTCGGCATGTCCTGATAGTCCTTGGCCTTAATGACCTGGACATAGGTGAGGTTCCCGATAAGGATGGCGAACAGCGCCGTAAAGGCGAGCACCGCGCGGGTTAGACGGTTGGCGAGCGCAACGCGGCCGAGCACACCGGATTCAGGCGTGTCGAGCAGGCGACGTCGCATGCGCGAGCCGACGGAATGGCTGCCGCTGCCGTAGGAAGACGAGGTGGCAAAGCGCGTGCCCGTCGGGGCGGCGGCAGATGCGACCTGATCATCGGTGATGGCGGCCATGGTGCCGGTGCCGGTAAGCTCGGCCTCGCGTCCGGTCGCCTCGTCACCGGCGCGCAGCAGGAGCGCGACGATGATAAAGCTCGCCAGCAGCGAGGAGCCGCCCTGGCTCATAAAGGGCAGAGTGACGCCGGTCAGCGGGATCAGGCGGGTGACGCCGCCCACGATCAAAAAGGCCTGGAAGCTGATGGCTGCCGTAAGGCCCGTGGCACTAAAGGCGGCGAGGTCGGACTTTGCGCGGGCAGCCGTGGTCAGGCCGCGAACGGCAAAGAGCATAAACAGGATGAGCACGGCGCCGCCGCCCAAAAGGCCCATCTCCTCGCCGATAGCCGAGAAGATAAAGTCGGACTCGACGACAGGGATGTTGTTGGCCATGCCGTTGCCGATGCCAACACCGACCAGACCGCCATCGGCAAGCGAGAAGAGCGACTGGACGATCTGGTAGCCCTGGCCCTGGGCGTCCTTAAACGGATCGAGCCAAACCTGGAAACGCACCTGAACGTGAGACAGGAACTTGTAGGCGCCCACGGCTCCAACGGCCAGCAGCGCAAGGCCGATAACGACATACGAAAAGCGCCCCGTGGCAACGTAGAGCATCAGCAAGAAGATGGTGTAGAACAGCACGGCCGAACCCAGATCGCGTTCGAAGACGACGACGAGCAGGCACACACCCCACACGGCAAACAGCGGCAGCAGCAGTCGCAGGCGAGGGATCTTAAAGCCCAGGATCTTGCGGTTGGAGATGGAGAGCAGCTCGCGGTTCTCGGCCAGGTACCCGGCCAGGAACAGGACGATAAAGACCTTGGCGAACTCGCCGGGCTGGATGGTAAAGCCCGCGATGCGAATCCAGAGCTTGGAGCCCGAGATCGTGGTGCCGATAAAGATGGGCAGCATCAGCAGGATGCTGCCGAAAATGCCAAAGGTGTACTTGTAGCGCATGACCACGTCGAGGTTTTTGACCAGTGCGAGCGTTCCCACCATGAGCGCCACCGAGACAAACAGGATGATGAGCTGTGAGATCGCGAGAGCGGGGGCGAGACGCGTCACGAACGTGATACCGATGCCCGAAAGTATAAATACGATGGGTAGGATGGCGGGGTCGGCACCGGGCGCCAAGATTCGCACGGCAATGTGGGCCGCGGCAAAGGCGGCAAAGAGGCCGATCGGTACGGCGAGCGTCTCAAAGGAGATGGCAGCGCCCGCGGTGAGCACGTACATCGCATACAGCAGGATGACGGGGAACGCCGAGGCGATGAGCAAGAGCAGCTCGGTGTTGCGGCGACTCATAAGCGGCACTCCCTTTCTAATTCTTATCGGAGGCTTCGGCCTCGGCGGACTGTTCGGCGGTTTTCTCGGAATCTGATTCGGAGGTCGATCCCTGATTGGTGTTGTCGCGAATCGTTTGCGCGTCGATCACCTGGCGGGTCTGCTCCTCGTCGATCTGGTGGCGGTACTTGGATATCGTGTCCTGCGCATCGTCGACACTTGTTTGCGGAATACCCGCCTTGAGGCGGTTTTGCGTGTCTTCGGGCAGGTCGGATAGCTTGATGCTGGTTTCGCTTTCGAGCCAGTGGAGCTTGAGTCCGAGCGGCTTGCCGGGCAGGCCGCGCCAGACGGCGACATTGCCCTGGTAGGTACCCAGGTAGTACGAGCCGGTGACACCCGTGTAGGCCCAGATGCCAGCTGCCAGCACAAAGACGAGGGCCAGGATGGCGGCGATAGTAATGTTGCGGCGACGCACGCGCTGCGCCTCGCGCATAACGCCATCGTCAACCAGGTTAACGACTACTACGGTCACGTTGTCGTGGCCGCCGGCGGCAAGCGCCGCGTCCACTAGGTTGTCGACGCAGATTTGCGCGGTTGAGGACTGCGTGGCGATGTTCTCGATATCGCTATCGGGAATCATGCTCGAAAGGCCGTCGGAGCACAGGATCAGACGGTCGCCTTCCTCGATATGCAGAGTGAAGTGGTCGGCATACATAGCGGGGTCCGAGCCCAGCGCGCGGGTGATGACCGAACGGTTGGGGTGGACGCGAGCCTCGTCTGCCGTGATCTCGCCGGCGTCCACGAGCTCCTCCACGTAGGAGTGGTCGCGGGTCACGCGGATGAGCGTGCCCTCGTGGAGCAGGTAGGCGCGAGAGTCACCCACGTGGGCGATGGCGAGCGTGTCGTTTTCGATATAGGCGCAAGTGGCTGTGCAGCCCATGCCGGGCTTGCCCAGGCCATTCAAGGCAGCCTCGATTACGGCGGCGTTGGCGGCCTCGACGGCTGCCGCCAGGCGTGCGGCGTCGGCAGACTGAGGAGCTGTCTTGGCGATGGTCTCGACAGCGATAGAAGAGGCCACCTCGCCGGCAGCGTGACCACCCATGCCGTCGCATACGCAAAAGAGCGGCGACTGCACCAGGTAGGAATCCTCATTGTGCGGGCGCACGCAGCCAACGTCGGAGCGGGCGCCCCACATGAGTTGCGTGGTGGTGCCGGCATCATAGGTCGAGTCGGTCTCGATGCGCTCCTCGGTTAGGGGTTCAAAGCTCATGGTCGAGCCGGGGTCTTTGAGCTTGGCCTCAACGGCGGCAACGTCGATCTCGGCAGTGTCACCGGGAGAGACGGTGTCGGTCTCGGCGTTTGATTCGGAATCGCCGGTGTCCGGGGAGTCGGGCTCCTCGGGCACGCGGGCGGTCGACTCGTCATCTTGCGGGCTGACGTCTATAGGCTCGGGCGTCGCAAAGTGCGACGGCGCGGGCGTGTTTTGCGACTGGGCGGCGGGCTCGGCCACGGCATCGGACTCGCTTGCGGGCGCAGGCTGCGGGGTCTTGGGTGCAGGGCCGTCCTCGGGGGATGTCCCCGCCTCGGGGGATGTCCCCGCCTCGGGCGCCGGCGTAGACGCGGGCGCAACCTCGGATGCCGGGGCTATGGGAAACGCCGGCGCGGCGGGCTCGGGTGCCGCAAACACCGCAGCGCTCTCGTTGATTGCCGCGGCGACGGGCTCTGCAAAGTGAGCCGGCGCCGGGGTTGCTTCGGGCGCTGTGGGCTGTTCCGCAGCATGTGCGCCGATGGGCGCCGCTACGGCATCCTCTTCGTCCTCGTTATCGGCGAGATCCGAAATATCATGCGTTACATGCGAAAGAGGCAGGGAGAACACGGTGTCCTCGGGCTCCACGGGTGTGGAGTCCGCCGGAGCGGCGTGGGCCGGTGCAGCTACGGCGGCAGCCGGTGCCTCGGTCATGGTTGCGGACTTGTTCTCCTCGTCGATCATCGACGGTTCACCTTCATGACCACGTCGCCAATCTGGACTTCGTCGCCCTCACGCAGCGTCGCGGGCTCCACGAGCTGGCGGCCGTTGACGAGCGTGCCGTTAAGCGAGTTGAGGTCCTCGATGATGAGCGCCGGGCCCTGCAGCGAAAAGCGCGCATGCGAGGCCGAGACAAACGGCTCGTTGATGCAGATGTCCGAAGACGGCGAGCGGCCGACGATGACGGGGCCGAGCATGTCTACGTGGATGCCGCGGATGCCGCGCGGACCCTTGTCCACATCGATCGTCCAAATGGCCGAGTCGCGGCGCTGTCCGCGCACAAGTCCCACGCCGGTCTTCATGACGGCGAACAGGAAGATATAGAGCAGGGCGACCAGGACGATGCGGCCTGCAAAAAGGACGATATCGATGTTCATAAGCGACTATCCCCTAAATTCAAAGGTGCTCAGGCCAAACGTCAGCAGATCGCCGTTGCGCAGCGGGCAGCGCGTAATGCGGCGGTTGTTGACGAGCGTGCCGTTGGTGGAATTGAGGTCCTCGATCGACCAATCCGAGCCCGTAAAGGTGAGCTGGGCGTGGCGGCGCGACACGTTGGGGTCGCGCAGGGCAATGTCGGAAACTGAGCGCTCGCGACCGATGGTCACCTGTGCGGAGGTGATGCTATGGCTCTCGCCGCTCACGACGTCGACGAGCTGGGCGAGCGGGCGCTGCGGGGCGCGAGTGCTCGCCATGTTGGAGGCGATGCCGGCTGCGGCGCCTAGGCCCACGGCGGCACCGGTCGCGGCGGCTCCGCCCATGCCGGCAAGCGCGTCGCGCGAGACGGGCTGCGGCACCGGGATGGGTGCGGCGGCGGGGTCGGGGACGCTAGGCGCGAAGGGGTCTGCCACGGCAAGCGGGTCGGGAGCGGCGGCGCGAGGCGTCGGCTGCTGCTGGGGCATGGCGGCGGGGCGCTGCTGCTGCGGGGCAGCAAACTGCTGCTGGCCGGCGCGCGGGGCGCTGGCGGCACGGCTTGCCGCGGAGTGGTGCTGGCCCAGGCCGTGTTGATAGGCGCGCGCTTCTTCGTACAGGCGGCCGAGCGGGGGGGCAGCGACGTTCTCGGCAAAGACCGAGAACTTGCCGGCGCGTAGCTGCGGATCGATCATAAAACGCACGAGGGGCTCGCCGACAAAGACATAGCGGCGCTTTTCGGCCTGCGCCTTCACAAACTCGCGGACCTCGCGCGAAAGCTCGGGGTAGAACGGGGCGAGCATGGGATCGTCGTCGGCGGCGATAAGGATGGTATAGAGTGCCGGCGCCGTGTTGACGCCGTTGATCACCAGAGTCTGATCCTCCATGTCGCGAGCGGCCTGCTTGGCAAGCTTCTTAAAGGAGAACGGGGCACGGGTGGCACCGAAGATGCCGGCCACGTGGTCCTCGAAGATGTTCAGGAAGTTCACGAAAGATCACTCTCCGTATAGGTTTTGGTATCCGAGCAAATATAGGCATATCCCAACGATTATAGAGGATAGGATTCCCGCAACCGCCGCCTTGGCGATGACCGCGGCTGCAAGGCCGGCAATTTCCATATGGTGTGCAAGACAGGACGCCGCTGCGCAGCCGATGCCGGTGACAGCGATTGCGGCGATTGCGGCAAGGTTTGAGCTCTGATCGGCACGCTTGGCATGGGCATTGAGCAGCGCGGATGACGCTGCGGCAGTTGCCGCGACCAGCACAAAGGCAGCCCAAAGGAGCGGGTCTCCCAGCGCTGCGGCAACGTTACCGAGCCCCAGCACGCCTCCGGCTGAAAGCGCGACCGTGGCCA
Organism: uncultured bacterium; assembly: GCA_905216175.1. Lineage (GTDB taxonomy): Bacteria > Actinomycetota > Coriobacteriia > Coriobacteriales > Coriobacteriaceae > Collinsella. The sequence continues at coordinate 12,419 of CAJMSV010000021.1, read as the reverse complement.
GACGGGCAAAAAGCGCGCCCATGCCCGTTGCCGCGGCGGCGCTTGCCGGGCCGAGCCAAAATGACGCGACGCCGGCGGCGACCCCAGCTGCCAGGAAGGTATTGCCGGTCAGACAGCCAAGCGCGAGTGCACAGGTGAGCGTGGCGCTCGCGGCAGTCTCGGTGCGACCCCAGGCGATCCACCAACCGGACATGGCGGCGGCAAAGATCACCGCGACGGGCAGCATCGACAGGATGCCCTGTGCCTGCATGGTGGCGTTGGCCATGAGCACCAAAAAGCCCACAGCCGAGATGGCCGAGCCAATCTGGGGGGCCAGGCCAGCCGCTGCTCCGATCGCGATGGCCGCAATGACTAGGCCTGGAAGCGCCGCGACCCCGGCCGTTTGCATCAGCAAAAAGCTAAAGGTGCCGCACGTTAGCGCCGAGATAGCGCGCATGGTGTAGTCGCGCGCATGGCTCCAGCGCGTGCCCGCCCAGCCGAGTGCGGGGTCGACCTCGATGGCGTCGTCCCCGTAGTGCGACGGTTCGATATCGTCGAGCTCCTGCTCGTCATCCGAAAGCTCGCCAATCATTTGCTCCAGGCTGCGACGGCCCTCGCGCACGCTGCCCAGACCGGCAAGGAGCTGGTCGCAAAATGCCTCGATGCTGCTGGGGCGGTCCTGCGGCATGGGGGAGAGTGCACTCATGAGCGTGGCCTCGGCTCCCGGGGGAAAGTGTGGTATCAGCTCGCTGGGATAGGTGGCGCCGCCGATGATGCGGCCGAGCGAGTCGGCGGGCGTGGCCGCCATAAAGGGAGCGCTGCCGCACAGGCCCTCGTAGATAACGCAGGCAAGGGCAAAGACATCAGCGCGTTCGTCGACCGTGCCGGTCTCGATATCGAGCTGCTCGGGTGGCATGTAGCCGATGGTGCCACCGCGCGAGCCGCCAAAGCCACCGGCGGACGACAGTCGCGCCATGCCAAAGTCGGTGAGCTTTACATTGCCCGAGTGGTCGATGAGCACGTTGGCGGGCTTAATGTCCAGGTGGAGTACGCCATTACTATGGGCGAAGGTGAGCGCCTGACCCAGGGCATCGGCAATGGCCGCGGCCTCGTCAAAGGTAAGTGAGTGGCCGTCCACGCGATGCAAAAACTCGGCCAGCGACATGCCATCGACATATTCCATAACCAGGTAGGCATAGGCTGTGTCGTGCGTAAAGTCGATGACCTGCACGATGTTGGGATGTTGAAGCATGGCGGCAGTGTGCGCCTCGCGCAGGACATCCATGATGTCGCTGGCGGGCATGCCGGCGCCGTTGATAAGGGGGATGCGCTTAATGGCGACGCGGCGGCGCAGGTGCGTGTCGCGGCAGATCTCGATGGAGCCAAAACCGCCAGTCGCAAGTGTCTCGAGCGGCTGGTACCGCTTGAGCAGCTCGCGAGAGCTGGTGCCCTCCAAGGGAACGTCCGGCGAGAACCGGGCGGTATGTTGCGAGAAAAGCGGCATGGCCAACCCTCGTGCGTTTAAAGTTCGTTTGCGAGCGGCAGGCGCGGGGCCAAGTCGTTCGCGGTGGCATAGATGCTGCTAGTGTAGCACGCTCGGGTGCATGGGGAGGATAGCGGGATGCGAGGCTGCCTGTCTGGCTTGGCCTTAGCGCTTCTTCTTGTTCTTCTTCTGCTTGCGCTGCTTGCCCTTGGTCTCCTGGGGCTTGTCGCCCTGTTTGGCTTCGGCGGCGGCCTTTTCTGCCTTCATCTTCTTGCGTTTGGTCTCGATGCGGAGTTTTTTGTTGATGCGTGCCTTAAGGAAGGTGCCAAACTGCTCGGCATCGCCGCGAACAAAGGTGTCCTTAGGGATCGTCACGCCCTGGTCGGCGAACATGGCCACAAAGATGCGCTCGCCGTCGAGCACGTGGTCGAGCTTTTCAAACGGGAAGAACTGCGACTTGCCGCTCTTGCCCCAGACCATCAGGCCGTCCTCGTTGGCGGCTACGCGGCGGTAGCGGCCGCCCATGGACTCGTCTGCCTCGACGGCGTCGATAAAGTCGCGGGCGAGCGTGTGGTGCAGGTTCTTGCTCCACCAGGCCAAAAAGGCGCCGAATACGATCAGGACGACGCCGAACTTGATCCAGTTGCCGCCGGCCACCAACATGCCGATGCCGATGAGCGCGGCAATCGCGGCGGCGACATACAGCGAGCCGCGACGCCTGGGCGAGGCGACCAGGCGGGCGAAGTCGGTGACGAGGTCGTTTTCGTACTGGTACTCGTTGAGGTACAGGATGCCGTCGTCGGCTGCGGCCTGCTCCTCGAGCGCGACCTCGACCTGGTCGGCTGCTTCGGAGGGAACGAGGTTGCTCTCTGCGTCTGCCATGCTCTTTGGACTCCTATCGCGGCGGGCTCGCCGTACGGGTTATTATGGAATGCAGTATGCCGTGCGACCGCATGGCCGCCGCGGCAACAAGACTCAGTATACCCGGGGGAGCACCCATGGAATCGTTGTACCGAAAGTATCGCCCGCTCACCTTCGACTCCGTGGTGGGCCAGCAGCATATCGTCTCGACGCTCGAGCACGCCATCACCGAGGGACGCCTGTCCCATGCGTACCTGTTCTGCGGTCCGCGCGGGACGGGCGGGACCGCCATGGAGCGCATGCAGGCTGCGGGGGTGCTGTGGCGCGGGGCCGGGGCGGCGCGGGCGGGGGGGGCAAGCGGCTGCATGCCCGACGGTACTTGCGAGGAGTGCGAGCTCATTGCCGAGGGTAACCACCCCGATGTCTACGAGCTCGATGCCGCCTCCCGCACGGGCGTGGACAATGTGCGCGAGGAAATCATCAACTCCGTCAACTTTGCCCCGGTGCGTGGCAAGTACAAGATCTATATCATCGACGAGGTCCACATGCTCACGACGGCGGCGTTCAACGCGCTGCTCAAGACGCTCGAGGAGCCGCCGGCACACGTGATCTTTGTGCTGTGCACCACCGACCCGCAAAAGATTCTGGAGACCATTCTCTCACGCTGCCAGCGCTTCGATTTCCACCGCATCGGCAACGAGGATATCGAGCATCGCCTGTCTTACGTGTGCGAGCAGGAGGGCTTCGATTACGACGACGAGGCACTCGCCATTGTGGCGCGCCATGCCAAGGGCGGTATGCGCGACGCGCTTTCCACGCTGGAGCAGCTGAGCGTCTTTGGCAACGGTTCTGTGCATGCGGACGACGCCCGCTCGCTTTTGGGCGAGGTTTCGGACCAGATCCTGGGCGAGTTTTCCCGCGCCATTGCCGATCGCGATGTTGCCGAGCTCTATGGACTGATCCGTGCGCAGGTCGAGGAGGGCAATGACCTGCTGGAGCTGACGCGCGACCTGGTGGCGCATGTGCGCGACGTGTACGTTGCCTGCGTTGCCGGTGCCCGTGCCGAGCTGTTTGAGGGCGGCTCCGAGCAGGCCGAGGCGCTTGCTGCCGAGGCCGCTGCCTTTGGCGAGCATCCTGCCGACCGCCTGGCCCGCGTGCTGACGGTGCTCGACGATGCCGCACTGGAGATGAGGGGCGCGAGCGACGTGCGCCTGGTGCTCGAGATTGCCTGCACGCGTCTGGCGCGTCCCGAGGCCGATTTAACGATTGAGGCATTGGCCGAGCGCGTGGCACGCCTGGAGGCCATGATTGCCAACGGCGCCGTGCCGGCGAGCGTGGCTGCTGCTCAGGCCGCCGCGCCTGCAGCATCCGTACCCGCTGCTGCCCAGCAGCCGACGCTCATTTCGGGCGCTCGTGCTGCCACTCCGGCGGCATCCGCTGCCCCCGCTGCTACGTCCGCGCGCCAGGGCGGTATGCCTTGGGACCGCGGCGCTGCTGTTCCGGCTGCCCAGCCTGCGACCAAGTCCGCGGCTCCTGCGCCGGCGCCCAGACCTGTAACGCCTGCACCTCAGCCCGTTGCGGCTCCGGCTTCCGCGCCTGCTGCATCGACCGTGTCGGTGTCCAAGCCCAACAACGCCGCCCAGGTTGCCACCGCCGGTGCTGCCGAGACCCCCGCGGTTGAGGACGCCGGCGAGCTCCAGCGCAAATGGGCCGAGGTCGTCGAGCGCGTCAAGGCTCGTCAGGCCTCCTACGCAGGGCTTTTGCTCAACGCCCGCGCCACGGCCGACGACGGCTCCAAGCTCACGGTCTCGTTCCCCGCGGGTTCGACTTTTGCCATCAAGATGCTCGGTCGCGCCGATACGCAGTCGGTGGTCCTGCCGACGGTCTGCGCGGTCTTCGGTCGTCGTACCGTCGACTATGTCCTGGATGGGGGTGGCACGCCGGCTCCTCAACATGAGGAGCATTCTCCATCTGCACGGGCTGCGGTATCTGCGGACCCGCAACCCGTGTCCTCGGTGCCCCCTGCATCCTCGCGCGCCAGCGCGACGCAGCCAAAAGCGGCGCCGGTAGCGGCACCGACCCCGTCGGCGCCTGAACCCGCTGCGCCCAAACCGGCTGCTCCGATCCCCGCGCCCAAGTCCGCTGCCGCGCCTGCGCCCAAGTCATCCGACCTGGCCAAGGCCCCTTGGCTGCGCTCCGACAACCCTGCCGGTGCTCCTGCCACGGGCAAGCTCCCGACCGAGCCCGCGCCCCGAGCGCCCGAGCGCGCGTCCGTCCCCATGGCGCAGCCGCCTGCGCAGGCTGCGCCATGGGAATCCGAGCAGGTGCCCTACGACGATGCTATGGTCGGTGGTTTTGCTGCCGATGCCGGCGGGGACAATCTGCCCCCGTTCGACGTGCCGGGTGCGACGCCCGCGCCCAAGTCCGCTGCGGCGGCATCCGCGGCCCCCGCAAGCGACGACGCCCCCGCGGCTCCCTGGGAGTCCAACCCCGGCGCCGGCAGCCCCTTCGGCCACCAGGGCGCAGCCCCGAGCATCCCGCAGACCGAGGACGAGGCCAAAGACCTCATCCGCAGCGTCTTCGGTCAGGCCACCATCTTCAAACCGGTGGAGTAGCTGTACGGGCGGGTATACTGCTCAAGAAGAGATCTCTTTGTCCGGGCGCATCTGTATTTCGGACATGTGTAATGTGGTGCCGCTTATATCGCATTCGAGCAGACAGGTACGCGACGGTCGTCCTAGGGTGCTGAGGTCGACACGATACGTCGCACGACTGTCTGTGTACTCGACTTGCATGTCGTTGGCAACTGCTCCGATTGTCAAAAAAGAGCCTGGCTCGGCATCAACAATCTTGGAATCTTTTATCTTGACCTTGAGCTCTTGGTAAAGGGACGGGCTGTTGTAGTAAATGGTTCGACTTCCGTCGGTGCACTCATCGGTCGCTTCCCATTTGACGACGGGCTGGTCCGAGCTGGCTATCAGTAGTTCTGCTCCAAAGGCTATAGCATGGGTGATGATAACCAGTAATGCCCAGCCGACAAAGAGATAGAGAACCACATATGCAACGGGGTGTTTTGAGCGGATGTTTTGGAGCGCGTCGGGGGCATTCATGGGGGCACCTCCAAATTGCTGTCTGTGACAATCAAATTATACCCTGCCATCATGAGCGCCGCCTCGAGCAGCGGTTCGGCATATTGTTATCTAGCTGGATGCAGAAAATGCCGGATTCCGGCTCTACAAGATTTAGCTTTAAATATTATGCAGATGCGAATTATTCAACTTTGCATAATCTTTGGGCGCGGCTTGCACTCCAGAGCATGTATATCGACTGAGGTAGCGTGTCCGCCCCGCTCGCTGGCCTCGCGCCGTGGTACGATTTTTGAGTTTGAAAGTCCCGCCGTGCTCCGGCTGCCCTTGCAGCTTGTCGCGCGGCCGCACGTAAAGGAGCCATCATGGCCGGTATGAACATGCAGCAGATGATGAAGCAGGCTCGCAAGATGCAGGAGCAGCTTGCCGCCGCGCAGGAGAATCTCAAGTCCCAGACCGTCGACGCCTCTGCCGGCGGCGGCATGGTCAAGGTGACCGTTAACGGCGAGATGGAGCTCGTCAACCTCACCATCGATCCCGATGCCCTCGATCCCGAGGACGTCGATATGCTGCAGGACATGATCATGGCTGCCGTCAACGAGGCCGTCCGCGGCGTCAACGAGCTCGCTAACAAGCAGATGGGCGCCATCACCGGCGGCCTCAACATCCCGGGCATGCCGTTCTAAGACACGCATATATATGAGTGCGAATCACAGTCTGCAAAAACTGCTCGATGAGCTGGGCCGTCTGCCGGGCATTGGTCCCAAGTCGGCCCAGCGCATCGCCTATTACCTGCTCGAGGCCGATGCCGAGGAGGCCCGCCGCCTGGCCGAGGCCATCCTGGAGGTCAAGCAGGAGGTCCACTTTTGCAGCCGTTGCTTTAACTACGCCACGGCCGACGAGTGCTCCATCTGCCAGGACCCGATGCGCGATACCACTCGTATTTGCGTGGTGGGCGAGCCGCGCGACGTCCAGGCAATCGAGCGCACGGGCAGCTACCATGGCCTGTACCATGTGCTGGGCGGCGTGATCAGCCCCATGGACAAGATTGGTCCCGAGCAGTTGCACATCCGTGAGCTGCTGGCGCGTCTGGGTCACGAGGACATCCACGAGGTCATCATCGCCACCAACCCCAACATCGAGGGCGAGACCACGGCGAGCTACCTGGCCCGTACCATCAAGCCGTTGGGCGTCGAGGTGTCGCGTCTGGCAAGCGGCCTGCCCGTGGGCGGCGACTTGGAGTATGCCGACGAGCTTACGCTTGGCCGCGCCATCGAGGCCCGTCGCGCGATTTAGGTGGCGAGCCTGCTCCTACCGTATGTTATCCTCACAGTCGCACGGGGTAGTCATAATTTCCCCGTGCGACTGTGAGTTTGTTGTGCAACAAAGATGCTTCGTATCCGCTTATCGCATGGATGCTTCCGCTCGCATCCTTAATTTGCCCATTCGTTGCGCAACCTTTTGGGTTCGCTGATACACTCAAATATGGATTTGAATGAATGCGCCGCTCCCAAGCGGCGTGTTTTTGTTGGAGGAGAACGCATGCGGCCCGGTGGCACTCAGACAAAGCGCGGCGCCGCGGTGCGCATGCGACGCCGGCTGGGCTTGGCGCCGCGGGCGTACGCACTGCTGTCTTGCTCGCTGGTGCTGGTCATAGCTGGCGTTTCTGCCTATGGCATGACCGTGCCGTCCATGATGCAGGCGCATGCCGCACGCGAACCGCGCGTGGGGCATGAGGTCAAAAGTGATTTGGGTACCACGACTGGATATGCTTGGGCAAGTGTGGTCGCGCATATTGTGTTTGGCACCGACGATGCGGACGGCGCCGAGGCCCCGGACAACGAAGTCACGCTTGCCAATGGCAAAACCATCGTGCTCACCAACACCAAGATCATCGATCGGTTGTCCAACAATAGCGTGGCGGCAACGGTGAATAAGGTCGAGCAGCAGAAGGAGCAGGACGCCCAGCAGTCCGGAAAGCCCGGTAGCTCGGATAATTCTGGCTCCGGCTCGGATTCATCGAGTTCGGGCGGCGGCTCTGGGTCGGGTTCCTCTACCGGAGGGTCTGGAAACGGCGGCTCGCCGGGCGGCAACGCTGCCAACGCTGCAAACTCCGGTGGCCTTTCCGCTGCTGAGGAAGAGAGCATTCACAGTTGGCTTGTGACCAAGTACAACATGCTCGACGGCTATGTTTCTCGTGCCAATGACGTGGTCTCGACCTATAACTCTACGGGAGATCCCAGGCCGTGCGACAGCCTGGTCGGGGAGATGTTTGTCATTCGAGCCGAGTTCGGTCGTCAGACATTCTCACCCCGGTCAAAGTGGTATCAGCAGTATGCCAATCTGTGGGGCTGTTACACCAACCTATGTCAATGGGTCGGCCATTACGGCGATGATGACGTCGCGCTCGGTAACTTCAACAATAACGTGGCGGCGCTTGCCCTATGATGACCGATCTTGCATCCACCACACCACAATCGCTCGGTCGCGATCCCATGGTCGGCCTGCGCCTGGCGCGTGTCGACGAGTTTGAGCCGGCCATTGCGCTCGGTCAGGACGAACTGCCTGCCTATCTGCGTCGTTTTACGATGCTGTTTGCCGACGATGCCACCATGCGCCGTGGCGGTATCGGCCGCGTGACGCGTGCCGTCAACGCCCAAGGCGAGGCCGTGGCACTCAAACAGCTCATCTTGCCGGCGCGCGATGAGTTTGACGACGATGCCGCTCACGAGGCGCTGGTCGCCAAGTTCAAGGCGGCGTTTCGCGAGGAATACGAATGCCATCGCGCCCTTTCGGGCCTTAAGGGCTTTCCCCGCCTCTATGGCTGGGGCGAGGTCGACGGTGTGCCTGCAATTGTCATGGAATGGGTCGAGGGCGAGACGCTTGCCCGTTTGCGTTCGCGACTCGCCGTGGACGATGCCGGACGCCTGTCGCCGCTTGTGGCGGCGCGTCTGGGCCGCGACCTGTTCGATCTGCTCTGCCGTATGAGTCTGGTGGGCGAGGGCTTTGTCCATCGCGATATCTCGCCCGCTAATATTATGGTGCGCACGGCGCGTCTACCGCTTGACCGGCAGCTTGCCGAGGGCACCTTTGACCTGTGCCTGATCGACTTTGGCTCGTCGCTGGCGCTTGAGCCTGCGTCGGCCGTGGCCGGTACCGGCGGCAAGGCGTCGTTTACGGAGCGTTATGCCACGCTGCGTCGCGCGACGGTTGCCTATGCCCCGCCCGAGATGCTCACCGACGATATTCCCGACCTGCGCGCTTTGCGTATGTCACCGGCGATTGACGTCTATGCCGCGGCAAGTACGGTTTACGAGCTCATTGCCGGCGTCGCGCCATACGAAGCCACGCCGAGCACTTCGGGCACCTCGGGTTCGCGCAAAAAGACGCGCGACATCGCGAGCCCCTACCGTCTCAAGATGGACACACGGCCCGACTATCCCATTGGTGCCCATGCGCCCGGTTGCGATTTGACTCAGCTACTTCGTCGTGAGCCCGATGTGGCGCTCGCCGCGGCCGAGCAGGCCCAGCAGCTAGGGCTTGAGCCGGATTCCGAAGAGCTACGCGATGCGCTGGCGTTTGTCGATGCCCAGCTGTTCGACGTGGTGATGGCCTGTCTGTCCAGCCATCAAAAAGATCGTCCCGAGCCGGCGGCGGTCGAGACGGCGCTCTCGGCGTTTTGTGACCACTATGCGCAAAATGTCGGTCGTTCGCTCCGCGGCGAGCCGCTCACGCCGTGCCCCATGGATGCGTCTGGCCGCGCGGTTCGTCGCGCGGCGATGATCGGTGCGGCGGTCGTCTGTGGCGTGGTTTGGGCTGTGGTCGTGGTTTCGGCCACGCTGCTGGCGTCGGGCGCTCGCGTGACGGCGACTTTGGGATCGCTCGTGTGGTCTGGGTCGCTACCGGGTATTATTGCCGCACTGGCGTTGGCGCTGCCAGGCATAGCCGGCGTTGCCGCGGGGGCACTTGCGCGCGATCGGCGCTCGGGCTTCCTGCAGGGTGTGCTTGCGCTTTCTGCCTGCGAGGTTCCGGTGCTGGTTGTGGCTGCATGTAGCGTATTTTCCCAACGCGCCGTGATGGGCGGCCTTGTTGCCGCTCTGGTTGCAACCTATACGCTTACGTGGTTTTTGCTTGCGATGGGCTTTGCCTTTGAACTTCCCGTTTCGGCACCGCGACGCACAAAAGCCCAGATGGCGACTCCGCTTGCCGGTGGAGCCGCAGCTGCCCGTACTTTTGGCGGACCTGTCGAAGTATCGTCCGATTCTATTTCTACGACCAAGGAGGCCTAGGTCATGGCATCTCAAGTTGAGCTCACCCCATGCGGGGCCATGTTTGACATCTTTAAGCGCGCGGCGCATCTGAGCCATATCGAGCTGTGCGGCCTGGTGCTTTCGTCCCGTCCGCTCGCCGACGGCCGCAGCCCGCAGAGCCGAGCCGCCGATCGCTCTTGGGTTTCCCGCTTTATCGTTCGCGCGCCGGTCGGCACGCTTCAGCAGCGCTACTTTGCCGAATACGGTACCTCGGCTGCGCGTATTATGTCACAACTGGCTCTGCGCCAGCGCAATCCCATGGACTCCACGACTGTGATCAATATGGTGTGCGGTCCTGCAGGTGAACCGATGGTACGCGCGCTCGAAGAGTGCCACCAGGACACGAATCTCTATCGCAACGCGCTCGATCGCCTGTCCCAGGCGGCGGAACTCATGCCTGCCGAGCGCGCCGAGGCCGTACTGGTGCTGTTTGTCGCCGTCGGCTGTTCGGCGGATGTGCGGTCCTCGGTGAACTATGCCATCGACTACGCGCACGCGACCTGTGGCGGAGGCACCTCCACGCCGCGTTCGCTTGGCATGTCGATGACCGCGGGCGAACGCGAACCCGCCCCGGCGCACCCCTTGGGCTTGCTGCGCGTGCAAAACAGTTTTGTCGTGAGCGCCCCGCGCTGGATTCAGCCGAGTGAGCAGGGTGTTGAGATTGGCGCGCTGGCCACTGGTGAGGGCGATATTACCGACGTCGGCGACGATGTCTCGGCCCGCCATGCCCATATCTGGTGCGATGCTCAAAATATCTGGCACGACGCGGACTTGTCGTCCACCAACGGAACCGTGGTGGTAAACGGGGCCACGCGCATCTGCATTCAGGTCGAGCCCGGCCGTTCCGCCCAACTCAATCCCGGCGACGAGCTCAAGCTCGGCGAATCCACTACCTACGCCATCCTCTTCGGTGCCCTCTAGCCAGTCCTGCCAAATGATCCCGGCGGTCATCCAAGGTAAACCTTTACCGCCCGCCTATATTTGTCGAAATTACACTTGACGGCGGGGTACAATGAACCCGCATGCGGATTTCCGTTGCGGGCGCTTCCCATCGCCGGGGCGTGCCCGGGAGCATCCGGCATGCGGCCTTTGCGGCGCTCGGTCATGTGCAAGCCGGGCGGTCGGGTCTGTGGGGCGCATCAGTTGCCCCTCGCCTCGGCATGTCTTCTCTCCACGCCACGTACCTGCTGCTGAGCCTGCTTGCCAGATGATTGGAAGCAACAGCGTAAATCCCATCACGCCAACATCCCGGCGATCGCCGGGGCCTGTATACCTATATGAGAGGAGAGGGGTATATGGCGCGTAAGTTTAAGTCTATGGACGGCAACGAGGCGGCCGCATATGTTTCGTATGCGTACACCGAGGTAGCGGGAATCTATCCCATTACGCCGTCCAGCCCGATGGCCGACCATGTCGACCAGTGGGCGGCCCAGGGTCGCAAGAACATCTTCGGCACCCCGGTCAAGGTCGTCGAGATGGAGTCCGAGGCAGGTGCAGCCGGTACCGTTCACGGTTCGCTGGGCGCCGGTGCTCTGACCACCACCTACACCGCTTCTCAGGGTCTGCTCCTGATGATCCCGAACATGTACAAGATCGCGGGCGAGCAGCTCCCGGGCGTCTTCCACGTCTCCGCGCGTTGCGTCGCTTCCCACGCCCTGAACATTTTTGGCGATCACTCCGACGTCATGGCCTGGCGTCAGACCGGCTTCGCCATGCTCGCCGAGGGCAACGTCCAGGAGGTCATGGACCTCTCGCCGGTGGCTCACCTTGCCGCTATCGAGGGTAAGACCCCGTTCCTTAACTTCTTCGACGGCTTCCGCACCAGCCACGAGATCCAGAAGGTCGCCATGTGGGACTATAAGGATCTGGCCGAGATGTGCGACATGGACGCCGTCCAGGCTTTCCGCGACCACGCGCTCAACCCTGAGCACCCGCACACCCGCGGCAGCCACGAGAACGGCGATATCTTCTTCCAGAACCGTGAGGCCTGCAACAAGGTCTACGACGAGCTTCCCGCCGTCGTCGAGGGCTACATGAAGAAGATCAACGAAAAGCTCGGCACCGATTACGGCCTGTTCAACTACTACGGCGCTCCCGATGCCGACCGCGTCGTCGTGTGCATGGGCTCCTTCTGCGACGTGCTCGAGGAAGTCATCGACTACCTCAACGCTCACGGCGAGAAGGTCGGCCTGGTCAAGGTCCGTCTGTTCCGTCCGTTCTCCATCAAGCACTTTGTCGACGTTCTCCCCGAGACCGTCAAGAAGATTGCCGTCATGGACCGCACCAAGGAGCCGGGTTCCATCGGCGAGCCGCTCTACCAGGACGTCGTCTCCGCTCTCTACGAGGCCGGCAAGACGGGCATCAAGGTCGTCGGCGGCCGTTACGGCCTGGGCAGCAAGGACACGCCTCCCGCGTCCGCGTTCGCTGTCTTCGAGGAGCTCAAGAAGGATGAGCCCAAGCGCGAGTTCACCATCGGCATCGTCGATGACGTGACCAACCTGAGCCTGCCCGAGGCCGAGGATGCGCCCAACACCGCGGCCCCCGGCACCATCGAGTGCAAGTTCTGGGGTCTGGGTGGCGACGGTACCGTCGGCGCCAACAAGAACACGATCAAGATAATCGGCGACCACACCAACAAGTACGTACAAGCCAACAAACAGAACGACTCCAAGCAGCACGACGCCCAACACGTCTCGCACA
>CAJMSV010000020.1 GCA_905216175.1 uncultured bacterium | reverse complement strand
GATGGTCGAGGGTGTCCGGTTTAACGAAGTAGATGGCCACGTTTCGTGGCAGGCGGTCCGACCCATGGCACAAGGCGGTCAACCTCGAATGGCCATTCTCGAAGTTGCGGTGGAATACGGACTGAATTGGCCCCTTAAAGGCAAAAACGCTCCGTATTTCACCGCAACTTATCGAGGGGATGGGTTTTAGATACGGCCAAGGTCGTAGGATCGAGCGGCCGCTTCACCGGCGCAGATGAGGTTGGTTGTGGCTTCTAGCACACCGAGCGCCCGGTCAAGGTCCATGGGCTTGCGGCAAACCGGCAGAACCAAGTCGACACCCTGCTCATACACTACATCCAAGTTGTTCGCACGACCGCCCACGACGGCGACCACCGACTTGCCACATCGCTTGGCGCGACGCGCCACGCCCACCGGCGCCTTTCCAGCGGCGGACTGCTCATCCATATTGCCCTCGCCCGTTATGGCCAGGTCGACATCGCGCACGCGCTCGTCAAACCCCACGAGATCGAGCACCGTCTCCACGCCCGAGCGCAACTCGGCACCAAGCGCCAGCAACGCCGCACCCAAGCCACCTGCCGCGCCCGCGCCAGGCACGCCGAGCACCGATCCAAATGTCCGCGCGCCCTCGGGCACACGCAATAGCCCCTGCTCACGCGCCTCGACAATCGCCGTATCGAGCAGGCGACCATAGCCGACCATCCAGCTGTCGCACTTGCCCAGGGCCTCGGCATCCCCCGTCGGCAGACCCTGCAGTCCGCCGAACACTGCCAGCGCACCGCGGCGCCCCACGAGTGGGTTTTCGACATCGGAAAGCACCACGACACGCGCGCCATTCAGTGCCTGAAGCGCCGGTACCAAATCGATACTCACCACGTGTTCGAGACCCGCAAGACCAGGGGCGATATCGCAGCCCTGATCATCGACAAGGTGGGCGCCCAGCGCCTGCAGCATGCCGGCGCCGCCATCGTTGGTGGCACTGCCGCCCAAGCCAATATAGATAGTCTTTGCACCCGCACGAACCGCGCGAAGCATGAGCTCGCCCACGCCATAGGTTGTGGCCGCCAACGCCGCCGACTCCGTACAGGGCGAATACCCAATACCCGACGCCTCGGCCATCTCAATTACAGCCGACTCGTGCTCGCCGTCTACCAGCATCCGGGCAGACACGCGTTCGCCCAAGGGACCTGCAACCTCGCAGGTTGAGAGCGCGCCACCGCATGCGGCGATGGCGTCGAGCGTCCCTTCGCCGCCATCCGCCAGCGGCAATGTGCACACCTCGGCATCGGGCCACACACGGCGCACGCCTTCAGCAACGGCCTCCTCCGCCTGTGCACTCGAAACGCTGCCCTTAAAGGAGTCGATCGCCAGCAGCACACGGCGGGGCCGGCGGCACGCGGCACCAAAATCGACCGCCTCAACGGCAGTATCTTCGGCACACGCGAGTGCCTCGGCATGAGCGGCATGCGCCTCAAGATCGGCCCCGCAACCGCAGTCAGCACCATCGGCGCCACGCAGCCCACTAAAATAGCCGCTCAACATCTCGCGACACTCATCCGCCAGCACGCCGGCATGTACGTTAAACCGATGGTTCAAGCGCGAATCGGCATTCAGGTCATACAGCGAACCCAGCGCGCCCGCCTTGGCATCAGCCGCGCCATACACGCAGCGCCCGACGCGCGCGTTGACCATAAGCCCCGCACACATGCAACAGGGCTCGAGCGTCACGTAGACCGTGCAATCGGAAAGGCGCCAGCGACCGAGCAACCGAGCGGCAGCGCACAGGGCCGTGAACTCTGCATGCGCCGAAGGATCCTGGTCGAGCTCGCGACGATTATGCGCCCGCGCGACAATCTCACCCGAGCGCACCACCACAGCGCCAATGGGGACTTCGCCCACGGCCGCGGCGGCGCGCGCCTCGGCCAGCGCCTCGCGCATGAACTTCTCGTCGATTTCGGTGATCGTCATCGTTCGCCTTCCCTGTTGCAAATTCAAAACGATGCTATCATTACGACTCACGGAGAGATGGCAGAGCGGTTGAATGCGGCGGTCTTGAAAACCGTTGAGCGCGAGAGCGTTCCGGGGGTTCGAATCCCCCTCTCTCCGCCACTTCTAGTGATGTACCGGCGTCATGGTTCGCTCGAACAGCGCATCGACCACGTCGGCCATCTCGGGTCGACGCTCAAGATCGTGACCCGACTCCCACCATATCGTGAAAAGTCGAATAATACCGCCGGCGACAAACTCAGACGTCGTCTCGAGTGACACGGGGGCCAGGGCATCCTCGGCAAGCACGTTCATCACACGCTCGCGGATGGAGCGGGCAATGCGGTCGCAAATAACGTTGGTCAACATGCCCGACATGCTGCTTGCCAAAATGTTATCCATGAGCTGCTCGTGCGCCAGAATCAAATCCATGGCATCGTCCAAAATCGCGTGTCGAAGCGCGCGCACGTCCTCGGCAGACACTGCGCCGGCCTCATCGGGCTGTTTTTGCGGCAAGCCCGACATGAGCTCATCGATATAAAAGGCGAAGTAATCGTTTTTATCGCGAAAGTGCTTATAGAACGTCGTGCGGCGAATCATGGCCCGGTCGCAAAGCATGGCGACCGTCAAATCCTCAAACCGATACTCTTCCAAAAGCTCGGTGAAGGCATCGAACAGGGCACGATAGGTTTTCTTGATGCGAAGGTCCATCCGTATCGCCATCCTCAAGGCGTAGACAGCATTCCTTAATTTGTCGCATATCTTACACCTGTACCACCCGTTCGTTATTGGCGCCCCCTCCCTGGTTGAAACACAACGCTTACCGGAAAGTTCGGCACCGCCAAAGGTTGTGGGTATACTAAATACCGTCACACTAACGGCAGCTGGCGCGAAACGCCGCGGCCATTCGAAACGGAGACATCATGCCTACCATCATCATCGGTATCGTTGTTGTCGTTGTGATTGTCTGCGCCATCGCCGGCGTCTACAACAACATGGTCACCAAGCGCAATCGCATCGATAACGCCTGGCAGAACATCGACACGCAGCTGCAACGCCGCAACGACCTGATCCCCAACCTGGTGGAGACCGTCAAGGGCTACGCCAAGCACGAGCAGGAGACGCTCTCCGCCGTGATCAGTGCGCGCAACACCGCCGTGAGCGCCACCACCCCCGAGGCCAAGATGGAAGCCGACAACGTGCTGACCGGTGCGCTGCGCCAGCTCTTTGCCGTGGCCGAGGCCTACCCCGACCTTAAGGCAAACACCAACTTTACGCAGCTCCAGGCATCGCTCGAGGATACCGAAAACAAGATTAGCTATGCACGCCAGAGCTACAACGACTGCGTGCTCAGCTACAACAACGCCATTCAGACGTTCCCGGCCGTTATCTTTGCCGGCATCTTCCAGTTTAAGGAGCGCCAGGGCTTCGAGGCCGCCGAGGCAGCCCGTCAGGCACCGACCGTCAAGTTCTAACAATCACGGCCGAGTCTTAGGCCAGTTCATCAACCCTTTGGAGGCCCAAGGCACAAACCTTGGGCCCTTTTCTTATCCACGCACAACGCGCGGCCAAAAGGCCGCGCACCATCTTTATTCAGATTAATCATTGCCCGTACGACAGCGCCAAGGTGACACAGGCCCGAGGGCAACCTTCCTTTCCGGCGCACTCCGCAGGACGAAAGAACCCCCGCCGCACGTAGTGCGCAGCGGGGGTTCTTTCATGTCCGAGGACGCGCCGAAAAGGAAGGTTGCCCTCGGGCCGGACAGCTAAGACTGCTTATGCGACGGTGTAAACCCAGTTGTGCTTATCCTCGACAGCGCCGGACTGGATACCAGTCAGGGTCTCGCGGAGCTTCTTCATCACGGGGCCGATCTCGGCGTAGCCAGCCGGGAAGGTCACGGTCTCATCGGCACCATAGACCTTGTTGTCGATCTCGCCCACCGGGGAGATGACGGCAGCGGTGCCGCACAGACCGCACTCGACAAAGGTGCCGGCCTTAACCTCGGCCCACTCGACGGGGCGCTGGTCAACGGTCATACCCAGGTCCTCGGCGACCTGAACGAGCGAGCGACGGGTGATGGAGGGCAGGATGGAGTCGGTGTGCGACTGCGGAACGACGAGCGTACCGTCCTCCTTCACGAACAGGACGTTGGCGCCGCCGGTCTCCTCGACATAGGTGCGGGACTCGGAGTCGAGATACAGGTTCTCGGCATAGCCCTTGCGGTGAGCCTCCATCGTGGGCTTAAGGGACATGGCGTAGTTCAGGCCGGCCTTGATGTTACCGGTGCCGTGCGGTGCGGCGCGGTCATACTCGGAAACGCGCAGCTTAACGGGCTTGAGGCCACCCTTAAAGTACGGACCGACCGGGGTCACGAGAATGCGGAACGTGTACTCAGGAGCGGGAGCCACGCCGATTACGTCACCGGAGCCGATCATAAACGGACGCACGTACAGGGTCGCGCCGGAACCGAAGGGCGGAACCCAGGCGGCGTTGGCAGAAACGACCTGCTTGACGGCCTCGACGAACTTGTCCTTGGGGAACGGGGGCATCTCGAGGCGCTGGGCGGAGTTGTACATACGCTCGGCGTTCATATCGGGGCGGAAGCAGACAATGCTGCCGTCCTCGGCGGTGTAGGCCTTCAGGCCCTCAAAGCCCTCCTGGCAGTAATGGAAGCTGCCGCCGCACTCGGAGACAAGCAGGGTGTGGTCGGTGGTCAGGCCGCCCTCGTCCCACTCGCCGTCCTTCCAATGAGCCTCGTAGCTGTAATCGGTCTTCATGTAGCCAAAGCCGAGGCTACCCCAATCGATATCCTTCTTCTCGACAGTCATATGTCGCTCCTTACATACACAGTTGCAAACTCGCGAACCCGCACGCAAGGACCGAGGCCGGCCGCGTCGCAACGTCGCACGCCCGGAGCGTAGAGCCGGACGGGACACGCGGGCAACACCAAAGCCCATGGCACGTCGATTCGCATGCACGAGATTGTACTCCCCGTACGCGTCTGATAAAACGCTTTTCTTTAACTAAGTAAAGTATTTTCATTTGACCGAGGCTAAAGAGGCCCGCCACCGTAAGCGGTGACGGGCCTCAATGGCGCGATTTTCGCGCCGGCTCGAGCTAGGCGTTCTATTTGCCCAGCTTGGCCTTAACCAGACCGACCACGGTCGGGATGATCGACACGGCGACGATACCGACAATCAGCAGCTCAAAGTGCTCCTGCACAAAGGGAATGCCACCAAAGAAGTAGCCCAGCAGTGTAAAGAGCGTCGACCAGGTAATGCCGCCCAGCACGTTAAAGATAACGAAGTTACGCCAGTGCATGCCACCCATGCCGGCGATAAAGGGCACAAAGGTGCGAATAAACGGGAAGAAGCGGCCCAGGAAGATGGCCAGGTGGCCCCACTTGTCCAAGAAGTCCTCGGACTTTTTGATGCGCTCGGGCGTCATGGCCTTGACCTTGCCCGAAGCGATGATCTTTTTGCCGAAGAAGTGACCGATCATAAAGTTGCACTGATCACCCAAAATGGCAGCCGCCCATGCGGTGGCCAGAAGCGCCACGATGTTAAAGCCACCGTTGCGGGCAAAGAAGCCCGAAGCAAACAGCAGTGAATCGCCAGGGAGAAACGGGAAGAACACCACGCCTGTCTCAATGAAGATAATCAGGAACACGCAGCCGTAGGCCATAAGCGGGCCGGCGGCGATCCAGCTGGCAATCGCGGTGCGCGGGTCTTTGAGCAGCTCAGCGATAAAATTGATGAAACCCATGAAGTAAAACCTCTCAGTTGTGGGCGCGGATACGTCCAAGTTGACCAGTATACGGTTGCGGCGCCCCCTCGTGCGCAACCCCACAAAAGCATGACTCCATTACCAGCAAGTTTGCATAACTGACACCTGTTGCGCAATGCCATCAAGATTGTCCTTCCTAATCCCTAGCGAATCGCTATACTTTATTGAACCGCATTGCCATGGTGCTAAGGAGGGCGGCCGGTGAGCTTTATCAATACCATTCGCGAGGACATCAAGACCGTCCAGGCGCAGGACCCCGCCGCGCAAAACGGTCTAGTCATCTTCCTTTCCTATCCCGGCCTGCACGCCAAGTGGAACCACGTACCCGAGCACTGGCTGTGGGAGCACGGTCATCGCTCGCTCGCCCGCGTGCTCTCACAAATCACCCGCCACATCACCGGCGTCGAGATTCATCCCGCCGCACAGATCGGCAAGCATTTCTTTATCGACCACGCCATGGGCGTCGTCATCGGCGAAACCACCATCGTGGGCGACAACTGCGTGCTCTACCAGGGCGTCACGCTTGGCGGCACCGGCAACGAGACCGGCAAGCGCCACCCCACCCTGGGCAATAACGTCACCGTGGGCACGGGCGCCAAGGTGCTCGGCAACATTCGCATCGGCAACAACGTCAAGATCGGCGGCAACTCGGTTGTCGTTAAGGACGTGCCCGACAACTGCACCGTCGTTGGCGTGCCGGGACGCATCATCAAACGCAACGGCTGCCGTGTGTTCGAGGAAAGTTTCGACGCCAAGCAGCATCGCGAGTACATGCCCGATGACGCCGCCGAGCAGAGTGCCCTCAACCGCCAAGGCATCACCGAGAACGCCCGCCGCGTCAAAGAACTCGAGCGAGAGGTGGCCGAGCTCAAAGCCCTCGTCGCCAAGCTCGTGGACGAACGCTAGGAACGCAAGCGGCACAAAACGACATCGGCATCAACGCAAGAAGGCGCGCCAGGGAATTCATCCTCGGCGCGCCTTTCTTTTTGATGTGACATGCGGGACTGTCCCTTTGTCACATTATGCGAACTGACTCAGATAGAGGTCAGCATAAGCGCCCTCGGCTGCGAGCAGCTCCTTATGCGTGCCCTGCTCGATAATGTTGCCGTGGTCCATGACCAAGATCAAGTCGGCGTCCACGATCGTCGACAGGCGATGCGCGATCACAAAGCTCGTGCGCCCGCGCATGAGCGCGTCCATGGCGCGGCCGATAGCAAGCTCGGTGCGCGTGTCCACGCTTGAGGTCGCCTCGTCCAGGATGAGAATCGCCGGGTTGTTGAGCAGCACGCGTGCGATGGTCAGCAGCTGCCGCTGGCCCTGGCTGATGCTTTCGGCATCGTTGGCCACGCGCGTGTCGTAGCCCTGCGGCATGGTGCGCACAAAGAAGTCAACCTGGGCGGCGCGCGCAGCCGCAACAATCTCCTCGCGCGTTGCCTCGGGGCAGCCGTAGGCGATGTTCTCGGCAATCGTGCCGTCGAACAGCCAGGCGTCTTGCAGCACCTTGCCAAACTGCTGACGTAGCTCGCCGCGGTCCATGCGGCTCGTATCTACGCCGTCGAGCGTAATACGCCCGCCGTCAATCTCGTAAAAGCGCATGAGCAGGTTGATGAGCGTCGTCTTGCCTGCGCCCGTGGTTCCCACCACGGCAACCTTCTGGCCCGGCTCGGCGGTAAACGACACGTCGCGCATAAGCGGCTTGTCGGGCGAATAGCCAAAGCGCACGTGCTCAAAAGCGACGCGGCCCTCAATGCGACCCGGCAGCTTGGCGGCCTCGTCCGGCAGCGGATCGGCCTCCATCTCTGGTTCATCGAGCAGGTCGAACACGCGCTCCGCACTCGCCAGCGCGCTCTGCAGCGAGTTGAAAGTGAACGACAGCTGCGTCATGGGTTCGGACGCCTCGTAGATAAACTGGAAGAACGCCTGGAACACGCCGACGGTCATGTGGCCGGCGACCAGCATGCTGCAGCCCACGAGCGCGATCACGATCTGCGCCAGGCGACCAATAAAGCGAACCGTGGGTCCGACGGCGTTGATCATAAAGTCGGCCTTGGTGCTCACGCGCGCCAGCTCGCCCGAGGCCTCGTGCACCTCAGCGGAGCTCTGACGCTCGCGGTTAAACGCGCGAATCACCAGACGGCCCGAATAGCCTTCCTCGACCGCACTCGTAATCTTGGACACCCACTCCTGGCGCTCGCCGGTCACATCGTGTGTGCGACGCGAGACGACCTTCGTCACCAGCAGCGACAGTGCCGTAAAGAACAGAAAGACGAGCGTAAGCTGCACGCTGAACACGAACATCACGCTCACAGCACCAACAACCGTGCCGATCGACACGAGCAGCTGCAGCAATCCGCGCTGCATGCTCTCGGACATCTTGTCCAGGTCGTTGGTCGCGCGGCTGACGACCTCGCCGGGACGATGCGCGTCAAAATAGGCGAGCGGCAGACGGTTGAGCTTTTGCGCGATGCGGTTGCGCAGGCGCAGATTGAGGCGTTCGGCCACGCTCGACATCAAAAAGCTCTGGAGCGCGTAGAACGAGGCAGCGGCCGTCCAAATCATAAAGTAGATGAAGATGGTCCTGCCGCAGTTCTCCCAGGTGATGTTGAAGGTGGTATCGTTGGCAAACGCCACCTGAATGTGGCCCCACATCTCATCGATCACACGGGCGCTATATGCCGGCGCAGCGGTGTTAAAGATGGCATAGAACACAATGCTCGCGAACACGATATAGAAGCGCCAATGGTCGCCGGCAGCCTCACTCCACAGGCGGCGCACCGTCGCCCAGGTATCCCGAGGCGTCTCGTCCTCGTCTTCGTCGTCCACATCGCGCAGGCGCGCCGCCTCGGCGCGGGCGCGCTCGTCCTCGGCACGTTCGTTTTCCTCGTAGAGCGCTTGGCGGCGAGCCTCGCGCTCGGCTGCAGCCTTGGCGGCGTCATCCAGCTCGGGTGCCACGGCAGCCGTTTCCTCGACCAGCCCCGCGGCAACGGCGTCATCAACGCCGCCCTGCTTCTTGAGCTCCTCGGCCATGCTACTCACCTCCCTTCATTTGCGATTCCGCGATGGCGCGGTACACCTCGCAGGTTTCCATAAGCTCGCCATGCGTGCCCAAGCCCACAACCTCGCCGTCCTTGAGCACGACAATCTGGTCGGCGTGCAAGATCGTCGAGATGCGCTGCGCGATGATGAGCACCGCAGCGTCACGCGTCTCATCTTGCAACGCATGGCGCAGGGCGGCATCAGTCTTAAAGTCCAGAGCAGAAAAACTGTCGTCGAAGATGTACAGATCGGCCTGCTTCATGAGCGCGCGAGCAATGGCCAGGCGCTGGCGCTGGCCGCCCGAAAAGTTCGTACCGCCCTGGGCAACCGGGGTATCGAGCCCCTGAGGCTGATCGAGCACAAAGGTGCTCTGGGCAACCTCAAGCGCGTGAAGCATGTCGGTCTCGGTCGCGTCCTCGTTGCCAAAGCGCAGATTACTTGCCACGGTGCCCGAGAACAGCCACGCCTTCTGCGGCACATAGGCGATGTGTCCACGGATCTCATCTTGCGAAAGCTCGCGCAGATCGACGCCGTCCAGGCGAATGGCGCCCTTGGTGGCATCGTGGAAGCGCAGCAGAAGCTTTGCCACCGTCGACTTACCCGAACCGGTCGAGCCGACGATCGCAGTCGTCTGACCGCGGCGACAGGCAAAGCTCAGGTCGCACAGGGTGTCCTCGTCGGCGTCGTCAAAGCGAAACGACATATGGTCGAACACGGCGACCGCATCGGCCCCGTCCTTTGAGTCGGACGCGGCCGCATCAAGCGTACGCTTGCCATCGACGATGCTCGGCTCAATCTCCAGCACTTGCTGTGCACGGCTTAGGCATGCCGCGGCACGCGGAAGCGTCAGCACCACCATCTGGGCCATCATCACAAAGAACAGGATCAGAATTGCATACTCCAGCACCGCCGAGATACTCGCAATCTGCATGGCGTTGGTGCCTACGCGGTTGCCGCCCACCCACAGCACCGCCACCTCGGCGATGTTCATCAAAAAGAAGCTTGAGCTGTCGAGGCCCACAAACAGGTGGTTGACTTTGATGGCGTTGGCGGCGTATTCGCTAAACACCTCGTCCAGACGCCGTTCCTCGTGGCGCTCCTTGTTAAACGCACGGATGACGCGCACGCCCACAATATTCTCGCGCAGCACCACGTTCATGCGGTCGATAAAGCCCTGTAGGCGCATAAAAATCGGTGCCGCGTTGGCAACCGTAAAGACCGCCGCCACCAGCACAATCGCAACGACTACGCCCAGAAGCGTGCCCATGGCGGGATCGATAAACCAGGCGAAGATGATGCCCGCCACAGCCAAAAACGGCACGGGCAGCACCAGCTGAATTGTCTGCAGAATCGCCTGCTGAATCACGTTGATGTCGTTGAGCGAGCGCGTGATCATCGATCCGGTGCCAAAGCGCTCAAAATCGCTGGCCGCGAGCTCGAGCGATTTGTCGTACACGGCATTGCGGATATCGCAAGCCACGTTGGCGGCCAGGCGCGCCGAAAGATAGCAGCCCAGCACCGTGCCGCCGCTAGCCATGCTGGTCGCGATAAACATGTATAGGCCGTTGCGTAAAATGTAGTCGACATCGCCCGTGGTAATACCGGTGTTGACCATGTTCGCCAGCATCGTGGGAACCAACAGCGTACCGACGTTATCCACCAGCAGCACCAGCAGCGTCACTGCGACAAGCCCTCGATATGGCTTTAGAAACCTCATTAACAGTCGCACGACTCCCCCTCACCTTGATTCTCGGCTTGGCTCTCGGCAGCGATATGCTGCTTAAAGGCATCGCACTCATCGCCGAGCACCTGAGAGAATTTGCCGATCAAGCGCATAATCTCGCGCTGCTCACACGGCTCAAGCGCGCCAAAGGCTCGCTTCTCGGCCTTGAGTGCCGGCAACGCATAACGCTCGGCAAATCGCCTGCCCTCTTCGGTCAGGCTCACAACCTTGTTCTTACGGCTGCCCTCGGCAAACTCCAGCGTGGCGAAGCCCCGCGCCGTCAAGGTTTTAATTGCCGAGTTGATGGTCTGCTTGCTGTAGAACCATTCGCTTGTCAGACGGCTTACGGCAATACTGCCGCCCGCCGTGCTGGTATCGACGAGCATCCAGTAAGCGCAGTCCGAAAGGCCGCAGGCGCGCGAGAACTCCGAATAGATATGGTCGAGTCCATTGAGCAACCGGTCGAAGTCGACCAACGTAACCGCACTATTCATCTATCCCACCATTCGATTGTCCGATTTTTGACCAATTTTGTGTCTCTAGATTAGTCCGAGTTTTGACTATCGTCAACAGGCTCTCCGCAAATGCGCGCACTTTTATGGCCTATCGGCAGAAAAAGACCGCCGGCGCGGGGGCGGCGCCAGCGGTCACGTGAAAATCGGGTTATATTGCCTGTTAAGCGGCGACGGCCTCATAGACCGTAGCGCCCGAGAAGCTGTCATGCAGGCTCTTGCCGGCAATCCACGGCAGCTCGACGACCTCGCAGACCGTGTTGACCAGCTCGGAGCAGTCAGTAAAGTGGCCCTTGTCGTTGAGGGCCTCGCAATCCTGAACACGCCAATAGCCATCGGTGTGCGTGATGTAGTACTCGTGATCGTTGATCGACACGAAAGCGCGCGTCTTGGAACGCAGCAGCTTCAGAAATCCTTCGAAATCGGTCTCGACGACATCTCCAGCCTGGAACATGATGTTACCTCCTGGCCCGGCGCCACCACGGCGCATTGATAAACGTTGGTACTCCTTTAGTAAAACCTTTATCAGAGGTTATGCGTTCGTCATTTAGGCAAGTGGTAAAAAACCGCAGGGTAGACGGGATAAAACGTTTAACCATCCCATTTGTTTGTCACATTCTGAAGGTACTTTTATGCAAACCTACTTTCCCAATTGGAATCTATCCTTTTGGCCGGGCAATTGACCGTCTATCGTTTGAGCCCGACGGGTATGAACGTGGCATCTGCAACGCCACCGCAAGGAGACACCATGGAGACCATCGAAGCACTCATTCACCGCCGCAGCTGCCGCAACTACAGTGATCGTCCCGTCGAGGCCGAAAAGCTTGCACGTATTATCGAAGCCGGCCAATATGCACCGAGCGGCATGGGCCGCCAGCCGGTGACGTTTGTCGCCGTCACCGACCCCGCGACCGTCGAGCGTCTCTCACAGCTCAACGCCCAGGTCATGGGCAGCAACAGCGACCCCTTCTATGGCGCCAAGACCGTTGTGGTGGTGCTGGTTGACCGCAGCGTGCCCACACATCTGGAAGACGGCTCGCTCGCCATGGGCAACTTGCTCAACGCCGCTTATGCGCTGGGTGTCGATTCGTGCTGGATTCACCGCGCGCATGAGGTCTTTGACTCGCCCGAGGGCCTGGAGCTGCTGGCCAGCTGGGGCCTGCCCGCCGACGGCAGCCTGCGCGGTGTCGGTCACTGCATTCTGGGCTACGCCGAGGACACGCTACCCGAGGCAAAGCCGCGCCGCGACAACGTCATCTACGTAAGGTAATTCGTTCCGCCGTTCTACCGAACGGCGGGCTCGTTGACGCTGCGCGGGCCGCATTCACGCCAATCTGACGTTCAATTTCGAGGGCGCGACCAGAAGGTCAGCGCCCTCTCATTTCACGTCACCTTGGCGAAAATGCGGCTCGCTCGCTTTTGGCGACTGACATCGAATGAGCCACTGTCTTGGGCAGCTAAAAAAGCCCCGTCCCAAATTAGCTGCCCCACTCGCAACTTATCCCGCCGATGGAGTTGTTGCCGTTTCATTTGCCTGGGTCGTTTCGACTCCGCTGCCTTGTTCGTCCTCGTCCTTTTGCGCGTCGGCGATGGTGGAGGCCGCCGCGACGATGCCGCGCTGGGGCGCAACGCCCGTCTGGGTCTGAGCGCCCTCGACAACTTCTGTGCCTGCATGCGCGAGCTCGGGCGATTTAAACACCGCGTCCAAGTTGGCGCCACCGCCGGCGTAGCCAAGCGCAGCGAGTGCGATGACGATCACTGCAACGACGGCCACGATCGGCACATAACGATGCCAACCAGCAGGATTGAGCCCACTGCGGCGAGCCGCCCCGCGGCTGATGTAACCGAGCGTTCCGTCGTGCTTGAGCTTTGAGCCCACCACGCGTTTGCGGCCCCACAGCGAGGACTCTGCCTGCATGGCCAAGCGGGCGCTTGCCGAAGGATAACCGTATTTAGTGCGCTTGAACGAGCCATCAAACCCCGAGGCGTGTTTGCCCCACGTCACCGATGTCGTGCGTCGGTTGACCGGCGCGGCACTCCGCCTTCTGCGGCTCGGTTTTGATGTCTCAGCCATATGCCCTCGCACGCCGTAACCAAATCGAAACAATAACGCTTTGGACTGTAGCACACGCGTCGCGCGCGGTCACGGGCGCCTCGCTCAACGGTCATCGTCCTTCAGCAAGCGCCACAGCGTTGTACGGCTTATGCCCAGTACCTCCGCCGCACGGGTTCGGTTGCCGTGGAGATGATCTACAACCAGATGCGCGATATCTCGCCCGGTATCGGCCAGCGGTCGCAGGATATACAGGTCGCTTTCGAGTGTCGGGGCACCAAAGGTTGCGGTCTTAATCACGTCCTCTTGGGCGAGCACTTCCTCCGCCATAGCGCGGTCCACCGTGCCCGCCCCCACCAATATATACAGTCGTTCCGAGACCTCGCGGAGCTGCAGATAATTGCGCGGCCAGCGGTAAGCATCGAGTGTCTTCGTCGCCGCGGCAGACAGCGTGGGCGCTGCCGTCCCAAATGCATCAGCGAGATATTCCAAATAGCGCGCAACCTTCGTCGACGCGGCCCCCTGCTCGGCGATTGCCGGCGCCACGCTCACCGCACAGGCGAAGCGCTCGGTCACAAAGGCGGCTTGATCACTTTCGCTGCCGCCCGGCATGTCATTCGCCGTCAGCACCACATGGCAGCGCGTCGCCAACGCGGTGTCGGCCATCGTGGAGACCAGCTCGCGGAGGCGCTGGGGGCCAACCGCGTTCCAGCCCTCAATGCAAAGGGTCAGCCCTGTTTGGAACAACGGCGATTCGGCGCTTTTGAGCACGTGGCGCCAACCGCGCTCGGTGAGCTCATCGAGCGCAACGGAAACAAAGGGTTGATCGGCAAAAGGGCCAGCCAGATAGAGGCGCTTGGCGATCTCGACCTGGCCCGCGCCCAACTCGCCCTCGAGCATAAGGGGCACCCCGCGCGCATAGCTCTCGGCAACCGGTGCAGCCACCGCAGCGGCACCCTCAACGATGCCGTACGCGCTCGATTCGTAGCGGGCCTCAACTTCGTCGGCGTTGAGCCACTCGATGCCCGCATGCGCCGCGGCGCCGCGCACCTCGCGGACCACGACGACCCAAAGGCTCCCACCCTCTTTGTCGGTGGGGCGAACGGTCAGGCTCAGGCGCGCACCCGCACGCCCCATAACCAGACGCGCACCGTCTCCTATACGGTCGAGGCGCTCAGCGACAAAAGCCGCCACATCCCGCTCAAGCGCCGCGTCATTCATGGTCGAGATCGCGACGTCCCCACGCGCATCGATTGCCAATGCCGAAGCCCCGGCAGCAGCTAGGGCCTCGGTCAAGATGTTCAGCTTGGCATCGCTATCCATGATTTGCCCCTGTCCGCGGCGACATGCAACCGCCGACGGTCGCACGGCCGAGTGTTTCAGAATTGAACGATATTGCCCACCAAACACTATAGGGCAGAAAGCGCCGCCCTGCGAGTATAGGTGTTGCCCCGCATCGCCATCCTGGCGGGGCGATAAGAGCTCTTCGGGACTTATAAACCTGCGGACAAGCCATACCCGCAAGAGCTCCTATCGCTCCACCGCAGGCATACGCTCACCAGCACGCAGCACGCAAATAAGCTACTTCTCTACCAGATTCCCAGTACGTGCTGCATTCCCAAACTCATGCACGCGATGCCAATCCAGCAGCAAAAGCCCAGCGCGATGGGCTTGCCGCCCTTTTTGACCAGCTCGACGATATCGGTATTAAAACCAATAGCCGCCATGGCCATCACAATAAAGAACTTCGACAGCTCCTTGATGGGCGCCGTAATGGATGCAGGAAGCTGAAGCACCGTAGTGATCACGCTCGCCAGCACAAAGAACAGCACAAACATGGGAAACGCGCGTTTAAGGGAGAACGTGCTCTTAGCGTCACCGCCGGCCTTGCGTGCCAGATGCATCTGCCAGCATGCGAGGACCAGCGTGATGGGAATAATGGCCAGCGTCCTGGTGAGCTTGACCACTGTGGCGCTCTCGAGCACATTGGCGCCGGGATGCATGCTGTCCCAGGCGCTCGCCGCAGCCGTTACGGACGAGGTATCGTTGATGGCAGTGCCGGCAAACAGGCCAAAGCCCTCGTTGGTCAACCCGAGCATGCCGCCGAGCGTCGGAAACACGAGCGCCGCGATAACGTTAAACAGGAAGATGACCGAAATAGCCTGGGCAATCTCGCGATCGTCGGCATCGATGACGGGCGCGGTCGCGGCGATGGCAGAACCGCCGCAAATCGACGAACCCACACCCACAAGCGTCGCGATCTTGCCCGGCACGTTCATAACGCGGCAGAGCACAAAGGCGATGACGAGCGAGGTCGAGATTGTCGCCACGATAATCGGCAGCGACTGGGCGCCCTTGGACAAAATCTGGGAGAGGTTCATGCCAAAGCCAAGCAGGATAACCGCGTACTGCAAGACTTTTTTGGACGTATAGGTAACGCCAGCGGCGAGCTGTTCGCGACGATTCTTGGGAAAGACGAGCGCCAGGACCATGCCAAAGAGGATGGCAAATACCGGACCGCCGACCACCTCAATTTGTTTGCCGAGCAACGTCGCGGGAATGGCGATGATCAGGCAGAACAAGACGCCTTTCCAGCGCTCGCGTACGATATTTGCCAGTTGCATATGGGATTCCTTCTTTCTATTTCACGTTTGCGACGGCTTATGATACGGCAACATTGAGCACAGCCTTGCGCAAACACAGACTAAGATGCCGCAATAGTTCTCAGGCAACAGCCGAATTACCCACCGCGGAGAGCTGATTCGCGGCATAATTAACAACTGACATATGAGTTTGATAGAACAGTTGCGAGGCGCTATGGAAGAATCGATGCACGTCGGCGAGCAGGAAACGAGCCTACAGGACCAGTCCTACCACACCATTCGACGCAAAATCGTCTACCTGGACTACAAGCCAGGCGAAAAGCTGGGCGTCAAGCAACTTTGTGACGACCTGGATATGGGGCGCACCCCTGTGCGCGAGGCACTGGTGCGTCTGGCGCAAGAGGGCCTGGTGCGCACCGTGCCCCAGAGCGGCACCTACGTCTCACCCATCAACCTCACCCTTGCCGAGAGTGCCTGTTACATCCGCGAGCATCTGGAAAAGCAGGTGATTGTGGAGTGCTGTGCGCGAGCCACGTCGGCCGGCATCGAGCAGCTCGACCGCGCCATCGCGCTGCAGGAAAAAGCCATGGCCGAAGAGGATCGCATCGGCTTCTTTTTGAGCGACAACCTCATGCATCACATGATTTTTAGCATCGCATGCCGCAGCACCGTGTGGTCGTGGCTCGAAGAGACCAATGCCGACCTGGAGCGCTTCCGCTGGTTGCGCGCCGCCACGCAGGTTCTCGACAATCAGGACATCGTGAACGAGCACAAGCAGATTCGCCGCGCTATCGCCGGTCGCGACCCCATCGAAGCGAGCTTTTTGGTCAGCAAGCACCTGCACATGATGTTCCGCAACCAAACCGAGGTTCTGGACCAGTTCCCCGAGTACTTCGAGACCAGCAAGCTCCGCTAACCTGCCAAAAAGGGACAGGTTTATTTTGGCAGGTTTTATCTGGTCAAATGCAACAAGGCCCGGCTCCGTCAAATGCGGAGCCGGGCCTTAGTCGTTAGGACGGCGGAATATTAGTTATTCCACGGTCACGCTCTTGGCGAGGTTTCGGGGCTGGTCGACGTCGCAGCCGCGCAGGATGGCGACCTCGCGGGCGAGCAGCTGCAGCGGGACGCTCGCCGTGATGGGGCTGAACACGTCGCGGACTGCTGGCACACGGATGATGCAGTCAGCGATCTTGTTGATCTCCTCGTCGCCCTCGGTGGCAACGACGATGACCTTGGCGCCGCGCGCCTTGCACTCCATAAGGTTCGACACGGTCTTGTCGTAGGTGGCACTCTTGGTGGCCACGGCGATGACAGGGAAGCCCGGGTCGATCAGGGCAATAGGGCCGTGCTTCATCTCACCGGCGGCATATGCCTCGGCGTGCAGGTAGCTGACCTCTTTGAGCTTAAGCGCACCCTCGTAGGAAATAGCGGCACCCATGCCACGGCCCACGAACAGCGCCGACTGCGCGTCCTTGCACAGCAGGGCGGCCTCATGAACGGCCTCGGTTTGGGTATCCAAAATCCACTGGATCTGCTCGGCCGTATCGGAAAGCTCGCGGAACAGCATGCGCGCCTGCTTGGTGGTCAAGCGGTACTTGACCTGCGCCAGCAGCAGGGCCAAAAGCGTAAGGCTCACAACCTGGCCGATGAAGCTCTTGGTCGAGGCGACCGCGATCTCCTTGTTGGCCTTGGTGTAGATGACGCCGTCGCTCTCACGCGCCACGGGGCTGCCCACCACGTTGGTGATGCCGAAGACCTTGGCACCCTTGATGCGCGCGTCGCGAATGGCGGCAAGGGTATCGGCCGTCTCGCCCGACTGGGATACGGCAACGACAAGCGTCGTCGGCGTAATGATGGGGTTGCGGTAACGGAACTCGCTGGCCGCCTCCACCTCGGTGGGGATGCGAGCCCAGCCCTCAATGAGATTCTTGGCGATGAGTCCGGCATGATAGCTAGTGCCGCAAGCAATCACATATACGCGGTCGATATCGTTGAGCTCCTCGAGCGAAAGGCCCAGCTCGTCGATGTCGAGCTCGCCAGCCGGCGTCATACGACCGACCAGCGTGTCGCGCACGACGCGCGGCTGCTCGTGGATTTCCTTGAGCATAAAGTCGGGATAACCGCCTTTTTCTGCCATGTCCAGGTCCCAGTCGATGTGGGTGACCTTGGGCTCGATAACGTTGCCGGCCTCGTCGGTATACTCGACGCCTGCGGGCGTGAGCTTGGCAAACTGACCGTCCTCGAGCACCACGACATCGCGGGTGGCATCGATGAGCGCAATGACATCGGAGGCAACATAGGCGCCGGTCTCGCCCGCGCCGACCACGATCGGGGAATCCTTGCGGGCCACGGCGATCACGCCGGGCTCGTCAGCGCACACGGCGGCCAGACCATAGGCACCGACCACGTGGGTGCAAGCCTCGCGCACGGAGGCCATCAGGTCGTGCGTCTCGGCATAAGCCTCTTCGATCAGATGCGCGAAGACCTCAGTATCGGTCTCGCTCTTAAAGTGGTGGCCGCGACCCTCCAGCTCTTCGCGCAGCTCGGCGAAGTTCTCGATGATGCCGTTGTGGACGATGGCGATACGACCGTCGCAGCTGGTGTGGGGGTGAGCGTTAACGACAGAGGGCTTGCCGTGGGTGGCCCAACGGGTGTGGCCGATACCGCAGGTAGCGTCGCTGTCGAAGTTGGAAAGCTCGCTCTCCAAGCCCGCGACCTTGCCCACGCGGCGGATGACATCGAGGTGCGCCGCGGCGCCCTCGCCCACCTCGAGCGCGACGCCCGAGGAGTCATAGCCGCGATACTCCATACGCTTGAGGCCCGTGACCAGGATGTTCTTTGCAATATCAGAGCCGGTGTAGCCGACGATTCCGCACATAAGATAAATCCCTTCGTTCGCGTGACTGCAAGACGTCCACGCACAAGGGGCGCTGAGACGTATAACGTTCGAGTATTGTACTCACGCAAACGCAAGCTGATATACCAGAAGTGGTATCTCAACTTAGATACCACTCGATGCACACACATCCAGCCGGTCCAAACCACCACAAAGGTGCCTGCCCCCTTCGTGGTGGTCGCGCTGGCAACGGCGTTTCCCCAGATAAACCTGCCAAAATAAACCTGTCCCTTTTTGGTAGGTTTGGGATGCTACAATCTGGCTTGTACTTGAAACGCATCAAAGGGGCCGCTATGGCAAAGGTAAAAATCAGCGACGTCGCGCGCGAGGCCGGGGTTTCGTTGGGCACGGTTTCCAACGCGCTCAACCACCCCGAAAAGCTGCGCCCCGAGACCCTCAAGCTCATTAACGAGACCATCAATCGCCTTGGCTACCTGCCCAACCAAAGCGCTCGTCAGCTCGCGGGCGGCGCCACCAAGTCCTTTGGCTTGGTGCTCCCCCGTCTCGACCACGGTTTTTCGCTCCAAATTGCCAGCGGCGCCCACAACGAGGCCCGCAAGCACGGCTACGACTTGCTCATCGCCAACGCCGATAACGACGATATTCTCGAGGACCATTACCTGCGCTACTTTATGGGCACCCAGATGTCCGGCGTCATGGTTCAGCCCATGGCATCCCCCGACTGGCACCCCGCCATGACCAAGATGCCCGTGCCGATCGTCCATCTGGACATCCATTGCTCCGAGCCCGGCTACTACGTAGCGGCCGACAACGAGGCCCAGGGTCGCATCATTGCCGAACTTGCCATCGCCCGCGGCGCGCACCATATTGTCGTCGTCGGCCGAGCAGCATTTATGCAACTCACCCTGCGCGTCCTTGGCATTCATAAGGCGCTCGCCCTACATCCCGATATCAAAATTGAAGTCATTGACGCCGGAGAGTGGAATACCGCAGCCGACGGCTACAGTATTGGTGCTCAGATTGCCGGGCGCCCTGCCGACGAACGCCCCGATTTTGTCGTCGGCCTGACCGACGTGCTGGCCTCGGGCGTTATCTCGGCACTGGTCGACAAGGGCATCTCTGTCCCCGGGCAAGTACGCGTAGCAGGCTGCGATGGCAACCCACTCGCTTGGAGCGGATCGGTCCCGCTCACTACGGTAGCGCCCCCGGGCTACGAGATTGGCCGCAAGGGCGTTCAATTGCTCATGGAGCAAATCGAGAACAAGGTCCCGACAAAGACCAAGCATATCCACGTCAGCTCTGCCGCGCGCACCGTCACCGCAGTCACGGCCATCGAGGACATCAACCGCCAAGAACTCGTGCGGCCGTTCCTGCTGGAACGCGCCAGCACCCAGGCAAGCAGCCAGACCGACGCCACGGCCATCAACCTCGGTGCGTATCTATAGCACGCCCGCGAGTATGCTAAGTCGCCGCTTAAGCAAAAGGGGCCCGACCATTGCCGGGCCCCTTTTGCTTAAGCGCAAATGTGAGCAATCGCTCGTTTCAACGCCGCAATTTTCTAGCGCACAGCCTTGATTGCCGCCGTAAGGTCGAACAGCGTATCGAGCACGGCCTCGCAGCCATCCACCACGTCCTGCGGCAGCGGCACGATATCGGGGACGGCAAAGACGTGGCAGCCGGCCGTAATGCCCGAGACGCAGCCGTTGCGCGAATCCTCAACCACGGCACATTCCTCGGGAGCAAAGCCCGCGCGCTCGCAGGCGAGCAGATACATCTCGGGGTCAGGCTTGCCGTGCGCGACGTCCTCGCCACACGTTACCGTTTCAAACTTGTCAAAAAGACCGACCATCTTAAGGTTGCGCTCGGCCGTAACGAGGCGCGACGACGTCGCTAGGCCCACGTGATAGCCCGCAGCCAGCAGCTCGTCTAGGCACTCGGCGGCGCCGGCCTTAAGTTCCAGTTCGGTCTTGACCATCTCGTCGCGAATCTCCTTGTGGCGACGATAGATCGCCTCGGTGGTTTCGTGGCTGCCGTAATGCTTATCAAGGATGTCCATAACATCGGGCAGCGTGCGGCCGATAAACTGATGGATCAGCGCATCATCAATCGCGAGCCCCAGCTCAGCGGCGCCTGCCTTCCAGGCCTTAATCCCCAAACGCTCGGTATCGACCAGCGTTCCGTCCATGTCAAAAATAACAGCCTTGATCATATCGGTCCCCCATCGACTCTCGCTGTCGCGTTGCTGCAACTCTACCGCATTTGGCAACTTGTATATAACGTATATACCATATTGCACTTTCGTTACACAGATAGAAGTCTTATGGCAAGTAACGCATTAGGATTATAGTTTTTGATCGAGTACTCAACGATAAGGATCGTTTCATGAATTTAGACACCACGGCACCCGCAGAGGAGCTTCAAGACAAGCTATCGGCGCTCGAACAGCTGCTTTTGGCATACGGGCGCGTGGCTATCGGGTTTTCTGGCGGCGTTGACAGCAGCTTTTTGGCCGCCGTATGCGCCCGCATCATGCCTACCAATACCCTCCTCGTCCATCTCACCACGCCGCTCATCGGCACGCCCGAGCAGGCTTCGTTTGAGCAGTCCGTTGATGGGCAGGCCAATGAGGGGCCGCATTTTAAGCTCCCCGTGCTTAATCTTTCGGTGGATCAGTTGCAGCTCCCCCAAGTAGCCTGCAACGATGCCAATCGCTGCTACCACTGCAAGCACGCCGGCTTTACCGCCATCGTCAACCACGCCAAGTCGCTCGGCTTTCCCACCGTCATCGATGGCAGCAACGCGAGCGACCGCGGCGATTACCGTCCCGGCATGCGCGCCGCCGAAGAGCTCGGCGTACGCTCCCCTCTCATGGAGGTCGGCTTTACCAAGGACGAAGAGCGCGAGCTGCTGCGCGCATGGGGCTATCCCGTTTGGAACCTGCCGGCGGGAGCATGTCTTGCCACGCGCGTCCCCACGGGCGAGAAGCTTACGCGTGAGAAGGTCGATTTGATCCGCGCCTGCGAGGATTACCTGCACGATCTTAATCTGGCACAGGTACGCGCGCGCCTGGTCGGCGGCTGCATGCATATCGAGGCCGCACCCGCAGATGTCGCCAAGATTGCTGCCCTCGGTGGCAACGCCGTTGATGCCGAGGGCAAAACCCCGCTGCCCGCCGTTATCAAGTCCGCGCTGCGCGAGCTGGGCTGCGACCATATCTCCCCCGAGGTCACCCCCTACATTCACGGTGCCATGAATCAGTAACCTGCCAAAAAGGGACAGGTTTATTTTGGCAGGTTTTACCTGGGGAAATATCGCAAGACAATCGCCCCTCTAGCACCCCTCTAGCTTCGTGAGACGCTAGAGGGGCGACCCGGCAGCAACTACATCTTCCGAAAGCGGCGGTT
>CAJMSV010000019.1 GCA_905216175.1 uncultured bacterium | reverse complement strand
ACTTTCTCCGTGGGGGTTTAGCTCAGCTGGGAGAGCGCGGGCTTTGCAAGCCTGAGGTCAGGGGTTCGATCCCCCTAACCTCCACCATGATGGACCTGTAGCTCAGTTGGTTAGAGCGTCCGGCTGATAACCGGGAGGTCACAAGTTCGAATCTTGTCAGGTCCACCATCAAAACGTGAAGAGCCCTGGGGCATAGCCTCGGGGCTTTTTTCTTATCCAACAAAAGTAGTCAAAAAAGCCCCGTCCCAAATTAACTGCTTTGATTTTGTGTGCTGGGCGAAAGATTGGGTAGTATAGCTATTCAATGCGGCGGCCCTGCCGCGTGTTAACCGCTACGTACCGGAGGTGTTCCATGGTTCGTGTCGACATAGAGACCATCGTCATGGCCGCCGGTCCCGTGCCATCGCTTATCGTGCTTCGTGAGCGCTGCGGCAAGTCGGATTCGACGGCACCCCTGCGTTCGCTTTCCATTCAGACCGGCTCGTTTGAGGCCGCGGCCATTAGCCGTGGCATCGATAGCGGTCGCGCCGAGCGCCCGATTGCGCATGACCTGCTGCTTGACACTGTCGATGCCCTGGGCGCCAAGCTCGAGCGCATCGAGATCGTTCGTGCCGAGCCGCCGGTGTTCTATGCGACGGTTGTCGTGTTGGCCGATGGCAGCGAGCATAGAATCGATGCACGTCCGAGCGACGCCATCGCCCTTGCCGTACGCAGTAATGCCCCCATGTTCGTTGAAGACGACATCATGAATCGCCTGGGTACCGTCTCACCGCACGCCGAGGAAGTCGACGACGAGCAGGAGTTCGAGAAGTTCGACGAGTTCGTCCATACGCTCTCCCCCGATGACTTCTAAATGTCTGGCACGCGAGCGGAGAGGTTGCTGATGGGTACCCGCGTATCGGCTGAAGCGGCCGCCATCGCGCGTGAAGCCCAGATGCGCTCGGAGGCATCCGAGGCAGCTCGCATCGCCTATGTGACGCAGGCCCGCACGCTTCGCGAGCGCCGCGTCTCCTATATCAAGATGGTTATCATCTCCGCCCTTGTCGCAGTAATCTGTTCTCGTCTTCGTGGTACAGTTGGTGCGCTTGGGTTTTCGATTTCAACAGGCTTGGTAATCTGGGGTGTGGTCGATGCAGTCATGCTGACCAACCAGATCAAGGTACTCGACAAGCGTGCGATGGATATGGTGCGCGCCCGCGACGCTGCCGCCAAGATCGCTGCCGAGGCACAAGAACTGTAACGACGCCGGATTCGATGGGAAGGTCTAAAGATGGCACAGGATATGCAGGACGCCGGTAACGTCTCCGCCGAGCTCGACGCCATGGTGTGTGACCTGATCGGCGCGTTCTTGGACGATCTTGCCGCCGGCGAGAATCCGGGCGTAGTTGTGGCGATCGAGGACGCTGCTTCCAACCGCTATCTGGCAGCGCTCGACGAGGACGGCGAGGAGGCGTGCCTCGAGGCCGCCACCAACTTTATCTCCGAGCACAAGATGGGTCTTAAGGACGAGGGCCTGGGCCGTATCGCCCGCTATGCCATCGGCTATACCGGCTGCGTCGAGATTGACGGTGGCTATCACGACGCTCTGCTCGTGAGCTTCTTTGAGACCACGCTCGAGAGCGGCTTTTCGGCATATGTGCTGTATGAGGGCATGGGCGCCGGCGATGGTTTTATGTGGAGCGACCCTGAACCTGCAGGTGAGGAAACCCCTCTCATCTAAAATCGCTAAAATAAACGAGTTTTCGGTAAAAGGCTCAATATTCCCGCTGAGCGTTGTGTTGCTGGGCGGGTCGCATACGCGTGCCGTTTGTATATGGATAGAAGATAGGGGAACTACATGCGCGTAGACAATCTGAGGAACATCGCCATCATCGCCCACGTCGACCACGGCAAGACGACGATGGTCGATAAGCTCCTGCGTGCCACGGACGCCTTCCGTGCCAACCAGCAGGTCGAGGACCGCGTCCTGGACTCTAACGACCAGGAGCGCGAGCGCGGCATCACGATTCTCGCCAAGAACATCTCTATCGAGTACAAGGACGTCAAGATCAACGTCATCGACACCCCGGGCCACGCCGACTTTGGCGGCGAGGGCGAGCGCGTGCTGCGTATGGCCGACGGCGCCCTGCTGCTGGTCGACGCCTTTGAGGGCCCCATGCCCCAGACCCGCTTCGTGCTTCGTCACGCTATCGACACCGGCCTCAAGATCATGATCGTCATCAACAAGATCGATCGTCCGGGCGCCAACCCCGAGAAGGCCTACAACGACTGCCTGGACCTTATGGCCGACCTGGGCGCCACCGACGACCAGCTTGAGTTCGCCATGGAGCACGTGGTCTACGCCAGCGCTATGAATGGCTTTGCCAGTCTTGACCCCAACGACGGCAACATGGACATGTATCCGCTGCTCGATATGATCATCGACGACATGCCCGCACCCGAGGTTGACGAGAATGCCCCGCTGGCCATGCAGTGCGTGACCATCGACCACTCCAACTTTGTCGGCCGCATCGGTATCGGTCGCGTGTACTCCGGCACCATTCACCAGGGCGATCAGATCCTGGTTGTGAAGAACGACGGCTCCAGCGCCACCGCTACCGTCAAGCAGCTCTTTACCTTCGACTATCTGGGCCGCACCGAGTGCCAGGAAGTCGGCGCCGGCGATATCGCTGCTGTCGTGGGTATCGACCGCACCGATATCGGCGATGTCTACACCGACCCCGAGAACCCCGTCGAGCTCGAGCCCATCGAGATCGACCCGCCGACCCTGTCCATCGTCTTTGAGGCTTCGACCTCCCCGCTCGTCGGCCGCGATGGCGATATCGTGGGTGCCCGTCAGCTCAAGGAGCGTCTGTTCAACGAGGCCGAGAACAACGTGACCATGAAGATCGAGGAGCTCGAGGACAAGAGCGGCGTCGAGGTCTCTGGCCGCGGCATTCTGCACCTGTCCGTCCTGATGGAGTCCATGCGCCGCGAGGGCTTTGAGTTCCGGGTCGGTCGTCCCCGCGTTCTGTTTAAGAAGGACGAGAACGGTAACAAGCTAGAGCCCGTCGAGCAGGCCGTCGTCGAGTGCCCGGACGAGTACTCGGGCAAGGTCGTCGAGGTCTTCGGTACCTCCGGTGGCATCATGACGAGCATGGATACCTCGGGCATCGTGACGCACCTTGAGTTCAAGATCCCGACCCGCGGCATAATGGGTCTTAAGAACCGCATTATGAACGTCACTCACGGCGAGGGCGTGTTCTACCACACCTTCCTGGAGTATGGTCCTTACGCCGGCGAGATCGGTAACCGCCAGAACGGCGCCATGATCTCCATGACCACCGAGAAGGCCGTTGCCTACGCTCTGGGTACGCTGCAGGAGCGCGGCCAGCTGTTCGTTGAGCCGGGCACCGAGTGCTACGAGGGCATGATCGTGGGCGAGCGCAGCAAGGCCGGCGACATGGTCGTCAACATTGCGCGTACCAAGAACCTGGGCAACCAGCGTTCCTCGACCTCCGATATCTCCGTCCAGCTGGTGCCGCCCCGCACCTTCTCTCTGGAAGAGGCGCTGGAGTACATCGCCGACGACGAGCTGGTCGAGATTACTCCCAAGAACATCCGCCTACGCAAGCGTCTGCTCAACGCCACCGACCGTAAGAAGGCTGCCGTCCGCGCCGGTCAGGTCAACAAATAAGCGCTGGGGCTTATAATCGCCAATAAGAAAGGGCGTCGACCGCAATGGTCGGCGCCCTTTTTGGTGCAATGGGGTCAGGTTGCTTTGCACCACCACAAAGGTGCCTGGCCCTTTTGTGGTGGTTGCGGCTAGGCGGCGGGGAGTCCTGGCGTGTTGGAGGCTTGTTGGGGCTTGAGGTGGGCGTTGCGCCAGATGATTTGGATAATGTAGCCGAGCATAAAGACAAAGGCCACGCCGCTGACGAAGTCGCCGATGAGAGGAAGTCCCGTGAGGGCACCTGCGGCGATACCGCCCACGGCGGCCATGGCGTAGCGGTTCTGGTTGTGTCCGACCATGCGGGCGATTGCGCAGCCCGCAAAAGCGGTGGAGACCAGCGCGACGCCGATCACGGCGCACAAGAGGGTTCCGGCAAGCGACAGGCCAGCGATAGAGATAATCAGCAGCAGGATGGTGGGGACGACAGCAATCGTGCCCAGAAGACCGCTCACCCACAGGGGCGTGGGGCGCTGGCGGAGCATGCCGGCGGCACTGGCGGTCGCACGCGGAAAGACGAGCTCGAGCAACAGGGCGATAAAGCAGGTCGACAGGGCAGCGGCCACGACGCCGCCGACGATATCGTTAAGGGTGGAAGTATCTTCGTTCTCGGTGCGGTCGATCTTGAGCGCGCCGACCTCGGCTCCTGCGGCGCGCTCGGGGTCCTCGGAGACGTGCGCGTTCACGGTGCCGGTAATGCGGGCGTTCTTGCCCAAGACGAGCTTATCGGCCCAAACCTCGACATCGCCGTCGACGGTGCCATCGATGGTCACGGTGTCGCCTGCGAGCGCTGCCGACTTGGCGGAGCCGCGTAGGGCAACTGTCTCGCCCATCGCGTAAAAACAGTTGGCGGTGCTACCAGTGTTGAGCACGACATGCTGACCGGCTACCGTCACGCTGCCATCGATTGCGGTTTTGGAGATATCGATGGTGCGCGCCGCCAGGCGAACGGCTCCGCCTACGGTGCAGTCGCGAATCGACAAGCTCTCGCCTGCCGCGATAATATCGCGGCCGATGGAGGTGTCGTCCAGGTTGAGGCTCTGACCGGCCCAGTACAGGTCGCCTTCGACGCCAGATGGGGTGGAGTCTTCGTCGGTCGCGAGAACGTTTCCGGCGGTATCCGTGCCGGCAAAGGCTCCGGCGGGAAGGGCAACGAGCGCCAACGCGATGAGGGCGAGTGCGAAAAAGAGGCGACCTCGCGTTTTGCGACGTTGCGTCGGCGGGAATTGATTGCAAGGCATAGGTGGTCCTTCGTTAGGTGTTCAACATGTATCTAACAGGGTACCCAACGCGCGGGCGCTCTAAAAGAACCTCTCGGTTGCATTTCGAAGGGTTGTGCCGTGCTGTCTACTTTTTGCGATGCAAGAAGCGCGCGATGTCTTCCTCGGTAGGGCTTTTGATGTCAAAGCGCAGCGAGAGCCAGCGCAGGCCCATGGTCACCGCGACGCATACGACTAACGCGGCGACATTGCTCATAATGCCGCTCATAACGAGACACACATAGCTTGCCGATCCGGCGATAGCCGCGATGGCATAAAAGTTAGTGCGTTGGAAAATGCCCGGAACCACGCCCATAAAGCCGTCGCGCAACATGCCGCCACCCACCGCGGTGAAAAAGCCCATCATGATGCATACGGCCGGCGCAAAGCCATAAACCAGTGCCTTGTCCGCTCCGGTGGCGGCGTAGATGCCGACCGAGACGATGTCGAGCAATGGGATGAGTTTCTCGGGTTTATCGACGATTGCCGGGAAGATGTAGATGATGGCCGCTGTGGCGATGGAGAGCGGCAGCGCCATTGGCTGGTTGAGGATGTAGACGTTGCCGACCTGGAGTGTCATATCGCGCAAAAGACCGCCGCCCAGACCGCAGACCACCGCGAGCGCGACCGCGCCCACCAGGTCGAGCTTGTGTTCGCGCGCAACCAGCACACCCGAGATCGATGCAGCGACAACGGCGAACATCTCGAGCCAAAAGGGGATAGCGACCATGGCATCCGAGGCATGTGAGGTAACGGTTATAGCGGCGACGACGGGCAAGATGGGGTCCTTTGAGTTACGGGTTTGAACAATGCCCGTACATAGTACATGTTCGGCGCCGATTGCGACCCTATTGCTCGGTAAACGGTTAGCAGCGGATGCGGGCGTGGCGTTGCTGGAATGCCAGGGATCCAAAACATGTACGTCACCCTCCAAAAACGACATTTTTCGACATCTTTGGAGGCTGATGTACATGTTTGGATTGAGCTCACAGCATGAGTGAGTTAATTTACTCACATCCGGTATATCCCCCCACTTCAACGGACATAAGAGCTGGATACCGGCTCAGAGCGAGAGGCCCTCAATGGATACTCCTGTTCTCATTTCGCATAAAACCGCATGGCTTGTCCATCATGCGCCCCAGAATTTGGTTCAGTCTCTTACGCGGCACGACTACCAGATAGGCGCACAAGGCATCTCCACCCAGCAACGCGTTGCGCGCATACGACAGGCCCTTACCGACTGCGGCATTCCGTCCGATATGCTTAAGACTGTCGATATCTCGGTTGTATTCGAATTCGAGCGAATTCGCACCAAAGGCGTCATTTGCCACATTCTTGGACAAAATCTTCCCTACGAGCATATTGACGAGTTGACGCCCGGAATCTTCATCACCGACGAAGCCTTCACCTTCGTGCTCGCTGCCGAGTGGATGGATAGGATCGAATATCTCGAATATGGCTATGAAGTTTGCGGCGATTATCGCATGAGGCTCAATCCCGCCGACCCTTATACCGAGCAACCAGCCACCACCTCCAAGGATGAAATAACCGAACTGCTCGATCGGCACCCCGGCAAACCCGGTGCCACACGTGCACGGCTCGCGCTCAGGCACATCTACGATCACTCGGCCTCGCCTAGGGAGACCGCTTCGGCAATCGCCCTCTCGCTCCCAACAAGCGAAGGCGGGGTTGGCATCCGAGGTATCGAACTCAACAAACCGCTCGAGATCCCTCAACGTCTCTGGCATTGCGCCAAAGCTCGAACACTCAAAATCGATGCGCTCGTTACCTACAAGCGCAGGGAGCTCGGTATCG
This sequence comes from uncultured bacterium, assembly GCA_905216175.1. Taxonomy (GTDB): domain Bacteria; phylum Actinomycetota; class Coriobacteriia; order Coriobacteriales; family Coriobacteriaceae; genus Collinsella. Next base: position 16,314 of record CAJMSV010000019.1, on the reverse strand, counting down.
AATATAAGGGCGGCTTTCACGATGAGTTCGAGCGCAAGGGGACAGATGCGGAGCGAGAGGCCGTTCTCTCCCAAATGGGATATCGAATCGTTACGCTCACTTCGGCTCAGTTCGGTAGCCAGCTCGCCTTTCACCGCGCCATGAACAACATTCGCGAAGCACTCGGCATGCCTCGCTGTACCGACACCGGGTACCAGCGAAAGCAAAACGAACTACGCAAGGCGCTTATCCGCAACTGGAAAGGCATGCGAGACGAAGAGGCACCTTCCGAATAGTGCCACTCCCGTGAGCTCAATCCAAACATGTACATCAGCCTCCAAAGATGTCGAAAAATGTCGTTTTTGGAGGGTGATGTACATGTTTGGTTGGGATGTGCGGCCGAGAGGGGATCCGACAACAAAAAAGCTCCCATTCCCGGGAGCTTTCTCAATCTAAATGGCGGAGGAGGAGGGATTCGAACCCTCGTAACCTTATACAGGCCAAACGGTTTTCGAGACCGCCGCATTCAACCACTCTGCCACCCCTCCGCGTGGGGTAAAAACAAAGCAGGCTCAAAGGCCTGCTTTGGAATTAACTGGCGGAGAGTCAGGGATTTGAACCCTGGAGACGCTTTTGACGCCTACACGATTTCCAATCGTGCTCCTTCGGCCACTCGGACAACTCTCCGTTAAATGCGAAAGTCAGTATACACGAGGAATCGCAAAGTGCAAACAGAAAAGTTGGCATTTTTTGAAACGTTTGGCTTCGTGACGGGATTCAGGAGGCCAAAAACGGGCTCTGACCAGCATGGCTGCATGCGGCAAATTGTTCAAAATGGGTATTTATAAACGACGTGGCAGCAATTTTAAAAATCTTTGAACGGTGTTGTGAACCACTGGTATGCATTTCACGACCACAGCCCTGCAATTGCTGACCTGCGGTTTGATTTGGCTTGTCCCCGCAGTGCCGTATCTTGTCCACAGATCCGTCAAGCATTTGGTCAGCATTTGGTTGGAAGACGCATGAAATGCCGTGTGAGTATGGACATATGTGGAGGTCATGAGGTTGTAGCTGCACATTCTTGCAGCCTGGGAGGTTGAAAGATATTATTACCAAGTCTTTTCCTGCTTCAGGCGCACCTTCACGACCTGAAGCCACATTTGCCCAGAGGAGGTGACAATATGAAGGCTTATGAACTGCTGTTCTTTGTTGACCCGTCGCTCGACCCCGAGACTCGTCTCGCTGTTATGAAGCGTATCGATACCACGATCGCTGAGGGCGCTGGCAAGGTCGACTCCGTTGACGAGTGGGGCAAGCGCAAGCTCGCCTACGAGATCAACGACCTCACCGATGGTGACTACACCCTCATCAACTTCCACGCAGATCCTACCCAGATCGCCGAGCTTGATCGCGTCCTGCGCATCACCGACGCTGTGGTCCGCCACATGATCGTCCGTCGCGACGACCAGGAGTAAGACTGTCGTTTTGGACTGGGCTTGTGCCCCAAGAGGAAGTAGTGAGTTATGAGCATCAATCGAGTGAACATCACCGGTAACCTCACGCGTGATCCCGAGCTGCGCGCCACCGCTGGCGGAACCCAGGTTCTGTCCTTTGGCGTCGCCGTGAACGATCGTCGCCGCAACCCGCAGACTGGCGAGTGGGAGGACTATCCCAACTTTGTCGACTGCACTATGTTCGGCACGCGCGCCGAGGCCGTGAGCCGTTTCCTGGCAAAGGGAAACAAGGTTGCGATCGAGGGCAAGCTGCGCTACAGCTCTTGGGAGCGCGACGGCCAGCGCCGGAGCAAGCTTGAGGTCATCGTCGATGAGATCGAGTTTATGAGCTCCCGCGGTGGCCAGGGTGGCTACGATCAGGGCGGTTACGCCCCCGCAGCCCCTGCAGCGCCCGCACCGCGTCCTGCCGCACCGGTGGCTACGCCGCCCGCGGTCGACGTCTACGATGAGGACATCCCGTTTTAAGGGCTGTTCACCTATTTTTGAGTGAGAGGCGGCTTTGGTTCGCCGAAGTTGCCAAACGAAAGGTATTTTGACATGGCTAATGATTTTTCTGCACGTCAGCCGCGTCGTAAGTACTGCCAGTTCTGCAAGGAGAACACTGAGTTCATCGACTATAAGGACACTCAGCTTCTCCGTAAGTACATGACCGACCGTGGCAAGATCAAGCCCCGTCGCGTCACTGGCGCTTGCACGCAGCATCAGCATGACATCGCCAACGCCATCAAGCGCGCCCGCGAGATGGCTCTCCTGCCGTACACCGTCCCCGTGGTTTCCTCTCGTGGCAACCGCGACCGCGGCTAAGAAGGGAGACGCATCATGAAGGTTATTCTTCTCGATGAGATCAAGGGCAAGGGCGGCGAGGGTGACGTCGTAGAGGTCGCTCAGGGTTACGCTGAGAACTTCCTGTTCCCCAAGAAGCTCGCTGTTGCCGCCACCAAGGGCAACCTCAAGCAGCTTGACGAGCGTCGCAACAACATCGCCAAGCGAGAGGCCGTCCGTCTGGCTACCGCCAACGAGACCAAGGCTGCCTTCGAGGGCAAGACGGTCACCGTTGACGTCAAGGTCGGCGACGAGGGCATCCTCTTTGGCTCCGTTACCGCCGCTATGATCGCTGACGCCATCAAGGCTCAGCTCGGTATGGACATCGACCGCAAGCGCGTCGAGCTCGGTAAGCCCATCAAGGTTGCCGGTGCCCACACCGTTGCCATCTCGCTGTACCGCGAGATCAAGGCCGAGGTTGTCGTTCTCGTCGGCGTTACCGCCGAGGAGCTCGCTGCCGAGGCTGAGGCTGAGGAGACCGCTGAGGTCGCCGAGGCCGAGACCGCCGAGGTCGAGACTGAGGCTGCTGCCGAGTAGCATTTGCTGCAACGCAACAATCTTGTTCTAAGAAGGGCGCTCTGGGAGACCAGGGCGCCCTTTTGTTTTTTGCGCTGAGTGAGTGTCATGGTGAACGTTGCGTCGAAGTCCTATATACGGGACCGTTCATCCGTTTCGTTCGGTGATGATTGCCGGGGCGCGGCCCGTTTTGGGACCGTGGCTGATACTATGGATGCTCGCAAGCGATATGAATGAGGATGCTCATGGCATATGACGAAAGGGAGATGGGGCTGACGGTCGAGGACCGTGGCTCCAAGTTGGGTCTCCCTCAAAACCAAGATGCAGAGGCCAATGTACTGGCCGCCATGCTGCTGTCGCCCGAGGTGGTCGAGGAGGCCCAGGTCGAGCTGCAGCCCGATGACTTCTACCGGCCCATTCATAAGACCATCTACACCGCGATGGTCGATATGTACAACAGTCGCATTCCCATCGACTCTATCTCGCTGATCGATTTCCTGCGCAGCATCAACAAGCTTGATGCCGTGGGCGGCGAGGCCTACATTTTGGAGCTGATGGGCCAGACCCTGTCGCTCGTGAACTGGCAGCACCATGCCGCCATCGTCCGTCGCGACTCGATGCTGCGCGAGCTGATCGGTGCCACCAACGAGATCAACGCGCTGGCCTATAACGCCCCCACCGACACCAAGGAGGTCGTGGAGCTGGCCGAGAGCAAGCTGCTTAAGGTCACGGCGCGCGAGGTCAAGTCGAGCTATAAGACACTGACCGAGTTTATGGTCGAGGCCTATAACGAGGCCGAGGAAGTGTGTAAGGCCGGTGGACAGGCCGCGGGCGTGCCCACCGGCTTCCCGTCGCTCGACCGCATGCTCATGGGTTTCCGCGAGGGCCAGCTCATCATTATCGGCGCCCGCCCTGCCGTGGGTAAGACGTCGTTCGCTCTGAACCTGGCGCTGAATGCCGCCGCTGCGGGCTATACCGTCGGCTTCTTTTCGCTGGAGATGTCGGGCAAGGAAATTGCCCAGCGCCTGATTTGCGCCTACGCCATGATTTCAATCAGCGACTTCCGTACGGGCCGCATTAGCCCCGAGCAGTGGGCCAATATCAACGAGGCCACGCAGACCTTGTCTAAGCTCGACATTCTGATTGACGATACGCCCGGCACCACGGTGACCGAGATCCGCGCCAAGAGCCGCCGCATGCTCCACAACAAGGAGAAGGCCATCATTATCCTGGACTACCTGCAGCTGGTGAGTCCTCCGCCGGGACGTCGCTCCGAGAGCCGTACCGTCGAGGTCTCCGAGATGTCGCGTGGTTTAAAGATCATGGCCAAGGAGCTCAAGATCCCGCTCATTGCACTGTCGCAGCTGTCGCGTCAGGTCGAGTCCCGTACTGGCAAGCGCCCGCAGCTGTCCGACCTGCGTGAATCGGGCTCTATCGAGCAGGACGCCGACATCGTTATGTTCTTGGACCGCTCCGCCGATGCGGCCGAGGCCTCGCGTGACGATCGACCCGACGAGGGCGTTACGCGTATCGTCGTGGCCAAGAACCGTTCGGGCCCGATCGGTGACGTCGACCTGATGTTCCTGCCGGCATCCACCAAGTTCTATGAGCTTGATGGGGCGCATACCGAGGAGTAGGACAGGCGCCCGTTGCACGGGTATACTGGGAATGTTTTGTGCTTCTGCGTGCCAGCGCGGCGCGTAGACAGTCCATGAATGTGAGGAGTAAACATGCCGTCAACCGTTTTGGTCGGTGCCCAGTGGGGCGATGAGGGCAAGGGTAAGATTTGCGACCTGGTCGCCGGCGACTTCGATGCCGTCGTGCGCTATTCGGGCGGTAATAACGCCGGCCACACCATCGTCGTCAACGGCAAGAAGTACGGCCTGCACCAGGTGCCCTCCGGCATCATGTATTCCGACCATGTGTCGGTGATCGGTAACGGCTGCGTCGTCAACCCCAAGGTTGTCCTTGAGGAGATTGACATGTTCGAGGCCGACGGCATCACCACCAAGAACCTCAAGATCAGTGGCAACGCGCACATCATCATGCCGTACCACATCGATCTGGATGGTGCTTTTGAGCAGAAGCTCGGCAAGAAGAACATCGGTACCACCAAGCGCGGCATCGGTCCGTGCTACCAGGACAAGATGGCTCGCATCGGCCTGCGCATGCAGGACATGCTGGACGAGGCGCTGTTCCGCGACAAGCTGGAGACCGCTCTTGCCCGCGTGAATCCCGAGCTCGAGCTCATCTACCACCTGCCCACCTACACCGTGGACCAGATTTGCGACGAGTACCTGCCCATGGCCGAGCGCCTGCGCCCCTACATCACCGAGACGAGCCTGCTGCTCAACAACATGATCGACGAGGGCAAGGACCTGCTGTTCGAGGGCGCTCAGGCAACGCTGCTCGACATCGACCACGGCACCTATCCGTACGTGACGTCTTCCAACTGCACCGCCGGCGGTGCCATCACCGGCTCCGGCGTCGGTATGAAGAATGTCGACCGCGTGCTGGGCGTCATGAAGGCCTATATCACCCGCGTCGGTTCGGGCCCCATGCCCACCGAGCTTTCCTATGAGTCCGAGGCCGGCCATACGCTGACCGAGGAGGGCTATGAGTACGGCGTGACCACCGGCCGTCGCCGTCGCTGCGGTTGGTTCGATGGCCCCATCGCCAACTACGCCTCGCGTGTCAATGGCCTCACCGATATCGCCATGACCAAGCTCGACGTGCTTTCGGCCTTCGATACCGTCAAGGTGTGCGTTGCCTACGACGTCGACGGCGAGCGTTACACGAGCGTGCCCGAGCATCAGGTGCACTTTGAGCACGCCAAGCCCATCTACGAGGAGCTCCCGGGCTGGAAGTGCGACATCACCGGCTGCCGCAGCTTTGACGAGCTGCCGCAGGAGGCTCAGGACTACGTGACGTTTATCGAGGATCTGGCACACACCCGCGTGACGTTCATTGGCGTCGGCGCCGGTCGCGAGCAGATCATCAACCGATTCTGGAAGTAATCGGCACTATTTGGTTATTGCGATATACCCCTTTGCAGCCCGGACGGGCGGCCGAGGGGTATATTTGCTTGCAAAGGGCTCGCGCGGAGCGGGCCGTTCATCCATAGAGGAGGCACCCTTGAAGGCGGACACTCAAACCATCGACATCCTGTTGTTGGGCAGCGGCGGCCGCGAGCATGCTCTGGCAGCTAAGCTCGCTGCATCACCGCGCGCCGGCAAGCTCTACATTGCGCCGGGTAACGGCGGCACCGCGAGCTGCGGCGAGAACGTGGTTCTCGACGATTGCGATCCTGCGGCCGTGGCGGCGTTTGCGCAGAGCCACGGATGCGGACTCGTGGTAATTGGCCCCGAGGCTCCGCTCGTGGTGGGCGTTGCCGACGCCGTGCGTGCGGCTGGTATTCCCTGCTTTGGCCCGGGTGCCGAGGGCGCTCAGATGGAGGGCTCTAAGCTGTTCTCCAAGCAACTCATGGAGCGTGCCGGCATTCCGACGGCAGCCTATGGCTCGTTTACCGACGAGGCTTCGGCTCTTGACTACGTGCGCGAGCAGGGCGCCCCGCTGGTCGTGAAGGCTGACGGCCTGGCTGCAGGCAAGGGCGTTATCGTGGCGACTGAGCTTGCGCAGGCCGAAGAGGCCGTGCGTGAGTGTTTTGGTGGCACCTTTGGTGATGCCGGCAATACCGTGGTCATCGAGGAGATGCTGACCGGCCCCGAGTGCTCGCTGCTGGCCTTTACCGACGGCAAGACCGTGCGTCCTATGGCCACCTCGCAGGATCACAAGCGTGCACTCGAGGGCGACAAGGGCCCCAACACCGGTGGCATGGGCGTCTACAGCCCGGTGCCCATCGTGACCGACGAGGAGCACGCCACCATGGTGAAGGTCATGGAGCAGACCGTGGCCGAGCTCGCCGCCGAGGGCATCGACTACCGCGGCTGCCTGTACGGCGGCTTTATGCTCACCCCCGCCGGCCCCAAGGTGCTGGAGTTCAACGCCCGCTTTGGTGATCCCGAGACGCAGGTCGTGCTCCCTCGCCTTAAGAACGACCTGGTCGAGGTCATGCTGGCTTGTGCCAACTGTGAGCTCGATCAGATTGAACTCGACTGGCGTGACGAGTGGGCTGTGGCTGTTGTCCTGACGAGCGCGGGCTACCCCGGCAGCTACGAGAAGGGCAAAGTCATCACCGGCATCGCCGACGCCGAGGCCATGGAGAACGTGACCGTGTACCATGCCGGCACCGCCGTGGTGGACGGTCAGCTCGTGACCAACGGTGGCCGAGTGCTTGCCGTGACCGCGCTGGGCGACACGTTCGAGAACGCTCGCAACCTTGCCTACGAGGCCTGCGAAAAGATTGATTTTGAGGGCAAGACCCTGCGTCATGACATCGGTCTGCGCGCGCTGCGTGGCCGCGACGCCTGGGATGCCTAAAGTCCGAGAGGGATGAGACGGATGGACGAGAAGAACGAAGAGCTCGTGGACGCGCAGATCGTCGAAGAGGACAGCCGCATGTATGGGCACGCCGAGGGCGAGCCTGGTGGCGAGGTCGCTGACGAGCCGGCGCTGGTGCTGGGCGACGACGACCCGCACGATGCCGAGCTGCACGAGAAGATTCTTTCGGAGGAGTGCGCCTGGAAGGGCAAGATTCTCGACGTCCACCGTCTTGAGGTTGAGCTGCCCAACGGTCACCGCAGCGCCCGCGATATCGTTCGCCATCCGGGTGCGGCGGCCGTTGTGGCACTGACCGAGAGCGGCAAGATCGTACTGGTGCGTCAGTACCGCACCGCCATCGACCGCGTGACGGTCGAGATTCCCGCCGGCAAGCTCGATCCAGGCGAGGACCCGCTCGATTGCGCCAAGCGTGAGCTGCATGAGGAGACGGGCTTTAGGGCCGGTCGCATTCGCTTTTTGACGTCGATTGTCACGTCCTGCGGCTTCTGTGACGAGATCATTCACATCTACCTGGCCACCAAGCTCGAGTTTGATGCGCCCAACCCCGATGATGACGAGTTTGTCAACGTGGATCTGGTGCCGCTGCACGAGCTAATCGACGCCGTGCTCGACGGCAAGATCGAAGATGCCAAGACCGTCGTGGGCGCCTTGGCTTGCGACAGCATCGCGCACCGACTAGGCGGGGCCGAACTTTAACGAGCGGGAATGATCCCGCAGGTTTGTGTAAGTCAGCGAAAGTGCTCCATTTGAGACAAGGTGGCCTAAAAGAGGAGGGAAGCGTATGGATATACGCGACCGACGATTGAAGGCCAGATTGTCCAAATGGAGCACTTGCAGCGTCGAGACGAAACGCGGTTTGGTAAAACCGCGTAAGGTGATTATGCTGAAAAGGTTTCTTTCTTACTACAAGCCCCAGATGGGGCTTTTTGTTGCCGATACTGTTTGCGCCCTGGTGCTTGCCGCCATTGACCTGGCGTTTCCTATCATTCTGCGCAATCTGACCGGCGGGCTTTTTACCCAGGGTCAGGCTGCTATTATGCAGGCGCTCGGTATGATCGCGGTTGGCCTGGTACTGATGTATGCCATCCGTTGCGCCTGTCGCTACTTTGTGAGCTATTGGGGCCACGTGATGGGCGCTCGCATGGAGTCCAAGATGCGCGAGGACCTGTTTGATCAGTACGAGCGCTTTAGCTTTGCGTACTTCGATCGCAACAGCTCGGGTGACATGATGAGCCGCGTGGTCAACGACCTGTTCGATATCTGCGAGGCGGCGCACCACGTGCCCGAGTGGATCATCATCTGCGGCATCGAAATCGTCGGTTCGTTTGTGATTCTCTTTGCTATCGCCCCGGTGCTGGCGCTTGCCATGGCCGTGGTGACGGCGGTGTTTGCGGTCATCATGTTTTGGCAGAACATGCGCATGCGCGAGGTCTTCAGCGACAACCGCAAAAAGATCAGCGGTATTAATGCTCAGCTGCAGGATTCGCTGGCAGGCATGCGCGTGGTCAAGAGTTTTGCGAACGAGGAAGCTGAGCGCTCCAAGTTCCGCGCCTCGAACGACCGCTATCTTTCGTCCAAGGAGAATATGTATCACGCCATGGGCATCTACACTGCGACGTATGGCCTGCTCTCGGGCGTGTTGTACGTGATCGTGGTGCTGCTGGGTGGTTGGCTGGTCGCCCAGGGACAGCTGCAGGCGGTCGATATGGCGACCTTCGCGCTCTATATTTCGCTGTTCTGCACGCCGCTCGAGACGCTCGTCAATTCGGCCGAAACGTATCAGAAGGCCATCGCCGGCTTTAAGCGCATGGACGAGGTGCTTTCGACCGCTCCGGATATCCAGGATAAGCCGGATGCCACGGACCTGCAGGTGACGGCTGGCGCGGTTGAATATCGCGACGTGTGCTTTAGCTACGAGGACGTTGAGCTCGGTGCAGATGAAGAGGCTCGTCCCGTGATCGACCATATGAATCTGTCCATCAAGCCCGGACAGACCATTGCCCTGGTTGGCCCCTCGGGCGGTGGCAAGTCCACGACGTGTTCGCTGCTGCCGCGCTTTTATGACGTGGCTGCTGGATCCGTCAGCATCGACGGTCAAGACGTGCGCGACGTGACGCAGCAGAGCCTGCGCCGCGCCATTGGCCTGGTGCAACAGGATGTCTATCTGTTTGACGGTACGATTGGCGAGAACATCGCCTACGGCAAGCCGGGCGCCACGGCAGAAGAGGTCGCCGAGGCCGCCCGCCGCGCCAATATCGATGCCTTCATTGAGTCGCTGCCGCAGGGCTACGACACGGTCGTGGGCGAGCGCGGCAGCCGTCTTTCGGGCGGCCAGAAGCAGCGCGTAGCCATTGCGCGCGTGTTTCTCAAGAACCCCAAGATTCTGATCCTGGACGAGGCGACGAGCGCCTTGGATAACGAGAGCGAGGAGGCGGTGCAGGAGTCGCTCGAGCGCCTGGCGCGCGGTCGCACCACGATCATCATCGCCCACCGTCTCTCGACCATTAAACATGCCGACGAGATTGCGACCGTCGAGCATGGTCGCGTTGTGGAACGTGGTACGCACGAGCAGCTTCTCGCCCGCGGCGGCACCTATGCCCGTTACTATCGAATGCAGTTCGAAGGTGCGCGTGCGCACGAGCTCGACTGATTGATATGACAGGAAGTATATGGCTGAGAAGAACCCTTTGACTCCGGAAGAAGTGACGGAGTTATTCTCCGAGATCGACGCATCCGGCGTTTTGGATCCGACGCTTGCCAAAAAGCGCACCGAGCGCATGCGCGAAAAAGAGGCAGCGGCCAAGCGCGGCGACAAGGCGGCGCTGGCGCAGCTTCGCAGCGAAGATCGCGCAAGCCAGACAAAACAGATCGACCCGCTGTCCGAGGACGACCCTTCGGGCTCGCAGGTGGGCCATACCATTACGAAGACCGCCATGGCCGTAGTTATCGGCATTCTGGTGTTGATCGTGGGCATGCAGATTGGCTACGGCGTGATGCGCCGCCTGAACACTGCCAACCTGTCCGAGAGTGTTTCGGTGGATACCGTTTCCACGGCACTGAAGGGCGGCCTTGAGTGGGGTAACGGCTTTACGCAGTTCCCGCTCGACTTTACCGTCGACGAGGCGGACGAGCGCACAGGCACGGTCGAGGTAACGGTGTTGGACACATCGTCTGCCAACGAGCTCGAGCTGCTGTCCAACGGGCAGATTCAGGCCGCGGCGCTTGCGACCAACGCGCTGCTCAACGATAAGATCGACCGCGTGGTGTACAACGTGCACGCCTATATCGACGAGGACAGCAATATCCAGCATGATTCCTTCTTTGGCATGTTCCCCGCGCGGGGTCATCAGAGCGCCATTCTGACGTTTGTGTGGACCAAGAGCTCGTCAAATGCCACGAGTATCGACTGGAAGATGCGTATCGTGAGCATGGACGACACGATTGCCGAGCGCATCCAAAAGCAGGTGAACTCGGTGTCGTCGCTGATTGAGGACCCGGCGGTAAGCCAGACCAAGATCACGGAAGAAAAGGCCGAGCGCGACTTGGAACATCGCCTGCACGGTCGCGAGATCTTCCGCGGTGGCAAGCCCGACCGCACACCGTCCGATCTGCTTGAGCAGGACAAATAAGACGCCATCATCCCGTGTGAGCCTAGCGCCCGCGCGGGATGATTTTTCTGGGACGGGGATTAAAAAATCATTCTGAGAACGGAGCCTTGTCGCCAACTGCATACATGACAGAATGATTATTTATTCCCCGTCCCAGAAAAATCATTATGCATAGAAAGTCATAATTATCATTTCGTAAACATTTCGATGAAATTAACGCCATGGCGCATACTTGCGGTTAAAATACCGCAAGGCCTAACTACCAACCTTTAAGCCGGTCCGGAGAGACCGGGAAGGAGAATTATGGCGAACAACCATACTGCGGGCACTGCTGCCCGCACCTTCGCGCCCAGCGAGCTTTGCCAGCGCATGCTGGCCAAAACCAGCAAGGGCACCTGCGGTCCCTGCATCCTGTACCTTGAGGATGGGACCGTTTTTTATGGCCGTGCATGTGGTGCCGAGGGCACTGCGACCGGCGAGGTCTGCTTCAACACCTCGCTTGAGGGCTACTTTGAGGTCATGACCGACCCGAGCTATGCCGGCCAAATCGTAACCATGACCTATCCGCAGATCGGTAACTACGGCATCGACGAGACCGACGTCCAGTCGGCCTTCCCCGGTGATGCTACCCGCCCCGCGAGCGCTCCCGCCATGCGCGGCATGATCGTCCGCGACATGTGCGCCACGCCTTCCAACTGGCGCTCGGCCGTCAGCGTGCCGGAGTACCTGCGTGCCCACGGCATCGTCGCTATCGAGGGTGTCGACACCCGCGCTCTTGTGCGCCACCTGCGCGACAACGGTTCCAAGATGGGCATTATCTCGACTGAGATCTTTGACGTCGTCAAGCTTGCCGAGCGTCTGGCCGCAGCGCCGACGCTGGTGGGCGAGAACCTGGTCAAGACCGTGAGTTGCCCTGAGCCCCACGCTTTTGCCGCGAGCGACCTGCCCGCTACGCATGACTTTGCGCTTGCCCCTGCCGCTCCCGCCCGCCACAAAGTGGTCGCCTACGACTGCGGCGTCAAGCGCGGCATTCTGGAGGGCCTGGTCCGCGCCGGCTGTGACCTTACTGTCGTGCCGTGGGATACGCCCGCCCAGCAGGTCCTCGACATGAATCCCGACGGTGTCTTTTTATCCAACGGCCCCGGCGACCCCGATGCCGTGGTGGAGACCTACGAGCAGGTGCAGCAGCTGATCGGTAAGGTGCCGGTCTTTGGCATTTGCCTTGGTCACCAGATGATCAGCTTGGCGTGCGGCGCCCAAATGGAAAAGCTTAAATTCGGTCACCGTGGCGGTAACCAGCCGGTTATGAACCTGGTGAGCCGTCGCGTGGAGATCACCGCGCAAAACCATGGCTTTGGCCTGCTGTTCCCTAGCCTGGGCAAACTGATCCCGGAGCTTTCCGGCGGCGAGACCGAGCATGCGGCCGACGGCGACCTGCGCGCCTGGGTGCGTCGCGGTATCGCACCGGTCGTGATGAACGAGCGCTTCGGCCGCATTCGCCTGACGCACGTGAACCTCAACGACGGCACCGCCGAGGGCATCCAGCTGCTCGACGCCCCGTGCTTCTCGGTCCAGTACCACCCCGAGGCCTCGCCCGGCCCCACCGATGCCCACTACCTCTTTACCGCCTTTACGCGACTCATGGACGGCGAGGAGAACTACCTGGACATCGACACCGCGAAGGACCGTCTGCAGGGCTGGAATTTCGCCGAGACCGCCGCGACCGAGACCGAGGAGAACTAACATGCCGAAACGTACTGACATCAAGCGCATCCTCGTCATTGGTTCGGGCCCCATCGTTATTGGCCAGGCCTGTGAGTTCGACTACTCCGGCGCCCAGGCCTGCAAGGTGCTCAAGGAGGATGGCTTTGAGGTCATCCTAGTCAACTCCAATCCGGCAACCATCATGACCGACCCGGGTCTTGCCGACCGCACCTATGTTGAGCCTATCACCGCCGAGTTCATTGAGCGCGTGATCAAGAAGGAACGTCCGGACGCGCTGCTGCCCACGCTGGGCGGCCAGACCGGTCTGAACGCCGCCGGCGAGCTGGCAAAGGACGGCACGCTCGACAAGTACGGCGTCGAGATGATCGGCTGCGACCTGGCCGCTATCGAGCGCGGCGAAGACCGCAAGCTCTTTAACGAGGCCATGGCCGAGATTGGCCTGGAGGTCGCGCGCTCGGGCTATGCCTATAGCGTGGCCGACGCCGAGGCTATCGCCGAGCGCGTGGGCTATCCCTGCGTGCTGCGTCCGAGCTTTACCTTGGGCGGTGCCGGTGGCGGCATCGCGCATACCCACGAGGAGCTCGTCTCCATCGTGAGCCAGGGCTTGGAGCTCTCGCCCGCCCACGAGGTGCTGGTCGAGGAGTCCATCGAGGGCTGGAAAGAGTATGAGATGGAGGTCATGCGTGACCACGCCGGCAACGGCATCATCGTGTGCTCCATCGAGAATCTCGACCCCATGGGCGTGCATACCGGCGACTCCATCACCGTGGCGCCGGCGCAGACGCTCTCCGACCTTGAGTATCAGCGCATGCGCGTGGCCTCGCTCGCCATTCTGGAGAAGATCGGCGTCGAGACCGGTGGCTCCAACGTGCAGTTTGCCGTGAACCCCAACACCGGTCGCTTGATCGTCATCGAGATGAACCCGCGCGTGAGCCGTTCGTCCGCGCTGGCCTCCAAGGCCACGGGTTTTCCCATCGCTAAGGCCGCCGCGCGCCTGGCTGTGGGCTATACGCTCGACGAAATCGTCAACGACATCACCAAGGCCACGCCCGCCTGCTTTGAGCCCACGATCGACTACTGCGTCGTTAAGGTGCCGCGCTTTGCCTTCGAGAAGTTCAAGGGTACCGACCCCACGCTCACCACGCGCATGAAGGCCGTAGGCGAGATCATGGCGATCGGCCGCACCTTTGAGGAGGCCTTCGGCAAGGCCATGCGCTCGCTGGAGGACGGCCATCAGGGCATTTGCGCCGGTGGCAAGGAGGGTGCCGACAAGCTGAGCGACGACGAGCTCGCCCAGGCTGTGGCCACCCCGACCGAGCACCGCATTTTCTTTGTGGTCGAAGCCCTGCGCCGCGGCTGGGACATCGCGCGTATCCACGCTATTTGCGGTATCGCTCCGTGGTACCTCAACCGTATCAACGACATGGTGCAGGTTCAGGAGAGCATCCGCGGCCTGCGTGTGGAGGATATCGACGCCGACGCGATGCGCTTGCTCAAGCAGTACGGCACGAGCGACGCCGAGATCGCCGCGCTGACCGGCTCGGACGAGCGCTTTGTGCGCGCCTATCGCAAGGGTCTGGGCGTGGTTCCCAGCATGAAGACGGTCGATACCTGCGCTGCGGAGTTCTCGAGCGCCACGGAGTACCACTACAAGACGTACGAGAACATCTACCGCACGAGCCCGGATGCCAAGAAGTGCGTGGCTCCCGACGAGACCACGCCGGCGGACAAGCCCAAGGCGATGATCCTGGGCGCCGGCCCCAACCGCATTGGTCAGGGTATCGAGTTCGATTACTGCTGCGTGCACGCGAGCTACGCGCTGGCGGCCCGCGGCTTTGAGACCATCATGGTCAACTGCAACCCCGAGACCGTCTCGACTGACTACGACACCTCGGACCGCCTGTACTTTGAGCCGCTCACCTACGAGGACGTTATGGACGTCATCGATGTTGAGCGTCCCGACGGCGTCGTGGTGACGCTCGGCGGCCAGACCCCGCTTAAGCTGGCGCGCATGCTCGAGGAGAGTGGCGTGAACATTATGGGCACCAAGCCCGACGCCATCGACTTTGCCGAGGACCGCGAGCGCTTCGCCGCCCTGCTCGACAAGCTGGGCATCATGTACCCGCCGGCGGGCCAGGCCACCTCGTTTGAGGAGGCCGAGGCCGTGGCCGCGCACATCGGCTACCCGCTGCTGGTGCGTCCGAGCTACGTGCTGGGCGGCCGCGGCATGATGATCGCCTACGATGCCGAGCATCTGCGCGATTACATGGCCGAGGCTGCGCGCATTAGCCCCGACTACCCGGTGTATCTGGACCGCTTCCTGGAGGGTGCGATCGAGTCCGACGTCGACGCCTTGTGCGATGGCGAAGAGGTCTACATCGGCGGCATTCTGGAGCATATCGAGGAGGCCGGTATTCACTCCGGCGACTCTGCGACCTGCATCCCGCCGTTCAGCTTTAGCGAGAGCCTGCAGGCGAAGCTCCGCGAGACCACGCGCCGCATCGCGATGGCGCTGGGAGTCCGCGGCCTGGTCAACGTGCAGTACGCCATCAAGGGCGAGACCGTCTACGTGATCGAGGCCAACCCGCGCGCGAGCCGCACCGTGCCGTTTATCTCCAAGGCCACCGGCGTGCCGCTGGCCAAGTGCGCGGCGCGTATCATGGCAGGCGATTCCATCGCGAGCCTGGGCCTGCCGAGCGACGAGCGTCAGCTCGATTGGTTCTGCATGAAGGAAGCCGTTATGCCCTGGGGTCGTTTCCCCGGTGCCGACGTTATTCTGGGACCCGAGATGAAGTCGACGGGCGAGGTCATGGGTATCGCCAAGAGCTATCCCGAGGCATACGCCAAGACGCAGCTGGCGATCGACTACAAGCTGCCCGATCCGAGCTGCGGCAAGGTGTTCATCAGCGTATGCGACCGCGACAAGCGTCATATCCTTTCGGTCGCGCGTATCCTGCGCTACCTGGGCTTTGACATCTGCTCCACCGAGGGTACGGCGCGCGTGCTGCGCGGCGGCAACGTGACGTGCGAAGTCGTGGAGAAGATCAGCGGCCCGCACGACGGCGAGCGTCCCAACATCGGCGACCTCATCGCCGATGGCAAGATTGCGGTAATCATCAACACGCCGTACGGTCCGGGCTCGCGTGGCGATGGCTACCTGCTACGTACCGAGGCCGTGCGTCGCGGCGTGACCTGCGTGACGGCGATGTCTGCCGCCAACACCTACGTGAGCGCCATCGAGGCGGTGCGCGAGGACCAGCAGGGTCACGGCAGCGCCAACGACATGGGCATGGACGTCATCGCCCTGCAGGACCTGCCGCAGCACACGGTGTAATGTGACCTGGTCGGCCGGGGCGGCAGCCGGACACTTTCTCTCGGAAACTGGGCTTCGCGAAGTTTCCGAGAGAAAGGTCCGCCTCCCGCCCCGGCCTGCGGTGACTCGGTTGCACCGTGTGCTGCCGAAGGGGCTTTGCGCGATGACTAGGGCTAAATAGAAAATGAGCGTGGGCTCTGTCGTTCGAATGAACGACAGAGCCCACGTTAATATTTCAGCCAACGTACGTCATAGCAATCCCCGGTAGGTCGCAGGGTGGCGGGGGAAAGAAAAAAAACAAAAAAAAAAAAAAAGACCAGAAAACGGAGGAAAGGGACAAAACACACCCGCACACACAGAGAACAGAAGGAAAGAA
>CAJMSV010000018.1 GCA_905216175.1 uncultured bacterium | reverse complement strand
GGCCCCGGGCTCCGACGCCCAGGGGGACGAGGAACTGGGCGAGGCTGGGGGGGAGCCGACCGAGTGTGCGCTCGTCAACGATGCCGGCAAGGCGGGCCTCACTGGCCTGGCTGCCGAGCACCCGCGCGTGGGTGAGTCCCCGTTCGACTCTGGCCGCAAGATGATGTCCGTGGTCGTCGAGACCCTGGACGGCGAGTACGAGCAGTACACCAAGGGCGCGCCCGACGTGGTGATCGGCCTGTGCACCCACATCTACGAGGGCGATAAGGTCGTTCCGCTGACCGAGGAGCGTCGTGCCGAGCTCGTGGCCGCCAACAAGGCCATGGCCGACGAGGCCCTGCGCGTGCTGGCGCTGGCAAGCCGCACCTACACCGAGGTCCCGGCCGACTGCAGTCCCGCCGCGCTCGAGCATGACCTGGTCTTCTGCGGCCTGTCTGGCATGATTGACCCTGTCCGCCCCGAGGCCGCCGACGCCATCCGCGAGGCGCATGACGCCGGTATCCGCACCGTCATGATCTCGTGCGACCACATCGACACCGCCGTGGCCATCGCCAAGCAGCTGGGCATCGTCACCGATCGCAGCCATGCCATCACCGGTGCCGACCTCGATCGCATGAGCGACGAGGAACTCGACGCGCACATCGAGGACTACGGCGTGTACGCCCGCGTCCAGCCCGAGCACAAGACACGCATCGTCGAGGCCTGGAAGTCGCGCGACCAGATCGTCGCCATGACCGGCGACGGCGTCAACGACGCCCCGTCCATCAAGCGCGCCGACATCGGCGTCGGTATGGGCATCACCGGCCCCGACGTCACCAAGAACGTTGCCGACATGGTGCTTGCCGACGACAACTTCGCCACCATCATCGGTGCCTGCGAAGAGGGCCGTCGCATCTACGACAACATCCGCAAGGTCATCCAGTTCCTGCTTTCGGCCAACCTTGCTGAGGTGTTCTCGGTGTTTATCGCCACGCTCATTGGCTTTACCATCTTCCAGCCGGTGCAGCTGCTGTGGGTGAACCTGGTCACCGACTGCTTCCCCGCGCTCGCGCTGGGCATGGAGGATGCCGAGGGTGACATCATGAAGCGCAAGCCGCGCAACGCCAAGGACGGTGTCTTTGCCGGTCACATGGGCCTGGACTGCGTGGTCCAGGGTCTAATCATCACCGTGCTGGTGCTGGCGAGCTTCTTTGTGGGCGTGTACTTTGACATGGGCTACATCCACATCGCCGATATGATCGCCGGCAATGCCGACGAGGAAGGCGTGATGATGGCGTTCATCACGCTCAACATGGTCGAGATTTTCCACTGCTTCAATATGCGCAGCCGTCGTGCGTCGCTGTTCACCATGAAGAAGCAGAACAAGTGGCTGTGGGCTTCCGCCGCGCTGGCACTGGTGCTGACGGTGATCGTGACCGTGCAGCCGACGCTTGCCGAGATGTTCTTTGGCCCTGTGACGCTTGAGCTCAAGGGCGTTGTAGCTGCCCTGGGCCTTGCCTTCCTGATCATCCCGCTGATGGAGATCTACAAGGCGATCATGCGCGCGGTCGAAAAAGAGTAACGTTCCTGTCCGGGCCCGACCGCCTGCGGGGTTTCCACGGGCACGTCCTCGCCGCTTTGCGGCTGCGGGATGTGCCCTTAGGAAACCCCTCCCGGCGGGCGGGCCCTGCGGTATCCTTGCTGGCTTTTCTCCCGTGCGGATGAAAAGGGCTGAGGGAAAGTTTGTGAGCTGGTCGGGCTTTGCCCGGCCAGCTCTTTTTGATTTAAAATACCTGCTCAGTTGTGTGGTTTTGTGCTGGGAGGCGCTTGTGGGCAAGGCTAAGGCTAAGGCGAAGAAAAAGACGACGGGGGCGCGGGCTAAGCGTGACCGTCGTCGGAAGCTTGCGACCGAAGCCCCTGCGTCCGCCGAGGAGTTGTTGGCGAGCGTACCGGGGCTCGATGCGCTACAGGATGTTCCGGCGTTCGACGATCTGCCGGTCGATGCCGCCCAACAGGCAGCCTTCGATGATTTTTGCGCGCAAGCCGAGCAGCCAGAGCAGATGCAGCTGGGCGCCGTGGTGCGCCTGGACCGCGGGTTTCCACTGGTGGCGACTGCCACTGATACGTTCCGTGCCGAGCACGCCGTAGGATTTGCTAAGTCGCGCGGCGAGGACGAGGTCCTGTTGCCGGCCGTGGGCGACCGCGTAGCGGTGCGCCGTGCGCCCGGCCACGACATGGGCGTGATCGAGTGCGTGCTGCCGCGCCGTACGAGCTTTGAGCGTTGGCGTGGCCGTGCCCGCGGCGAGCGTCAGGTGCTCTGCTCCAACGTAGATAGCGTGCTGATCGTGCAGGCGCTCGGTGCCGGTGAGGTGCTGCTCGACCGCGTGGCGCGCTCGCTGGTGTTGGCGCTCGACTGCGATGCCGAGCCGGTGGTGGTACTCACCAAAGCTGACCGCTGCGATGCCGAGGAGCTCGAGCGCGATCTGGACCGCGTGCGCCGCCTGGTGGGCCCGGACGTGCGCGTGATCGTGACGTCCTCTGCCGAGGGCCGCGGCCTGGACGAGGTCCGTGCCTGCGTGCCCGCCGGGAGCTGCGCCATGATTCTGGGCGAGTCGGGTGCCGGCAAGTCGACGCTGCTCAATGCACTGCTGGGCCACGATACGTTGGCGACTGGCGGTGTGCGCGAACGCGACGACCAGGGCCGTCACACTACCGTCGCGCGTGTGATGGTGGCGCTGCCGGGCGACGCCGGCGTGATCGCCGATGCCCCGGGCCTGCGCAGCCTACCGCTCGTGGGTCACGAGCGGGGTCTGGCGCGCGCCTTCCCCGAGATTGTCGAGGCATCGCGCGCGTGCCGGTTTGGCGATTGCACGCATACCCATGAGCCGGGTTGTGCCGTTCGCGAGGCCGAGGACGCCGGGCAGATCGACAGTCTGCGTTTGGAAACGTTCCAAAACCTGGCGTCATCCATGCGCGTGAGTGCTCAAATGCTCGATCCCGATGTCCATCTGTAATTGATTTTTCCTATGACAGCCGTCTCCCAACTGTTCGGGAGACGGCTTTTTTGCTGCGGAAAAGCCTCGAAACATGCAGTTTGCTGACGTGCTGGCCAAAACCTTGCCACGAGCTTGACGGGCTGGTCAGCTTTTGGTCGGCGATTGGTTTGACATCGAAAACCAAGATCGCGATTGCGCCGCTTTGCACTCTGACCGCCCAGACAATGGTGGTACGGGCATTCGCCCGGCACTGCCATGAGAGGAGCGGCCGTGAACAAGAGCAAGCGCATCGCCATCAGTCTGGTCGCGGGCGTGCTCGCTGCGCTGCTCTGCATGGTTTACGGCTCGTCGATCCGCTCGCAAGCCGAACAGGTCCAGGCTGAGACCTTGGCCAAGTACGGTGGCGATCGCGTCGAGGTATGCGTCGCGGCGCGCGATATCGATGTGGGCGAGACCCTCGATGAGACCAATGTCATAACCCAGGAATGGCTGACGAGCCTGCTGCCGCGTGACGCGGCGACCGAGCTGCGCCAGGTGCGCGGCGACGTGACGACTTCACGTATTCCCAAAAACGCCGTGATCTGCAATGTCTACACCAAGGCCGAGAGCCACAAGCTCGAGGTGCCTAAGGGCAAGGTCGCCGTTTCGGTGGCGGTCGATGCCGAGCACTCGGTCGGCGGTGCCACGGGCGTGGGCAGCTATGTGGACGTGTACGTGCAAAAAGATGGCGTAACCGATCGACTGTGCGGCGCGCACGTGATCGATACCAGTGAGAATTCCGGTGCCACGCGCGAGGGCAAGATCGAATGGGTGACGCTGGCGGCTGACCCCGAAGACGTCAAGGAACTGCTGGGAGCCTCGGGCAAGGGAACGGTCAGCTTGACGATTCCCGCCACGGCGCGCGGCAAAAAGAGCGGAGGCGACGAGTGATGAAGGCGATCTGGCTTGCGTGCTGCGCGTGCGGCGATTACGGGCTGTTGCAGCAGGAAGTCGAGGGCCGTGATGCGGGTGCACAGGTGCTTCGCGTGGGTGACCTGGACGGGCTGGTTTCCATGGCGCGGGCGTTTCCGTCGCGCCGCGGGGCTGCCATCATCGCGGCGTCTCTGTTTGATATCGAAGATGTGCGCAAGACTGTTGCGCGCCTGACGGCCGAAGGCCGCGTGAGTCGCGTGGTCGTGTTGATAGAAGTGCTCGATCCGTCGGATATCGAGGGACTGTTTCGCGCGGGGGCGACCGAGGTCATCGCTGCGCACAGTATATGCGGCAACGGGCGCGCGGGCGAGGGAGCGGTTGATTCCGATCGGCGCATGACGATTGAGCCCGATGCTTTTGTTGATAGGGAACCCGGGGCGCCTCGCGCTACAAGAGGCCCGCGTGTTGATGATTATGGAAAAGCGGAAGCCGAGCATGGTCGGCGCCCCCGGAACTCCCTTGTATACGATGACGCTGGAGGGCCGGCACAGCATGCTGGCGACTCCCCGGCTGTAGATATGGGATACGTGCACGGCGTGAATCTGGCGGATGAACTCGACGAAGTTGAGGGCTTTGCCGGGTGCGGCGAGTTGTCGCTGATGCAGCATGAGCAGATTGCACAGAACGAGCCTGCCTTGCAGACCGAACAAGCCGCCGTGCCGGCTTGGACGCAGCGTGTGGTTGCGGCGGGGGAGACGGGGACGCTGTCGCCGACGCCCGCCCCGCCGCCTCCGATGCCGCCGGCAGACGCTGCCGCTCCGCAGCATCGAGCTCCGGTCATCTGCGCCATTTCGGGTTCGGGCGGTTGCGGCAAGTCGACGATCGTTGCCACCATGGCACACACATCGTCGCTGTTGGGCTTGCGTGCCGCCGTGCTCGACCTGGACCTGATGTTTGGAAACCTTTACGACTTGTTAGGCGTCGATGCTCCGCGCGATATGGCGGCACTTATCGAGCCGTCGGCGGCGGGCGCGCTCACCGAGCCGGATATTGTAGCCACATCGATGCGCGTGGCGCCGGGCGTTACGCTCTGGGGTCCCGTCGCGGCGCCCGAGCAAGCCGAGCTCATGGCACGTCCGGTGGAGCTATTGCTTGATGTCCTGCGTCGCGAATCCGACGTGGTCTTTATCGATACCTCGGTCTTTTGGGGCGATGCCGTGGCGGCTGCGGTGGCGGCGAGCGACCGTTGCCTGGTCGTTGGCGATGCGGCGGTGTCGTCCGCGACATCGGCGTCGCGCGTCATTGAACTGGCAAGTCGAGTAGGTGTGCCGCGCACGCGCATGAGCGCCGTGTTCAACCGGTTCGGTGCGCGCGGGGCAGACGAGGACGTCGCCATGCGCTTTGAGATTGCCTGTGCGTTGAGCTCCAAGATTCGTATCGCCGATGGCGGGCAGGATCTCGCCGCGCTCATGGCGTTTGGGCGCGCTGACGAGGCAGTGGGGCAGACCAGCGCTTTTGCGACCAGCGTGCGCGAGGCCACGCGCGAGATGCTCGTGGAACTGGGGTGCGCCGTCGGCCCTTGGAGCGATATGGTCGCCGACCGTGCAACGCGTACCGAGCGCCCGCGTATCCGCCTTCCCTGGTCGCGCGAGGGTGATTCGCGATGAGTTTGCAAACAAGGATTAAGGCTGCCGGCGCTGCAGCGGCGACAGCGCCTGTAGATGCGGGGCGTCGCCGCGCGGTGAAACGACGCACCAAGCGCGCCGTGATGGACCGCATGGGTTACGACGAAGTGGCGCGTATCAGCGCCTATATCGACCCGGCACTTGCCCGCTCGGAATTGCGTCCTGCGGTGGAGGCGGCGCTCAATGTTGAGGAGCCGACCGATCTCGCGACGCCCGAGCGCGAGACTATCATCGACGAGATTTTGGATGACGTGGTGGGCTTGGGGCCGTTGCAGCCGCTCATCGAGGACGACACCGTTACCGAAATCATGATCAACGGCTGCCGCTCGGCTTTCTTTGAACGCGGCGGCGTCTTGTACCCCATCGAGCATGCGTTTGAGGATGATGAGCAGATCCGGGTGCTTATCGACCGCATCATCTCGCCACTTGGCCGCCGTATCGACGAGCGCAGCCCCATCGTCAACGCCCGCCTCAAAACGGGCTATCGCGTCAACGCGGTGATTCCGCCTGTGGCGATTGACGGACCGATTCTCACCATCCGAAAGTTCTCGGACCGCATCTGCTCGCTGGACGAGCTTGTGGGGCTGGGGTCGCTGCCGCTTTGGTATGCGCAGCTGCTGTCATGCGCGGTGTCGCTGAGACAGGACCTGGCGGTTGCGGGAGGCACGGGATCTGGTAAGACCACCCTGCTCAACGCGTTGTCATGCGAGATTTCCACCGGCGAGCGCATCGTGACGATCGAGGACTCTGCCGAGCTCAAGTTTGCGCATCATCCACACGTGGTGCGTCTAGAGGCGCGCGAGGCTTCAATTGAGGGCGAGGGCGCGGTGACGATCCGCGACCTGGTGACCAATGCCCTGCGCATGCGCCCCGACCGCATCGTGGTGGGTGAGGTGCGCGGTGCTGAGTGCTGCGACATGTTGCAGGCCATGAACACGGGCCACGACGGGTCGCTCACCACACTTCATGCGGGCTCAGAACAGGAGACCGTGGTGCGTCTGACGTTGCTTGCACGTTATGGCATCGATCTGCCGAGCGAGCTCATCGAGGAGCAGATTGCCATGGTGCTCGACGGCATCGTGATGTCCGAGCGCCACGCCGATGGCAGGCGCTTCGTCTCCTCGTATTCGGGGGTGCGTCGCGCCGCGTCGGGCGGCGTAGAGCTCGAGCGCTATGTGACTTTCGATGCCGCCGAGCGCACCTGGACGCTTGACCGCGAGCCGCCGTTTATCGCAGAAGGCCCGCGGTCGGGGACGCTCACACAAGAGGAGGTGGACGAATGGAGGTCGCTGTGCCCCTCGTCGTAGGGGGTTTGGCAGGGTTTTCTGTCGCGACGGCGTGCGGGGCGGAACCTCGTGTGCCGCAGGTGCCGCCGGCGGAGCTGGCGCGTCAGGCGCTCGAGACGGTGGCAGAGAAACTGCCGCGTGAGCTGGTGGAAAACGATCTGCTGAAAAAGATCGCCCGTTCGTGGGCATCGCTGGCTCCGGCGCATCGCCTTGGCCTCGTGATCGAAGATGCTTCGGGGCGTTTGGCGTTTCTGCTGCTCTCGAGCGGTGTCTGCTGCATTTTACTAACGATGGTGTCGTTATCGCCCCTCGGATTTGCCTTGGGACTTGTTGCTCCGATTGCCGTTGGCGCCGCTCGGGATGGCTTTGAGAGCCGGCGCGAGCAACACGATGCAGAAGAGGCCATGCCCGAGGCGTTTACCGCACTTTCCATGTCGCTTGCCTCGGGACATTCGCTGGCCCAGGGCATGCGCTTTGTGGGCGCTCATGCGCAAGAACCGGTGCATACCGAGTTTTTGCGGGTGGCGGCGGCGATCGATTGCGGCATCTCGGCGACCGACGCGCTCGATGACTTGCTCGTGCGCATCGACGCCCCCGGTCTTTCGCTTGTGACCTTGGCGCTTAAGGTGTCACAGCGCACCGGCGCTCCGCTTGCCGACTTACTGTCCGAGGCGTCGAGCATGGTGGGGGAGCGCATTGAGCTCAAGCGCCGCCTAGATGTTAAGACGTCGCAGGCCCGCATGTCTGCGCATATGGTCACGGCGATGCCGACGGGCATGTGCGCGGTGTTGGCGCTGCTTTCGGCAGATTTTCGTCGCGGTCTTGCGACGCCTGCCGGCGCGGGCGCTGTGGTGCTGGGTCTTGCCCTCAACGCCGTTGCCCTGGTGGTTATCAGGCGCATTATGAGGGTGGAGCTATGAGCGCCCCGGTTGCAGTTGCGGCTTGCCTGTGCGCGCTGAGTGTATTTGTCGCGACGGGTTTGGATCGGGCGGATGCACGCAAGATCGCAGAGGCCTGCAAGCGCGAGGCGGTGCTGGTCGCTGCCGCGGGTCGCTCGGTGGTCGATGCTCTGACCGCGCGAATGAAGGGCGCGGTTGGAGCGGGCGGCCCGGCGCGAGTGTCGCTCGGCGAAGTGTCCGAGATGATCGATGTTGTGCGCTTGGGTCTTTCGGCCGGTCTTTCGTTTGATGCGGCGCTTGAGATTTTCTGCGCCAACCGCCGGTCAGTGTTGGCTCTTCGCCTTGAGCGGGCCTGCATGGCGTGGCAGGTGGGCGTGGGCACGCGTGAGGACGAGTTATTGGCCGCCGCGCGCGACCTGGACGTGCGAGCGCTCGAGACCTTTGCCATCACGGTGGGGCAGGCGCTCGCCCTGGGTGCCCCACTTGCCGAGACACTGGCCGCTCAAAGTCGCGAGATCCGTGCGGCTCATCGCGCCGCGGTCGAGCGCGAGATCGAGCGTGCGCCCGTCAAGCTGCTGATTCCCACCGGCACACTCATCTTGCCGGCGTTGCTTCTGTCCATATTGGGCCCGCTGTTGGGAGCAGGCGGGATGATGTAGGGAGGAATACATGAACACGATGACTGACGTTGCCGGCAAGGTCCAGGGCTGGGCTTTTTGCCGGGCGATTCGCGCTCGCCAGCATGCCAAGGAGCTGTTGCAGGAGGAGAGCGCACAGGGTACCACCGAGTACGCCATTTTGGTGGGTGTGCTTGTGGTGATCGCGATTATTGCCATCGTTGCATTTAAAGGCAAGGTCCAAGATCTATGGAACGCTATCAGCGAGGGCATCAACAGCCTGTAGAGGGCGAGCGCCCCATCGGGGTGCTGCTGGTGTTTGCTTGCCTGACCGTGGCGATAGCGGCGGTGCTTTGGGGGCTTAACGCCGCGCGGCAGCAGCGTCCTGGGGCCGCCTTCGATTCGGGCTCAGATTCGGCGGTGGCGTCTCAAAAAGATGAGATGCGAGATGCGGACGATTCGGATGTCGCTGTCACGGCGCAAACCTTTCTGCGGACGCTCGACAAGCGGTCTGGCACTGCGACGGATTCGTCTGAGGACAACGCGATTGCGGTCCGGCTTGCATGGTCCGAGGACCGACCGATGACCGAGGCAGCGGCGGATATGTTACGCGCCTACCGCGAGGTGCCAACGGCCCAGCTCGCCCTGAGCGGCTATCTCGATATTAAGGGCAACGTATGGGGCGCTATCGTGCGTGACGGACGCGGCTGGGTCGATATGGTGACGGTTGCCGCGGATACCGGCGATGCTTCGTGTCGTCTGCGCGCCGTGCGCCTGGTACCGCAAACAATAAGCTCAAAGGAGGGATCGTGAAATGCATGGCGTTCTGCGTGAAGAGGTTGCCCAAGCGACTGTGGAATACGCCATCGTCACGGTGGCGCTGCTTTCCATCGTGCTGGCGATCGCGGGGCTTTGGCGTGCCGGTGCCGATGGGCGCTTGGCGGCGCTGGTCGAGCGGGCGGCATCTCACGGCGTCACCTCGACATCGGTTGTCGACGCCGCCGCGGGCGCTAAGGACATCGCGTTGTATTGATATCGCGCGCGAGGACCGGGCGCAGTCTACGGTCGAGGCTGCTTTTTTGCTGCCGACGTTTCTGACGCTCATCCTTCTCGCACTGCAACCGGTGTGCCTGCTTTATACGCGCGCGGTCATGGAGTCTGCCGCCGCCGAGACCGCGCGGCTCATGACCACGACGACGGCGGAGGACGACGATCTTAAGGAGTTCACCCGCCGCCGGCTTGCCGCAGTGCCCAACGTTTCGATCTTTCATGCCGGCGGGCCGTTGTCGTGGGATGTCGAGCTTAGCCGGGCCGATGCGGGCGGCGTCTCGTCCGTGTCCGTTTCCGGCGAGGTCAAGCCGTTGCCTGTGATCGGTGCGTTTGCGCAGGTTATGGGTGGTACCGCCGAGGGCGGCTACGTTGAGCTCAAGGTCGATGTCTCGTATCAATCACGTCCCGAATGGCTGGAGGGAGATTATGATTCGTGGATTGCTGCATGGGATTAAGCGTTTCTGGTCTAGACGCGTTTTGACGCGCCGTCCGAGCTGCCATCGCAAGCGAGGCGGCTTTATGGGTCGAGCCGGTATCGACCTGTTTATCGAAGACGGTGCCTACACCACGCTTTCCTCTGCGGTGGTCATCTTGGTGGTGCTCACGCTGCTGTTTTCGTCGACGGCGGCGATATGGAGCATGTCGCGCGCGGGGGACACCCAGGTGGCTGCCGATAGCGGCGCGCTGGCAGGCGCCAATGTGGTGTCGTCCTATCACACGGCTGCCACGGTGGTGGATGCGAGCATTTTGAGTTTGGGCCTGGCGGGGTTTGCCACGATCGGGACGGGCCTGGTCGCCATCCTCATCCCGGGCGCCGAACCAGTTGCCGGCAATATGGTCGACACCGGGATTGAGATTATTAAAGCGCGCAACAAGTTTGCCAAAAGCGCATCGGAAGGCTTACAGAAAATCGAGACGGCTCTGCCGTATCTGATCGCCGCGCGTGCCACGCAGGCGGTCTCGGCGCAGGATACCGATAATGTGACCTATACCGGTACGGCGCTTGCCGTGCCCAGGACATCCGAGTCGGACTTCGCTGCGCTCGAGGGGTCCGAGATCTCGACCGATGCCATTAAAGACACATCGGATGATTTAGAGCGTGCGGCCGAGGAGCTGCGGAAGGCTTCTGAGGACACGGCGAAGGCTAAAGAGCGCGCTTGGCTGGCGGATTGTGGCGGGTCGGACGAGAGTTCGATTGGCAAGTACTCGTGTATGTGGGAGCGTGCGAAAAAACTAGCAGAACTATCTGACAGCCAGAACCGTCATGAAAAGTCGAGCATCACATGGGAGCCGCAAATAGCGCTCGATCGCGCGAAAACCTATTACCGACAGCGCTGGCGAATGAAAAACCTCAGGGATCGAGCGTCGAGATGAAAGCGCAGTCAGCCGCTCGAAAAGCGTTCTATGCCTATGCGATTGAAGAGGTCGATCGAGCATACATAAAAGATGATGGCGAACGGTTTTCTGCCTATATCCCACTATTGCCGCGTGTCCCAAACGAGGTGCGGCCGACCGAACTTTACACCGATGCCGCATGGCCTGTAAGCAACAACGACGGCAGAACATACCTGCATTATGGAGTCGAATGCCCCGTCTATCAGAAAGGGACTCCGAGTGGGCTGGCATCTGTTGCTGATTATGATGGTCGTGATACATGCGAAGCGTGCGGCTTCGGCGTGGTTACGCTTGGAAGCGCCCTCATGCCGCCATCGTTCATCGAAAACGGCTTCGAGTACCACTTTGACAAGTTCAAAGAGGCTCTGGAAGACTACGTCGAATGCCGCAACAAAGAGCTCGAGCTCGAGCGTCAGACCGAAGACGAGGCCGATCGTGCGGGCAATACGTTTGACCAGGCCATCAAGGAGCTTTCGGGCGAGCGTCCGCGTATCGCTCCGCCCGGTCGCAACGGCGTGGTCGCCTTTGCGGTTACGGGTGCCATCTCGAGCCCCGACGAGCTCAACTCTTCGTTTAACACGGCAGTCAGGCTTGGCAATCGCGGTGCTATCTCTGGCGCGGTGCTGGCACCCGATGACGCGACGGCGCAAAACAACGTGCTTTCGCGATTTTTCTCGACATTGAAGGAACGCTCGGGCGGCGTTGCCGGCGTGCTCGACGGCGTCATGGATGTTTGGGGACGGCTGCTCGTAGGATACGGTGATATTCAAGGTTCGGCCGACGAACTTATGGACGAGATGATTAAAGGCCTAGGAGGGGGCAGCGGCGCGTTGGGCTCCATCGCATCGTGGCTCGGCGATACCGTTTCGGCGTCCGTGGCGGCGCTGGGTTTGGAACCGTGCGACTTGCGCCTGCGAAAGCCGGTGCTGACCGATTCTGCCAACGTCATTAAGAGTCCGGGGTCTGACATTGCGGGTCTCTCTCAAGCGCAAGACAAACTGCGAAGTATTCCGTTGGGCGTGACCGATCCCAAGGCGCTTTGCGAGGCGTTGGAATATCAAGTCGAACGCACCATTAGCGGTACGGTGTTCACACTTGCGGAGATTCCTCTGCCCGGCGGCGGCTCCATCCCGCTCACCGTCGATGTCGCCACGCTGGTTGGCGCTCTGGGCGGTGGGTCGTAATGAGTATCCGCATGCGTCTGCGCGAGGAGCGCGCCCAAGCGACGGTGGAGATGGCAGTGGTTACGCCCGTTTTGCTGGTGCTGGCACTCATCGTGTACAACGTCATGATCTTTGCCGGCGCTGTCGCGCGCTTCGACCGCGTGGTGCCCGACATCGTGCTAGCGCATGCCGTGGCGTCGGAGGGGGAGGGCGACGAAAGCTCTGCCGATGCCTCGGCGACGGTCCAGACTCAAATTCTGAATGCCATGGAAGGCTATGACTTGCAGATCGAAGTGTCGAGCGAGCAAGGCGCGAAGGCATCAGATGGTGGCCTGCTCTCCCTATCCGGTACGTTTAGGACCTACACCTGCACCATGCACTATGAGCCGTGGCCGACTTCTCTCAGCATCGCTGGCGTTCCGCTGGGGGCGCCGACAACGTTGTCGCACGAGCGCGCGGTGACGGTCGATCCATGGCATCCGGGGGTGGTCATGTGACCGCGGTCTCGTCCTACATCGCTTACGCGCGGGCACTCAACAGGCTGGGTTGGACGCCGGCCGAGTTTGTGGTGGCGGAGTCGTTTGTCGTGCGCCTGCGCGGCATGCTGGGACGGCGTCCGGTTGCCGCCAACGGCCTGTCGCTCGTCATGGCGTTTCCACGCTGCTCTTCGGTCCATACGTGTTTTATGGCCTATCCCATCGACATCGCCTTCATCGATCGCGACGGCAATATCCTCGCGCGCTACGAAAACGTTCGTCCTTGGCGCATGTGCTCCTGCCTCGGCGCCTGGGCCGTACTAGAGCGTCCTTCAATCATTGTTTCGACTCCTGCTCTCCAACGCGTGCCGGCTTAAGAATTGGCGACAGTGGACTTTCGTCATACGAAATTGGGTAAGATGGAGGAGAAGATGCATGGATGTTGAGATCCATCCCAACGCTAAAAAGCACCTGACGGAAAAGCAGGTGCTTAGCGCTTGGCTTGCGGTTACTGAGTGCATTCGTCGCGAGCCGAAGGACGAGCCGCCGAGATGGCTTGCAATTGGATGGCTCTCAGACGGACGAAGCGTGGAGCTTGTCGCGGTCGAGCTTGTCCGTGGGTGGCTTATCATTCATGCCTTGTCTCCAGTCCAGAAGAAATTTTGGCAGGAGATTGAACAGGCTCGGCAAAGGGGTCGATGATGGGCAAGACGTATACGGCCGCTAATGGTCAGGTTGTAACGGATGAAATGATTGACGCGTGGTGCGAGTCGTACGAGCGCGGAGAGTTTCCGGATGGCGAACACACCGTTGGTGGGATCGTGCATGGACGGCCCCCGCTCTCAGGTGAGGGGACGGCAACGCTGTCGGTCAAGATTCCTCTGGGAATGAAGGAGGCCATTCGTCGACGGGCGGCTGCCGAGGGGATGACGCCAAGTGAGTTTGCCCGTGCGGCTCTGAGTGAAAAACTTCTTGCTGCCGGCTGATGCCTCTGACGTGCCGATTTATAGAACCGAGGCTGTGCCCAAAAACTTTTTTAAAATTCTCGGTTGACCGGAACGCGTCCTTGGTTATACTAATCAAGCCTTGAAACAAGGCACACCTCAAATGGCTGGGTAGCTCAGTTGGTAGAGCAGAGGACTGAAAATCCTCGTGTCAGGGGTTCGATTCCCTTCCCCGCCACCTTGAATTGACTAGGACCTCTGCAAAGGGGTCCTTTTCTTTTATTGAGGGCTCTGCGGAAATTGCGTCCCGGAATTTGGCTTCAGAGTGGGATGCGTTTTCCGCTTTGAGGCCGCTTGGGAAAGCGCGACCCGGAATCCGGCGTCAGAATGGGATGTGCTTTCCTTTTGCGGTCTTTGGCGGAAACTGCGTCCCAGATCCCGCGCTCAGAACGGGATGCGCTTTTCGGCCGCCTACTTCCGGCGCATATGTACATCTCGGCGCGCCATCTCGGGCCCGCCCGCCCAGACATTCCTCCCGCTTTTGCGCCACTTTACAGACCGTTCGGTCGTCTGTCCGCACGCGCGGGTATACTCAAAACGATACTTTTCCTATGC
Source organism: uncultured bacterium (assembly GCA_905216175.1). Lineage (GTDB taxonomy): Bacteria > Actinomycetota > Coriobacteriia > Coriobacteriales > Coriobacteriaceae > Collinsella. Next base: position 9,151 of record CAJMSV010000018.1, on the reverse strand, counting down.
AATACGATGCAGGCTCGGCCTGCACGATCCGAAGGGGGCAGTGATGGAGAGGATACTCGGCGTTAATCTCTCTGGCTGGTTTATTCCCGAGCCTTGGGTGACCCCGTCGCTATACGCGGCGACCGGTGCATCCAATGCGGCCGAGCTGCAGGAGGCCATGGGCACCGCCGCCTATAACGAGCGCATGCGCCGTCATTACGAGACGTTTGTGAGCGAGGATGATTTCCGTCGCATGGCGCAGATCGGCCTCAACGCCGTGCGCCTGCCGGTGCCTTGGTATGCCTTTGGCTCACAGGAGTCCGATGCCTCCTACATCTCGGTTGTCGATTACATCGACCGCGCGATTGAGTGGGCTGCCAAGTACGACATCCGCGTGCTGCTCGATCTGGCGACGGTGCCCGGTGGCCAGGGCGATTCCAACGATTCGCCCGCCACGCCGGAGGCTGTTGCCGAGTGGCATTCGTCCACTAACGGCCGTCATGTCGCGCTCGACGTGCTCGAGCGCTTGGCCGAGCGTTACGGCGAGGCCGAGAGCCTGCTGGGCATTGAGCTGCTGGATACGCCGCAGATGAGTGTCCGCAAGAGTCTCTTTGCCATGACGGATGGCATTCCGGCTCACTACCTGCGCAATTTCTATCGCGATGCCTACGAGCTCGTCCGTTCGTATATGCCCGAGGATAAGATCGTCGTCTTTTCGTCTTCGGGGCATCCTAGCGAGTGGAAGCATTTTATGCGCGGCGCCAAGTACAAGAACGTCTACATGGACCTTCACCTGTACCATTACCGCGACGAGTATGCGCTCGATATCACGAGCCCCCGCGGGCTGACGACGGCGATTTCGCGCAACAAGCGCGAGCTTAAAGAAGCGATTTCGACTGGGTTCCCCGTGCTGGTGGGCGAATGGTCGGGCGCGGCGATCTTTGCCAACTCGTCGGTTACGCCCGAGGGCCGCAATGCCTACGAGCGCGTGTTTATCGCCAATCAGCTGGCTTCGTTTGCGCCGGCTGCCGGTTGGTTCTTCCAAACGTGGAAGACCGAGAAGCGCATTGCAGCATGGGACGCCCGCGCGGCGCTCGGTACGCTCGAGCGCGGCATGATTGAATAGGTTGATATGACGCAAAACAGCGCCCATACGGGCAAACTCTATGTGGTCGGCACGCCCATCGGCAACCTGGGCGACCTGTCCCCGCGCGTTGGCGAGGCTTTTGCCGCCGCCGATGCCATTTGCTGCGAAGACACGCGTGTGACGTCAAAGCTGCTGATGCACCTGGGCATTTCCAAGCCGCTTGTCCGTTGCGACGAGAATGTGATCGCCAGCCGCGCCGCCGGCCTGGTCGACCGTCTGCTGGCGGGGGAGACCCTCGCCTTTGCCTCGGACGCCGGCATGCCGAGCGTGTCCGATCCCGGCCAGGCGCTGGTCGAGGCGGCACGTGAGGCCGATGTGCCCGTCGAAGTTATTCCCGGGCCCTCCGCTTGCGTCACGGCGCTCGTTTCGTCCGGCATTCCCTGTGAGCATTTTTTCTTTGAGGGCTTTTTGGGCCGAAAGCACGGCGACCGCGTGCGTCGTTTGCAGCGCCTTGCCGTGGTTCCCGGCGCACTCATCTTCTACGAGTCTCCACATCGCATCGTGGCGACGCTCGAGGCCGTGGCAGAGGTTTTTCCCCAGCGTGAGGTTGCCGTCTGCCGCGAGCTCACCAAGCTGCACGAGGAAGTCTTGCGCGGGCCCGCTGCCCAGCTTGCTGAGGAGCTGCGTGCTCGCGGCGAGGTAAAGGGCGAGATTGCGCTGGTCATCGCGCCGCCGAGCGAGGATGAGGAGGCCGGTATCGTGCCGGTTGGCGCCGCGGCAGCGGATCCCGACGAGGCCCTGCGCGAGGATATCCGCGCCGCGCTCGAGGAGGGGGAGCCCGCGTCTGCGGTGGCCAAGCGCCTGTCTCAGAAGTATTCGCGCCGCAAGCGCGATGTCTATGCCATGGTGCTCGATATGCAATAGATGGAGGATATCCAGCCCTTGCGCTAGAATCATCCTCTGTATGCAACGTTTTTCTGGAGGACAAACCCCATGGATCAAAGCAAGCCTTCGTTCTTTATCACGACGCCCATCTACTACGTCAACGCCGATCCGCACCTGGGCACGGCTTATTCCACCATCATCGCCGACGTTCAGGCTCGCTATCGCCGCTCCGCCGGCTATAACGTCAAGTTCCTGACCGGCATGGACGAGCACGGCGAGAAGGTCGCCGAGGCCGCAGCCAAGCACAACATGACGCCTCAGGAGTGGACCGACAGCCAGGCTCCGCACTTCAAGGAGCTTTGGAACAAGCTCGAGATCTCCAACGACGACTTCATCCGCACCACCGAGCCGCGCCAGCATCATGCCGTGCAGTACCTGTGGGAGCGCATGAAGGAGTCCGGTTACCTGTATAAGGGCAGCTACGACGGCTGGTATTGCGTGCCTGACGAGACCTACTTCACCGATACGCAGGTCCAGAAGGGCGACGAGGAGTACGGCAGCGTCGGCCAGCACCTGTGCCCCGACTGCCACCGTCCGCTTGAGCGCGTGCAGGAGGAGTCCTACTTCTTTAAGCTTTCCGCCTTCCAGGACAAGCTGCTCAAGCTCTATGACGAGCACCCCGACTTTGTCGAGCCTGCGTTCCGCATGAACGAGGTTCGCAGCTTTGTCGAGGGCGGCCTTAACGACCTATCCGTGAGCCGTACGAGCTTTGACTGGGGCATTCAGGTCCCGTTTGACGAGGGCCACGTGACGTATGTGTGGTTCGATGCGCTGCTCAACTATATGACGGCCGTCGGCTACGGTGTCGACACCGACGAGGCGCGTGCCGAGCTGGCCTATCGCTGGCCCGCGCAGTTCCACATCGTGGGTAAGGACATCATCCGCTTCCACTGCGTCATTTGGCCCGCCATGCTCATGGCCATTGGCGAGGCCCTGCCCGAGCACGTCTTTGCCCACGGCTTCCTGACCGTGCGCAATGCCGAGACTGGCAAGGCCGAGAAGATGTCCAAGAGCCGCGGCAACGCCATCGCTCCGCAGGACGTTATCGACATGCTGGGCGTCGAGGGCTATCGCTACTACTTCATGACCGACGTCGTCCCCGGTACCGACGGCGCCATCAGCTTCGACCGCATGGAGCAGGTCTACAACGCCGACCTGGCCAACAGCTGGGGCAACCTTATCTCGCGTTCGCTCAACATGAGCGGCAAGTACTTTGACGGTTGCGCGCCCGCCAAGCCCGCATCGTTCGATGCGTTCGACAACCCGTTGGCAAAGATTGCCGATGGCCTGGTCGATCGCTACATGGCCAAGATGGACGTGCTCGATTATGGTGGAGCTAAGGACGAGGTCATGGAGCTCATCCATGCCGCCAACCACTACATCGAGGACTCCGAGCCCTGGGCGCTTGCCAAGGACGAGGCCAAGGCTGACGAGCTGGCGTTTGTGATCTACAACCTGCTCGAGGCCATCCGCATTGCCGCTCACCTGCTGATGCCGCTCATGCCCCAGACTTCCGTCGAGGCCCTGCGCCGCCTGTCCTGCGAGGACGAGGCCGCGAGCGACGACCTCAAGGGCATTTGCGCTTGGGGCCTGCTTGCCGGTGGTCAGCCCGTCGAGAAGGGCGAGCCGCTGTTCCCGCGTCTGGGCTAAGCCGCTGCGCGCCATATCGGCAATTTGCTGTTTAGCTGTAAGGGCATGGCCGCAACGGTCCATGCCCTTTTGCTTTACGATGCAGCCACCATGTTAAGGAGGCAACCATGACAACTTCGCCTTTGGCAAACCCCACGGCAACTAGGGAGCTGCTAGAGGAGTTTGGCCTTGCGACCAAGCATCGCCTGGGCCAGAACTTCCTGATCGACAACCATGTGATCGAACGTATCTGTGAGCTTGCCGAGCTTGCAGGTGACGAGCGCGTACTCGAGGTGGGTCCGGGTTGCGGTACGTTGACACTTGCGTTGCTGCAGGAAGCGGCGTGCGTTACGTCCATTGAGGCCGATCCTGAGCTCGAACCGGTGCTCGACGCCCACGCCGCCGACTATGCCAACTTCCGCTTTATCATGGGCGACGCGCTTAAGGTGGGCCCGGAGCAGATTGAGCAGGCTGCCGGCGGCGAGCCCACGGTATTTGTCGCGAACCTGCCCTATAACGTGGCGGCGACGATCATTTTGCAATTTTTCCAGACGATGCCGGCGCTCAAGCGTGCCGTCGTCATGGTGCAAAAGGAGGTTGCCGATCGCATTGCCGCAGCGCCGGGCAACAAGACCTATGGCAGCTATACGGCAAAGCTCGGCCTGTATGCGCGGATGACGGGTCGCTTTGAGGTGCCGCCGCGTTGCTTTATGCCGGCGCCGCACGTGGACTCGGCCGTCGTGCGTATCGACCGTGTTGACGGTGCGCTGCCCGAGGGGCTTGACCGCGACTTTGTGGCTCGCGTGATTGACGCCGCATTTGCTCAGCGTCGCAAGACCATCCGTAATTCCATGAGCGCCAACGGCTTTGCCAAGGACGTGCTCGATGCCGCCTTTGAGGCTTGCGGTATCGCACCCACCACGCGCGCCGAGACGCTTGATGTTGCCGACTTTGTCCGCTTGGCTCAGGAGCTTTCCCATGACGCCTAATGTCGAACGCGTGACGTTTACCAAGAAAAAGAAGACGGTCGCCTGCCCCGTGCCCTTGGCACCGCTTGCCGACACGCATGCGCATCTGCTTTCGTTTTGGGGCAAAGAAGTGCCCGAGACGCTCGTGCGCGCCAAAGCCGCGGGCGTCGACCTGTTGGTGACGATGATCGATCCCATTGCCGATGAACGCAGCGTGACTGACTATAGCGACTGGATGACACGCGAGATTCTGCCGATGCAGGATATCCCGCAGATCAAGTATCTTGTCGGCGTGCATCCGTATGGCGCGCCGGACTATACCGACGACGTTCACGCACAGATCGTTGCCGCACTCGATGACCCTTTGTGCGCCGGTATTGGCGAAATCGGCCTGGACTACCACATGGACTATGACGACGATATCGTGCCGGCACCCCATAACGTGCAGATTGACTGCATGGCGCGCCAGCTCGAGCTTGCCGTGTGCCGTAACGTGCCGGTGGAGCTGCATCTGCGTCACGAGGACACGGACCATGAGCGTACCTCGCACGTGGACGCCTACAACGTGCTTCGTGAGGTGGGCGTGCCCCAGGCCGGCTGTGTGCTGCACTGCTTTGGCGAGGACCGCACTACGATGGAGCGCTTTGTGGAGCTGGGCTGCTATATCGCCTATGGTGGCGCGGCCACCTTTAAGCGCAACGACGACGTGCGCGAGGCATTTGCGGCAACCCCACTCGGTCGTATTTTGTTTGAGACGGATTGCCCGTATATGGCTCCGGAGCCCATCCGCGGTCTTGAATGTGAGCCCGCAATGATTTCCATTACGGCAAACGCGCTGGTCAACGACCGTGTCGATCGCACAGGTGAGGACGCCGAAACAATCGCGCAAGCCGCTTGGGAAAATGCCTGCAAACTTTTTCAAAAATAGTTCTTGCGTTCGCGGTGGCGCTCCGTTATTCTAATTCCTGCACGCGGGCGTGGCGGAATTGGCAGACGCGTACGGTTCAGGTCCGTATGGGGGCAACCCCATGAAGGTTCAAGTCCTTTCGCCCGCACCATTAAACGAAAGAGCTCCCAGCAATGGGAGCTTTTTTTGTTATGGGCCCATCACAGGGACTTGAACCTGCGAAGGAGCGAGCGTAAAGAAAACGCGGAGCGTTTTTAGCGAGCTGGCGAGGACGCCGGCAGGCGGCCGAAGCCGGTGCGGATACGCGGACGTCCTTTCGCCCGCACCATTAAATGAAAGAGCTCCCAGCAATGGGGGCTTTTTTGATATGCACGATCTCCTTGGACGGGTATCCTAATGCCAACGTGTGCCTATCAGAGGAGAGACCATGCTGTTTTCCGGTATCATCGCCGCCCTTACCAGCCTTTTGATTCCCATCATCATCCTGTTGCTGCTGCTTCCCAGCGCCTGCTATGTCGTTGAACAGCAGCATGCCGTGATCATCGAGCGTCTGGGCAAGTTTAACCGCATCGTCAACGCGGGCTTCCACATGAAGGTGCCCGTGATCGACCGCAAGGCCGCCACGGTGAGTCTGCGCACCATGAAAAACGGTTTTGGCATCGACGTTAAGACCCAGGACAACGTGACCATCGGCCTTGAGGTCTCTGCTCAGTACCACGTGAGCTATGACATGGGCGCCGGCCCGGCAGATTCGGGTATCTACAAGAGCTACTACATGCTGCAGGAGCCCGTCGACCAGATGCGCGATTTTATCACCGATGCCCTGCGCTCTTCGATTCCCGTCTACACACTCGATGAGGTCTTTGCCAAGAAGGATGACATCGCCAAGGATGTCAACGCTACCGTTTCCGAGCAGATGGCCGCCTACGGCTTCACCCTCGTGTCGACGCTCATCACCAAAATCGCACTGCCGACCGAGGTCGAGAACTCCATGAACGACATCAACGCCGCCCAGCGCAAGCGCGCTGCGGCACAGGAGCTCGCTGAGGCAGACCGCATCAAGCGCGTCACCGAGGCGACCGCCGAGGCCGAGGCTATGGAAAAGGCGGGCGAGGGCATCGCCAACCAGCGCAAGGCCATCGCGCTGGGTATCAAAGATTCGCTCGAGATCATCCAGGAGACGGGTGTCGGCAATGACGAGGCCAACCAACTGTTCATGTTTACGCAGTGGTCCGAGATGATGACGGAGTTCGCTCGCACGGGTAAAACCTCGACGGTCGTGCTGCCGAGCGACTTCTCGCAGTCGGCCTCTATGTTCGAGCAGATGCTGACCGCCGGCAAAGTTCAAAACGATTCGAAGGAGTAAACGCGCGTGAAATACACCGTCGTTTGCGTCGGTAAGCTCAAGGAGCGCTTTTGGAAGGACGCGTGCGCTGAGTACACCAAGCGCCTAGGTGCCTATGCCAAGGTTGATATCCGCGAGGTGGCCGATATCGACCCGGCTAAGGCGGGCGGCGTGGATGCCGCGCGCGACAAGGAGGGGGCGGCAATTCTTGCTGCCCTGCCGTCTCGAGCGCATGTGATCCTGCTGGCCATTGAGGGCAAAGAGCGCTCGAGCGAGGAGTTTTCGGCGAGGCTCGACGATCTTATGCTGCGAGGCAGCAGCGACATCGCCTTTGTAATCGGCGGATCGGACGGCGTGAGCGATGACGTGCGCGCCCGCGCCGACGAGATGCTCAGCTTTGGACGCATTACCTTGCCGCATAACCTGGCGCGTGTGGTGCTGCTAGAGCAGATTTACCGTGCCTGCAAGATCAGTCGTGGCGAGCCGTATCACAAATAGGTCGGCAATACGAAACAATGGCGTGGGACAATACCTTTCGTTTTGAGGAATGTGTCTGAAAGGACTATGAGATATGAAGATTGGATTTGTCGGTTTTGGCAATATGGCGAGCGCTATGGCCGATGGCTGGATCGCTGCCGGTGTAGCTGCGAGCGACATGTGCGCCTGCGCGGGTCGCTACGACGCACTGGTTGAGCGCTGCGAGGCGCGCGGCAGGGTCGCCTGCCACGATGCCGCCGAGGTTGTCGCCGCATCCGATATCGTGGTCGCTGCGGTCAAACCGTACATGATCGAGAAGGTATTCGCCCCGCTCAAGGATGCTCTTGCCAAAAAGGTCGTTCTGTCGGTTGCCTGGACCTGGGACAGTGCCAAGTGGGAGCAGGTCCTGCCGGGCGTCGCGCATATCTCGACGGTGCCCAACACACCGGTTTCGGTGGGCGAGGGCGTCATCGCTTGCGAGAAGGCTTCCACGCTTAGTGATGAGCAGAGCGCCGTGGTGCTTGATCTGCTTGGCAAACTCGGTGCGGTGGTCGAGCTCGATACGAGCCTGCTGTTTGTGGGCGGCACGGTGGGTGGTTGCGCTCCGGCATTTGTCGCCATGGCAATCGAGGCCCTGGGCGATGCGGCGGTCAAGCACGGTATCCCGCGTGCCGATGCCTATCGCATTGTGAGCCAGATGGTGCTAGGTACGGCAAAGCTGCAGCTTGCAACTGGCCAGCATCCTGCGGCGATGAAGGATGCCGTATGCTCGCCCGGTGGTGCCACCATCAAGGGCGTCGTTGCGCTCGAGGACGCCGGCATGCGCGGCGCCCTGGTCAAGGCAATCGACGCAACTCTCCAGTAAAACCGACCAAAAAAGGGACAGGTTTATTTTGGCAGCTTTTTCCTGCGGTTTTGTCCTTTTAGCGAAAAGCGCCCCGCAACCGGATCGTTACCGGTTGCGGGGCGCTTGCGTTTGCCCAGATAAAACCGACCAAAATAAACCTGTCCCTTTTGGCAGGTTAGTCCCAGAAGCTGTCTTCCTCATCCTCGGACTTGGGTCCGCGGTCGACGTACATCTTATGGGTACGCTTCTCCATTACAAAGGCAAGAATCGCAAATAACAGGATGCCGCCGGCGAAAAGGATGGCAAAACCGGTGCGGGTGCCAAACAAAAAGGAAAAAACTGCGTCCATTGGGTGCCTTCTTGCGTAGTTGAGTTGGGTCGTAAACGCTCATAAGTATATACTTGCCCATACATGTACAAGGTTGCAACCTAAATGGAATGTATATCGCCGGAGGATCTAATGCTTGATATCAAGTTTGTTCGCGAGAATCCCGATGCCATCGATGTCGCCATGGCTAACCGCCAGACGTCTTGGGATCGCGAGAAGTTCTTTGAGCTCGACGACGAGCGCCGTGCCGTCATCACCGAGGTCGAGGAACTCCAGGCTACGCGCAATGCCGAGTCCAAGAAGATCGGCGCCCTGATGAAGGAGGGCAAGAAGGAGGAGGCCGAGGCCGCCAAGGAGGCCGTGCGCGCCGTCAACGAGAAGATTGACGGTCTGGCCGAGCGTCGTACTGCCCTCGAGCAGGAGCAGTACGACTTCATGGCTCACCTGCCCAACATTCCTTGCGAGGCCACGCCGTACGGCAAGGACGAGGACGAGAACATCGAGCGTCGCCGCTGGGGCACCCCGCGCGAGTTCGACTTCGACTTTAAGCCGCACTGGGATCTGGGCACCGACCTCGACATTCTTGACTTCGAGCGCGGCAACAAGCTCTCCGGCAGCCGTTTCACCGTTCTCGGTGGC
>CAJMSV010000017.1 GCA_905216175.1 uncultured bacterium | reverse complement strand
GGGTTTTTGGCTGGCGGCGACGTTGCTGTCGCCGAGGTCGGTGACGTTCACGGCGGCGCGGATGCCGTCGTCGTTGGCGAGGATGTGGGTGAGCAGCGTGGTCTTGCCGGCACCGAGGTATCCGGTAAGCATGATGATCTTCACGGGTTTGTTGGGCATGTGCCCTCCTTTGTTAGACATGGCTTACAGTTAAATCTTATGCCAAACGCTCGCTCTTATACCCACGCGCCGGCAAATAACACAGGCTACTCCCAGGCTCCCCATACATCGGGGCAATAACCGACGGTGGCCTTTTTGCCGTTGCGCACGATGGGCTCGGCTAGAACCTGCTGGTTTTCGAGCAACTTGTCGAAGCGCTGACTAGGGGTGAGGTGCTGGATAAGCGTGAGCGTCTCCTCGTCCTTGGCCTTGAGGTTGAGCAGCTTGTCGATGCCGCCGACCGCCTGCATCACGCTCGTGAGCTCGCCCTTGCTCATTTCCTTTTCCTTAAGGTCAATAAACTGCACCTTAATGCGGCGCTCCTTAAAATAGCGCTGGGCCTTCTTGGTATCAAAGGACTTCTTGGTGCCGAAGATTTGCACGTTCATAGTATGTTCCGCCGTTCTAACGAATGAAGTTAGTCGTTGCGCGATCGGCTTCGGGCGCGTTGATGCCGGCGGCCTGGCCTGCCTCGATGCAGCGCAGGAGCCAGGCCATGTTCTTGCCGATGTTTCGCATGGTGGCAAGGCCCTCGGCGTCCCCATCGGCGTCGCCGGGCACGCGGCCAAACACGTTGTTCCAGTAGGTGGAGGCAACTACGGGCATTTGCTTAATGGTGAAGTACTTGTTGAGCACATCGAAGGTGGTCGACGTGCCGCCGCGACGGGCGACGGCGACTGCGGCGCCGGGTTTGTGCTCAAAGGCATGCCCGCCTGCATAGAAGGCGCGATCGAGGGCCGAAAGGATGCGTCCGCTGGGGTGCGCATAGTAGACGGGCGAGCCAAAGACAAAGCCATCTGCCTGCTCGGCGGCAGCGATGAGCTCGTTCACCACGTCGTCGTCAAAGGTACAGCGACCGCCAAGTTTGCCGCACTGACCGCAGCCGATGCAGTCGCGAATGGGCTTGGCGCCCAGCTGAAACACCTCGGTATCAATGCCTTCGGTATTGAGCTGCTCAGCGACCTCGGCGAGTGCGCGGGCGGTGTTGCCGTTTGCCTTGGGACTGCCATTGACCAAAAGAACCTTCATCACAAACTCCCTCTGCTTTTGGTGACTTCTGCAGAGGATTATCGCACGATGGGGGAGGCGGCGCGGGCGCGGTGCTAATCCAGTTTGGTACCTGGCACCTGCACGGCTTTCCCGAGCAACGCTTTGAGCTCGTTCAAAATGGAAACGGGCTGTCGATCGACAGCGTCCAGATGAAGCGTGGCCACACGAATGGGTGGCTGATATTCAAGCGAGCCGATGAGCACGGGAGAACCCAGGAACCGCTCGATTTCTTCTGCGATCGCGTCGGTCTCTTCGGGATCAAAGTCGTCGAAAAGCGCCGCGAACGTCGGCCCCGTCGAGCGGAACAGGCGACCCTTGCCGCGCGAGCATTCCATGAGGCAGGCGGCGCTTTCTGCCAAAACGCGGTCGCCCGCATCAAAGCCAAAGCGGGCATTAACCTGAGCGATATCGTCGATTTTGATGGCGATCAAACCAGCCTTGCGCGCCACGCGACGCATTTCGCCAATGGCGTTGACCAGGGCGTGAATATCGCCCAAGCCGGTCACGGAATCGGTCGTATCTGCCAAGCTTCGGTTGATGATAATGCCCACATACATGCCGGGCTCGGTATCGGTGCCGTCCAAGCGGTAGCCCGTGCAGTCGCAAAGCACGTATTTTCCGGTGGCATCCATTACGCGATACTGCATGTAGTGGAAGTGCCACGTGCCGTTTATCACCATGTCGAGTTCGGCACGTACGTTGTCGCGGTCCTCGGGATGAACGCGGGCGAGCCACATGCCGAGTGAGTTAAAAGGGTGCTGGGAGGGCAGGTCAAAATCGCGCACGGCGTTGACCGACCATTGCGATTCTCCCGTATCGAGATTGAGGATAAACGGATAGCGCGTCTCGGAGCTCATGGAGATCGCTTGGAACACCCGGTCGTTGCAGGGAAGCTGATCGACGATTGGGCGTTGCGGCGCGTCACTGTCTTTCGGTTGCTGCACACGATGCATAAGCTTATAGCGATACATCTTGCGATCGGCATCCATCGTCATCTGGCGACGCGTGTCGCCAGCAAGTGGATCGACGCGCGAGCAGCCAAAGCTAAAGCTGCCGATCATGGGCGCCTTGCCACCTGAGCTCGCCTCGATCAGCCTGGTACGTACCTGCTCCAAGCGCTGCTCGAGTTCAATCTCGTTTGCGGAGAGCGAGATGAGCACAAACTCGTCTCCACCGATACGGAACAGCATCTCATTGTGCTCCATGGTTTCGGAGAGCGTGCGGCAGATGCTCAGAATATAGCGATTGCCTTCGGCGTGGCCAAACCTATCATTGCAATGCTTGAGATGGTCGATGTCAATATAGGCGCAGGTGAAGGGGTCGCCTTTGCGCCAGAGTTGCTCGACGTGACGGTCGAATCCGTTGCGGTTGCCCAAGTTGGTGAGCGGATCGATATAGGCGTTGCGCTCAAGCAGCTGGCGCTCTTGTTGCAGGATGGCATGCGTCTTTTGCAGTTGCTCACCAACGGCGCGTAGCTCAGCAGGCAGCGCGGCAACATCGAGTTCGGCGGTCGATACGCCATTCGCAAGTCGCTGAAGATAGGTAATAATCGATTGCTCGCCCATGCGATACGACTTGTTCATGATGGATAACCTCCTTGGGCGGAACAACGGTTTGTATCATATCCCCAATTCGGTTTGAATTGGGGATATAAGTTAGCTAATGGAGACAAATAGCCCCTTCGACGGTGGCGTTTTGCGCGCGAGCGTATCAGTTGTTATTGCCACCATCGAGCAATGCCTCAAAATCCTTCGCCGGCATGGGGCGGTAGTAGAGGAAGCCCTGAGCGTAGTGGGCGCCCATTTGTTGTAGCATGTTCGCCTGCTCATTTGTCTCGACGCCTTCGACCACGACGGGCAGATGGAGCGAATGGCCATCTCGAGTATTGATGAAATGATTTGCGTGCTGCGGCCATGATCGCCGTCGACGGGCACAATCTGCCAAATGTACTTGTCGAGCGTCACCATAAAGCCGCTTTCCTCGAGTGCGGGGATATGGGTGCGCATACTGTGGGCGGCTATTATTCGACAAGCGGTAGCGCGACGATGCGATGTTCGATAAAAATGCGACTGGGACGATATATGTTGACGGGTATACTTGTCCCGGTTTAAAACGCAGGAACGGAGATGGTCGCATGGCACAGTCAAATATGACGCGCACGGTGGGGCTGGCGCTCGAGGGAGGCGGCTACCGCGGTATGTATACGGCGGGCGTGCTCGACGTTTGGATGGAGCACGGTTTGACCTGCGACCATATGGTGGGCGTCTCGGCGGGCGCAGCATTTGGCTACAACTTTAAATCGCGCCAGATCGGCCGCGCCATTCGCTATAACAAGGCCTATTGCGCCGACAAGCGCTATGCGAGCGTGACCAGCTGGCTGCGAACCGGCGATATGTTCAATGCCGACTTTGCTTATCACGAGGTGCCTATCGAGCGCGATCCCATCGACTTGGAGGCGTATCGCGCCTGCCCCATGCGATTTACGTGCGTGTGTACCGATATCGAGACGGGCAAGGCCGTCTATCACGATCTGCCGTATGGCGACGAGCGCGATATCGAGTGGATCCGGGCGTCGTCGGCAATTCCCGTGGCGACGCGTCCTGTCGCCATTGAGGGCCGCAAGTACCTGGATGGCGGCGTGGCTGATTCTATTCCCAGTGCATGGCTGTTTGCGCAGGGGTATGACCGCAATATCGTGGTGCTCACGCAGCCGGCGGGCTTTGTGAAGCAGCCCAACAGCGTGATGCCCATGCTGCGTCGCGTGTTCCGTCACTATCCGGAGTTTGTCGCAGCGCTTGAGCATCGGCATGAGGTCTACAATGCCACGCTCGATGACCTGGCACGTCGCGAGGCTGCCAGCGAGATCTTTGTGGTGCGGCCGAGCGAATCGGTGAAGGTGCCGTCGCTGTGCCGCGAGCCCGATGAGCTCGAGCGCATCTACCAGATCGGCCGTCACGATGCGGAGGCGACCTTGCCGGCACTGGAGGCATATCTGGCAGGGTAGAGGCTGCTGCCGCCATCTCGGCGGAAAGCGCATCCCGGAATGGAGGTCCAAACTGGGATGCGCTTTCCATTGCTGAAGATATGAGGCTGCGAATCAGCTGCTCGGCTTATGGCTATGCCTGCTGCCAGGTGTCGACGAGCTCCTTGGCCGCGGCGTAGGGGTCATCGGCGCTGCAGACGGCGCTCACCACAAAGAAGCCGTCGACGCCGGTGGCCTTGAGCTGCGGCAAGTCGGCCGTCTTGACGCCGCCGCCCACCACGATGGGCACGGGGCTTGCCGCGTGGAGTGCGGCCAGGTCCTCGAAGCTCTTGGTGATGATAGAGCCGTCGGCCGCGCGTCCGCAGTCGCGCTTGGTCTCGGTCTCGTGGAGCGGGCCGATGCCCAGGTAGTCGACCAGGCTCATGTCGGCGGTCTTGACGTACTCGAGCATCTCCTCGCAACGGGCGGAAAGGCCCACGATGGCGTTGGGTCCCAGCAGCTTGCGACAGACCTCGACGGGAATGTCGCTCTGACCCACGTGCACGCCGTCGACAGCAATGCCCTGCTCGCGCGCGGCGAGTACGCAGTCCAGACGGTCGTCGATCAGCAAGGCGACCTGACCGGTCTTGCCGGCCTGAGCGATTGCCTGTGCGGCGTCGCCGGTCAGCGCAATGATCTCGCGGGCGCTTGCCACCTTGGAGCGCACCTGGATGCAGGTAAAGCCGGCGTCGAGCGCCTGGGCCACCACATCGCCCACGGGGCGCCCGAGCGTGTTTTCGGGGCCGAGTACCAGATAGGCCGAGATATCAAGGTTGTCGCGGATGCTCATCGTGTTTCCTCCTGCTTCTTGATCTGTGCTTCCATGCGCTCGAGCTTGCCGGTCATGGTGTCGGTAAATCCGGGCCGGATATCGGCTTTGAGCACGACTTCGATGCGGATGCCCTTGCTCGCCAACACAAAGGTTGCGTCGCGCACGACCTGCATGACCTCGTCCCAGTCGCCCTCGATCTCGGTGAACATCGAGGTGGTGCGGTTGGGAAGGCCGCTCTCGCGAATGACGCGCACGACCTCGGCGACCTCGGCGGACAGCTCATCGCCGGTGCCGCACGGGGCGATGGCCACGGCGACGAGTGTGTTCATTCCGGCAGCAGTTGCGGGCTCGGACATGGCTTATGCCTCCTCGAGCTCGAGTTGGTTATCAGCGATATCTTGGGCGGTCGCGCGGTAGAGCTCATCGATAAAGGCGACCTTAAAGCTTGCCGGGGCGTCGGCGACAGCGGCGGCACGCGAGCCGGCAACGTTGTAGACGGCGGTGCCGCAGATGGCTGCCGTAAACGGATCGGTGACGCAGGCGTACACGGCCAGCACGCCGCCCTGCGAGCAGCCGCAGCCGGTGATCTTTGACATGAGCGGGCTGCCGCCGTGGGACTTGGCCACCGTCGTGCCGTCGGTGATCAGGTCGACTTCGCCCGAGACCTCAACGGCGCCGCCGGTGTAGCGGGCGAGCGCCACGGCGGCATCGCGGGCGGCGTCGACCGTGTCGGTGGTATCGACACCGCGCACGCGGCTCAGATCGGCCGCCTCGCCCTCAAGACCCCACAAGCCGGCGAGTGCGATGATCTCGGAGGCGTTGCCGCGTACGATGGCGGGCTTGTACTGCTTGAGCTCGTTTACCAGCTGGGTGCGCAGGCTACCGATGCCTAGGCCCACCGGATCGAGCACCCAGGGTTTGCCGGCGTCGTGTGCCGCCTTGGCCGCGCGGGGAATCGTCTGCTCGTAGATGGGGAAGAGCGTGCCCATGTTGAGATAGATGGCGCCGCCGCCGGCAACGAGCGCCTCGCCCTCGTCGGGCAGATAGACCATGGCGGCCGAACCGCCCACGGCGAGCTGCGCGTTGGCGACAAAGTCAATCGTCACCGTGTTGGTGATGGAGCCGGCCATCGGATTGGTGGCTCGAATCTCCTCCACGGCCTTGACCACATTTTGCTTAAGCTGTTCCGAATCAATCACTGCACATGCCTCCTTGGCATAGAAAAGGGGCGCTGTGCATAGACAGCGCCCCTGTAAAGGCGGCATGCTCCCTACGCCAGCATTAACTGACAGGTTCAAAGGATTGGGCCCATTGCCCTCTCAGCCTTGTGGTTTGCACCGCCGGCACTCCCGCATCGAATCTGTTGTTCCCTATACTAGCGCACCGTTACAATGGTTGCGGTGAAAATGACTGGGGGACTCTATGATCAAACTTGTGCTGACCGATATGGACGATACGCTGATTCCAGCCGGGCATGACGGCGCCAGCGACTACGCCATTGAGGGTATTCATGCCATGCAGGCGGCGGGTCTGCACTTTGGGCCGGTTTCGGGTCGTCAGCCGTCCGCGATGGGCTGGATGTTCAAAAACCGTTCCGAGTGTTTTTCGACCGGTGCGTTCTGTAACGGCCAGGTGATGTTTGTCGACGGCGAAGTAGTCGCCTCGCGCGCAATCGACAACGATGCTCTGATGCGTTTGGCCGACTATCTGGAGCAAGAGACCGACGATACATTTCTAAAAGTCTACAGCCTGGGCGATGACTTTTGGGGCAACGATGCCTATTGCGTGACGAGCAATCCCGAGCGTGTGCGTCGCGCTATGGAGTCGGGCGGCAATGCGTGGCTCAAAGGCGAAGAGGCCCCGTGCCGTCCCGTCGTCGATGACGCGCCGGTGTTTAAGGCGATTATCTGGAGTGCCCGTTCGCGTGAGGAGCTCGCGGAGCTACGCGAGCGCGTTGCCGCTGAGGTGCCGGAACTCTCGCTCGTGTTTCCCAACAACCGAGTGCGCCTGTTCGACATCCTTCCGGATGGTTGGGACAAGGGCTGCGCTGCGCTGGAGCTGGCGCACGCTTTGGGCCTGGCGCCCGACGAGGTGGCCGTATTCGGCGATTCCGATAACGATTTGCCCATGATCGATGCCGTTCCCAACTCCGTTGCAGTCGCCAATGCCAACGAGGCCGTCACGGCTGCCGCACGCTGGCATATCGGCGCTGCGGCAGATGATGCGGTTGCCGGGGCTCTGCATCAGATTGCCGCCTGCGCCGCGACGGGGGAGATGCCGTCGTTTATGCGTCAGGAGGGTGCAGCCGACGCGAATCTCGCGAACAGCTAAGGAGACAGCCATGAAGCTCCAGCAGCTCAGATATGTCGTCAAAGTTGCCGAATGCGGCAGCATTACCGAGGCCTCGCGCCGTCTCTTTGTGTCGCAGCCTTCGATTACCGCGTCGATTCGCGATCTCGAAAACGAGATGGGTGTGCACATCTTTGAGCGCACCAACAAGGGCGGCATTGTGTCCGAGGAAGGCGAGACCTTCTTGGGCTATGCGCGCCAGGTACTCGACCAGGCCGACCTGCTCGAGGGCAAGTACAAGGGCGCATCCGAGCAGGTGCCGCACTTTAGTGTGAGCTGCCAGCATTATTCCTTTGCCGTCAACGCGTTTGTCGACGTGATCCGCGAGTTCGATGCCGCACGTTACGACTTCACCCTGCGCGAGGAGCAGACTCACGAGATTATCGAGGATGTCGCGCATATGAAAAGCGAATTGGGCATCCTGTACTTATCCGAGCATAACCGCGAGGTCATCGAGCGCATGCTGGTGGCCAACGAGCTCGTGTTCGAAGGGCTCTTCTGCGCCACGCCGCATGTCTTCGTCTGCGCCGACCATCCGCTGGCGGACCGCTCCAGCGTGACGCTCGAGGATCTGGAAGACTACCCGTTCCTGTCCTACGAGCAGGGCAGCTACAACTCGTTTTACTATTCCGAGGAGCTGACCTCGACGTTCGAGCGTCGCAAGAATATCCGCGTGCGCGACCGTGCGACGTTGTTCAATTTGGCCATGGGCCTCAACGGCTACACGGTGTGTTCGGGCGTGATCAGCCATGAACTTAACGGCCCCGGTATTATCTCGATTCCGCTCGATGCGGACGAGTACATGGAGATCGGCATCATTACGCGCAAGAACACGACGCTCACGCGCTATGGGCAGGCCTATATCGACGCGATTCGTCAGCATATCTAGGCTGCTGTGCTCCGCGCGGGTCAAATCTCTTTATGGCAGTCCAGACTGATATAGGAAGCATCTATATCAAACTGTTATAAACATATATTTTACGATGGCCATATGAGCGCTCATACTCTGTCCCAGTAAAGCAACCAATGCAAAGGGAGATATCTATGAGCACTTCGATTCAACCGAACGCGCCGTTTCGCGCCGATATCGTCGGCAGTTTTCTTCGTCCGCAGGCCGTAAAGGACGCCCGCGCTGCCTATGCGGCAGGCACGCTTGATGCCGAGGGGCTTAAGGCCGTCGAGGATGAGGCCATTCGCGACCTGGTGGACAAGCAAAAGGCCGCTGGCCTGCAGGTGATTACCGATGGCGAGTTCCGCCGCAGCTACTGGCACCTCGATTTTATGTGGGGCCTTAACGGCATTGAGCGCCGCGCCTCACGCACGGGCTATATGTTCCATGACGAGGAGACGACGGCCGACACCGCCGTGGTAACCGGTCCCATCAGCGGCGAGAACCATCCGTTCGTCGAGCATTTTAAGTTCGTCAAGGCACTTGAGGGCGAGGGTCATGTTGCACGCCAGACCATCCCGGCGCCTATCCAGACGTTCTCCGAAGTCACGCTCAATCGCTGCGACGGCCAGCAGGAGAGCCTGCGCGCTGTCTATAAGACCGACGAAGAGCTCGCCGATGCCATCGCGGCGGCATACCGCACCGTGATTGCCGACCTGTACGCAGCAGGCTGCCGCAACATCCAGTTTGACGACTGCACCTGGGGCATCTACTGCGATACCGATTTTGTCGCCAAAACCGGCATGAGCCCGGTCGACCTGCAAAAGGTAAGCGAGCTGGGCGTGGCGCTCAACAACGCCGCCATCGAGGGCAAGCCCGACGATCTGGTCATCAACACGCATGTGTGCCGCGGCAACTACCACTCCACCTATGCCTTTGAGGGCGGTTACGATCCCATCGCGCCGTACCTGTTTGCGCATGAGAATGTCGATGCGTTCTATCTGGAGTTCGACACGCCGCGCGCCGGCGGTTTTGAGCCGCTCAAGTACGTTGCCCCGGGCAAGAAGGTCGTGCTGGGTTTGGTAACCACCAAGGCGGCAGAGCTCGAGAACGAGGATGTTATCGTCGAGCGCATCCGCGAGGCCGCAAAGTACGTGCCGCTCGGGAACCTGTACCTGTCGCCCCAGTGCGGCTTTGCCAGCTGCGAGATTGGCAACAAGCTGACCGAGGACGAGCAATGGGCAAAGATCGCGCTGGTCAAGCGTATTGCCGCGCGCGTTTGGAAATAGCGCTGGCGTTTGCAGGTGGCGGCGCGTGCGAGAGGTGGCGACCGGTCCCATCGTCATCTCGATTGGTCTGATTCTGGCGAGCTCCGCCATTGCCAACTGCCAGACCAACTGGTTTGTTGCCGTTGTCGCCGTGGCCGTGATCGTCATCTGCAACATCTGGGGCCGCGGCATGGTCAAGATTGTGCCGATCTTGCTGGGCGTTGTGGTGAGCTATGCCGTTGCGGCTGCGCTGGGCGAGGTCGATTTTTCGGGCATTGCCGCCGCGCCGTGGGTCGGTCTTCCCATCGTGTGGGACAACACGGTGTTTGCGCTCTTTGGACCGCAGTTCGATAGCGGTCTTGCCACGACGGCCATCATTACCATCATGCCGCTGGCCTTTGCAACCATGATCGAGCATATCGGTGACATCTCGGCTATCGGCTCCACTTGCGAGCGTAACTACATCGCCGATCCTGGTCTGCATCGCACACTGCTCGGCGATGGTCTCGCCACGATTCTGGCTTCGCTCTTTGGCGCTCCGGCCAACACCACGTATGGCGAGAACACCGGCGTGCTTGCTCTGACGCGCGTGTTCGATCCGCGCGTGATTCGCATTGCCGCGTGCTGTGCCATCGTGCTTTCGTTCTGTCCCAAGTTCGCTGCTGTGATCGCCGCCATGCCGGCATGCGTTATCGGCGGCGTGTCGCTTGTGCTCTATGGCATGATCAGCGCCGTGGGCGTTCGCAACCTCATCGAGAACCAGGTCGATTTCCAGAACAACCGCAACGCGCTGGTGACCGCCCTGGTGCTCGTGCTTTCGCTCGGCATCGCGTACAGCACCGCCGGCGCCATCGTGCTGGAGCTGGGCGGCGTGACGATTTCGCTTTCGGGCCTTGCCGTGGGCTCGCTGGTGGGCATCGTGCTCAACGCCATCCTGCCCGGTAATGACTTTGAGTTCGATACTTCCGAGCTTGAGGAGACTGCTGAATAGTAGTTGCGTTCAGCCAAATTAAAAATGGCGTCCATGCGTATGTACGCGTGGACGCCATTTTTAATGCGTCAGTATCCAGTGGATGCCGCGCGCCATGCGCAGGTCAGTTAGGGCAAAGTGGTTGCCGGGGTTGAGCTCCAGCGTTGTTGGAATGTCATGCTCGATAAACAGCTCTTCCATCGCACGCGTATCGTCGAGTACGTGCCGCATCATGCGGTTGGGCGTCTTGGTTTCCTTTTTACCGAGCGACAGATAGGCGGCGTCGGGCGTAGCCGTCATCGTGCGCTCGCGCGCGTAGTCGATAAAGCCGGGGAACCACAGCGACCCCGATGCACTCGCCACGCGCTCAAAGACATCTGTTTGCCAAAGTGCCCACAGTGCAAAAAGACCCGCCAACGAGTAGCCGGCAACGCCGCGCCAGGCGGGCGGTTGCGGGAGCGATGATTCGGCCTGGGGGATTATCTGCTTCAACAACTCGTCAAGAAAACCAGCAGCCTGTCCGCCAAAGGGCTCGGCATCTCGTATAGTTCCGTCGCATTCCCAGGGGCTCAGCTCGCGATTCCAATCGAGCCCTCCAATGGCGACAAGGGTGAACGGCGGGCAGTCGAGCTCTCGGCAGCGCTCGTAGACTTCACTACCGTTGCCCATAACCACGGGGAGATAGATGACGGGCGCGCCTTCCGCACACTCTGAATAAACGGTTATCTGCTTATGATGCGCTTCCAAGGCAGGCTTCTCTCGGTGTTGTGATATTGACAGCCTCAATTGTCGCACGCTGACACGGGGGCAGACGCTAAAAGAAAGGCGCGGAGCCGCTCGATGCGATTCCGCGCCTTGTTGTTTTGCTTTAGCAGACTATGCCGTTACGCCACGAAGAAGTAGACGAGGAAGGCGAGGGCTGCGATCCACATGAGCGGCTTGATCTTGGAGGCCTCGCCCTTAAAGAGCGCGACGACCACGTAGGCGATAAAGCCCAGGCCAATGCCGGCAGAGATGGAGTAGGTGAAGGGCACGCCGGCGACAATCATGAACGCCGGGAAACCCTGCGACACGTCGGACCAGTCGATCTCGGAGGCCTCGCTCATCATGAGGTAGCCGACGTAGACCAGAGCACCGCAGGTGGCGGCGCTGGAAACGATGGTGACGATGGGGGAGAAGAACGCGGCGAGAATGAACAGCACGCCGGTGGTGACGGAGGTGAGACCCGTGCGGCCACCGTCGGCAGCGCCAGAGGTGGACTCGACGAAGGTGGTGATGGAGGAGACGCCCATGAAACCGCCCACAGCAGCGGCGGCGGAGTCGACGATCAAGATCTCCTTGATATTCTCGACGTTGCCGTCGTCGGTGAGGAACTCGCCCTGCTTGGCCACGGCCATCGCGGTGCCCATGGTGTCGAAGAAGTCACTCATGAGCAGCGAGAACGAGATGACGAGGAGCGCGGGGTCGGTAAGGACCTTGACGATGGCGGGCACGCCGCCGGCGTCGGCGATAGGGCCACCGATGCTCGAGAAGTCGAGCGGGGCGATGATGCCGGTCGGAGCCTGGGTCACACCTAGGGGGATACCGGCGATGACGGCGACGACGATGCCGATGAGCAGCGAGCCGGGGACGTTGCGGCAGGCGAGGGCGACCGTCACCAGGATGGAGATGATGCCGACGATGTAGGTGGGGGAGGTGATGTCGCCCAGACCGACGAGTGTACCGGCGCCAGCGGTGATAATGCCGGCATCGCACAGGCCAATCATGGCGATGAACAGGCCCAGACCCACCGAGATGGCGTGACGCAGGACAACCGGGATGGCGTCCATGATGGCCTCGCGCAGGCCACAAAGCACGAGCAGCAAGATGACGACGCCCTCAAGGAAGATGACGCTCATGGCCACGTGCCAGTCACCGCCGCAGACGGTGGTGGTGATTCCAGCGATCATCGCGTTGACGCCTAAGCCCGACGCGCAGGCGAGCGGGCGGTTGGCGAAGATGCCCATGCAGATGGTCATGATGCCGGCGCCCAGGCAGGTGGCGCAGGCGAGCGCTCCCGCATCGATGCCAGCGCCCGAGAGCACCGCGGGGTTGACGGCGATGATGTAGGCCATCGCCAGGAATGTTGTCAGTCCAGCGCGAAGTTCGGTCCCGATTGTGGACTTGCGCTCACTGACGTGAAATAGTTCGTCCATGCATACCCTTTCCTTGTTCGGCCCCGAGTTTAGGCCGATTGACACGAACGCTCCCACTATAGCCCCTTTACGACGCTGTTGTTCCTCGCATGTTGATGTTCGGCGCTTTGTAGCAGACGGACGGTATTTTTCGCATGAAAATGTGTGGGTACCGTATACTTAAGCGGTTACAACGACCCCTATGGAGGAACGTATGATTAAAGAGCTTTGCCACGACGAGGCTATCCTGTCCCAGCGTTGCGAGGTTGCGACCGTCGAGGACGAGTCGGTTGCTCAGGATCTGATCGATACCATCAAGTCGCTCGACGATGCCGGCTGCCTTGCCGCTAACCAGATTGGCGTTACCAAGAAGGTTTGCGTCTACCTGGACGATGCCGGCGAGCCCCACGTGCTCTACAACCCCCGTCTGGTGTTTGGCCTGGGCGCCAGCAAGATGGAGGAGAGCTGCCTGACGCACGAGGGGGTCACCAAGTCCACGCGCTATATCAAGTGCAAGGTTGCCTTTGATCAGATTGTCGACGGCAAGATGAAGGAGTGCCGCCGCGACTACGCGGGCTTTGAGGCGCAGATGATCCAGCATATGATCGATCACTGTCTTGGAAAGTTGGTCTAAGGGGACCAAAGCACCGCACCTTGCCGCTCAATCGTCGCTCGCGTACCTTAAGCACGCTTCGCTCCTCTTTCGTGGCAATCTGCGGCACTTTGACCCCTTAGACGACCTGCGGGGTTAACTTGGTTGAGTTTATCCTGCTTGAATAGCCCGGGCATGACATTGTTGTCATGTCCGGGCTTTTGTGTTTAGCGCCTTTTTGTTTGGAGACAATGAAATTAGCAAGAACGTAAAGCTAGGAGGCGCTATGTGTACGAGTATTCGATTTACCGATAATTCTGGCCACATGTATCTGGGCCGCAATCTCGACTGGAGCTTTGACTACGGCCAACAGGTTCGCGTGATGCCGCGCGGGTTTCACATTCCGTATTCGTTTATCGACGACGCGACAGCGGCGCACGCGGTGATCGGTATGTGCATCGATTACAGGAACTACCCTATGTTCTTCGATTGCGGCAACGATGCGGGCCTCGCCGTGGCGGGTCTCAATTTCCCGGGTTATGCCGAGTATGCCGAGGACCCTGTCGACGGCAAGACCAATATCGCGGCCTATGAGTTCCCCCTGTGGGTGGCAGCGACGTTCTCGACGGTTGATGAGGTCGAGGCCGCGCTGCGCGACACGGTGATTGTCGCCAAATCTGCCGGAGAGGGGCTGGGCGTGTCGCTGCTCCATTGGATTATCGGCGACAGCCAGCGCAGCATCGTGGTCGAGATGATGGCTGACGGCCTGCATGTATACGACGATCCGGTCGACACCCTTGCCAACCAGCCGACCTTCCCGTGGCACATGGAAAACCTGCGCACCTATATCACCGCCACAAGCGATTTTCCGCAGACAGCGACATGGCGTGGCGCCGAGCTTAAGCCCTATGGAGCCGGTGCCGGCATGCGCGGCATTCCGGGCGATTGCTATTCGCCGAGCCGTTTTGTAAAGGCGGCGTACCTCAATGCCAATTACCCGCAAAAGGAGAGCGAGACCGAAAACGTCGTTCGCATGTTCCGCTCGCTCGAGGGCGTGGTGATGATCGAGGGAGCGTCCAGGATGGGCGATGGCAAGTTCGAGAAGACTATCTACACCGGATGCTTTAGCGCGCGCACGGGCAATTATTACTACGCGATGTATGGGGATCCGTCGATTCGCTACGTGAGCCTGATGGATGCCGAGGGCGCGAGCCCCGATAGGCTCGTGGTTCCCGAGCCGCGTCGTTCGTAGCTCACCGGTTCGTTGCGACATAAAACGGCTCCGCACCTTTTATGAGATGCGGAGCCGTTGTCGTCAATGGCTGGTGGCGTGTTAGAAGTTGGCGTCGTTGAGCTGGGTGCTCTCGAGTCCGTCGAGTTGCTGTTGCTCGGGCGTATCGGCGACGCTCTCGAGCAGCTCGGTGGGATCGACGTTCATGCTCTTGCCGGCCTCGTTGCCGTTGACCAAGTCGTCCGAGAAGATGTCGACTTCCATTTCCTCGGCCTCTTCGATCTGAACCTCGAGCGGCACCTGGGTGCGCACGAGCTTAACGGCCGGGCGCATGCGGGCAAACAGCGGCACGTACTCGATGATGATGGCCGAGTTCTCGAGACCGTACCAACGTGCCGGGCTTCCGCAGGCGCGGCGGACGGCGTACTTGATGGCCATGACGCGATGATCGTTGCGGTTGATGTCCGTTTCGGGGGCAAGCATCTTGCGCAGCATGCAAAAACGGAAGTCGCCCACGTTGCCGCGTGTCTCGTAGATGGAGTAGGTGTGATGCTGCGGCGGCAACTCACCCGATGCCATCAGGTCGCCAACGATCTGGCGTAGGTAGGCGTTGATGCGCTGATTGACCTTAAAGCCCAGGTCCAAGCGCACGCGGAACAGGAAGTCTGTGCCAAAGGTCTCAACGGAATACTCGTGCGTATAGGGCTCGTCGGTAACGTGCACGTTGATGAACCAATATGCCTTGGCGCGCTTGGGGTGCTTGTCCAGGATGGAATAAAGCACGTCGCGGTCGAGCGTGAGCGGATCGGGGCTGTTGGTGAGGAATACCAGATTGTCGGCAAGCACGGGGTAGGTCTCGTCGTTGCGCAGGCGGTTGAGCTGATCGATGTACTTGGAGACGGGCAGCAGAATCGTCTGCGTGCGCTCGATGGCGGTGCCGCGACGCCACACATACATAAGGCCAAACAGCAGTGCGGCCAGGAAGATCATGACGTAGCCGCCGTCAAAGAACATGGTGAGGCACGAAGCGAAGAAGCACAGCTCAATGGCGCCGAAGAGCAGGGCGAAGACGCAGGCGCCCAGCTTGTGCTTGAGAATGCCGGCGATATAGCTCGTCAATAGCGTCGTGGTCATGAGCATAGTCACGGTAATGGCGAGGCCGTAGGCGCTCTCCATGCGCTCGGAGTTTTGGAACAGCAGCACGATGAAGATGCAGCCGACCCACATGATGTTGTTGACGAGCGGAATATAGAGCTGGCCCTTGGTGTCGCTGGGGTAGTGGATGCGCAGATGCGGCATAAGGTTGAGGCGCGTGGCCTCGGATACCAGCGAGAACGAGCCGGTGATGAGCGCCTGCGAGGCGATGATGGCCGCTACGGCCGAAAGCACGATGGCAAAGGGGCGCAGGGGCTCGGGGAGCATCATATAGAACGGGTTGACGATATCCATCGCGAGCATCTGGGGATTGGAGTTGTTGGCGAGCAGCCAGGCGCCCTGACCCAGATAGTTAAGGATGAGGGCCGCCTTCACGAACGGCCAGGATGCGTAAATGTTAGCCTTGCCCACGTGACCCATGTCCGAATAGAGCGCCTCGGCGCCGGTCGTCGACAGAAAGACGAACCCGAGCACCATGATGCCCGAGTGGTTGATGGGCGAGAACAGGAACATGATGCCGCGGATGGGGTTGAGCGCGCGCAGGATGGACAGGTTGCCGAGCATGTTGAACAGACCGGCGCCTGCCAGGAACAGGAACCATAGCGTCATAAGCGGGCCGAACAGTTTGCCGATTGACGAGGTGCCGGCGCGCTGCATGGCAAACAGACCGCAGATAATGATGATGGTGATGATGATCACATTGGTCTGGCCGTCGCCCAAAAGCGCGTGGCCCCATTCGATGGTGCGCAGACCCTCGATGGCTGTGGTGACCGTGACGGCGGGGGTGAGGATGCCGTCGGCAAGCAGTGCCGCACCGCCGATCATAGCGGGCAGAATCAGCCATGGTGCCACCTTGCGCACGAGGCTGAACAGGGCGAAGATGCCGCCTTCGTTGTGGTTATCGGCCTTCATGGCGATTACCACGTACTTGACCGTGGTCACGAGCGTCATGGTCCAGATGACGAGCGAGAGCGCGCCCAAGATCATGTCCTCGCTGACGGTGCCGATGCCGCCGTTGTTGGCGACGATTGATTTCATGGTGTACATGGGGCTCGTGCCGATGTCGCCATAGACGACGCCGAGCGTTACGAGCAGCATGCCAGCGGAGAGGGGAATGGCTCCATGCCCGCCTTGACTACGCTGATCTTGGAGGCTTGCCTCCAGCTTGTTGTGTGCCACGTGGACTCCCTTAGACATCCGACCTCTGCCACGAGCAGTAGACCTTTATGCTATCTTTATACATATAAGAGCAGTTTGGCACATCGGGTTATTTTAGACAATAATCCTCAGCTGGGGATTATTTATCTACGCAGGTAGCATTTCAAAGCAGGGGCTTTTAAGCACGTACTGTCTGGGCGATGCCAGCCTTGGCGTTTGCGCGTTTGCCGGCGAGTTCGCAAAAAATCGCGCCGCCGATGATAAGCGCGGCGCCCATCAGGCGGACCGGTGTTATGGCTTCGCCCAAAAGGACGGCCGAGAACACGACCGCCGAAAGCGGCTCGAGGTAGCCGACGACGGCGACGGTCTGGACGGGCAGCTTGGCGACGGCGCTAAAGTAGAGCAGGCAACCAATGCCGGTGTTGACGACGCCGAGCATAGCGACGGCGCGCCAATCAATACTGGCGGCGACGCCGGCGGACAGGAACGAGGGAGCGCCCTGCGTGATGAGCGTGAGGACCAGTGCGGTCACAAAGGCGGCGCTCACCTGGAGCGCGGAGTTCTCGAGGCCCTCGATGTGCGGCGCACCCTTGCTGGCGATGACCATCAATGCATAGCAGAAGGCCGAGGCGATTCCACAGACGATGCCCGCAATGGGTATATTGCCGCCTAGACCTTGCGCTGCAATGAGAAAAGCACCGCAGGCGACGGCGACAAAGCCGGCGATTTTGCCGCCGGTCAGCTTTTCGCCAAAGATGAGCGGGGAGAGCGCCATGACAATGATGGGGCCGCAGTAGTACAGCAGCGAGGATACGCCGACGCCGATCGTCTGGTAGGCGCGGAACAGAAAAATCCAGCTGGCGCCCAGCGCAGCTCCCGAGAGGAGGAGGGCCGCGGCTTCGCGGGGACGAGATGGCGCCTGCAGTTTATGGTGTTGGGTGATGGCGAGGATAGTGACAAGCGAGAGAGCGCCCAAAAACGTGCGTAGCAGCACGATATCGGAGCTCGGCAGCGCGATGGCAGCGGCGATGATGCCGTTGGAGCCAAACAATAGCAATGCTGCTAAGTACGTAAACAGTCCGTTGTCCATGCGCTTCCGTCCCCTCTATATTCGAGCATGTTCACTATGGGTGAACTGGCAATAGAAGAAAAGCGAATATAATTCATGGCTAACATGACAAAAATTCATGTAAAGGTGGAGGCGTGTCGTGGAAACGAATATTCAAAAGATGCAGGTGCTGCTGGAGACGGTGCGCGCCGGAAGCTTTACGCGTGCTGCCGAGCGGCTGAGCTATTCGCAGTCGGGCGTGAGTCGTATGGTGGCCGATCTTGAGGCCGACTGGGGTTTTAAGGTGCTCGACCGCAGTCGCGAGGGCGTGGCTCTTTCTGCCGACGGGCGGCAGGTCATGCCGGCTGTCGAGGCGCTCTGCGAGGAATTCACTCGCTTGCAGCGACGGGTGGATGAGATGCGTGGGCTCATGCGCGGCAAAATCTGCATCGGTACGTTTTCGAGTGTGGCGACCCATGTGCTGCCGCCGGTGATTGCGCGCTTTCGCGCCGAGCATCCGGACGTCGATTATGAGTTGCTGATGGGCGATTACTCAGAGATTGAACAATGGGTGGCGGAAGGCCGCTGCGACCTGGGCTTTATTCCGCGCGAGCCACGCGGCGCCGGCATGGCGTCGCGACCGTTGGTGCAAGACGAGCTGATGGCCGTGGTGCCAGCGGACTCCTCGCTTGCCACCGCGGAGGTCGTTTCCCTTGCCGATTTGGCCAACGAGCAGTTTATCCTGCTGGAACGCGGTAGCGACGACGAGATTACGCCGCTGTTTCGCCGCGCGGGCCTGGCGGTGCGCTCTAAGCTGTCGACCTGGGATGACTATGCGATTATGGCTATGGTCGAGGACGGCCTGGGCGTTAGCATTCTTCCCGCGCTCATCTTGCGTCGCTGTCAGTTCGATGTTGCCGTGCGTCCGCTCGAGGGACATCCTCATCGGCAGATCAATGCGATATATCGAACGGCCGATGTTTCGCTTGCCGCCGCCCGTTTCCTCGAATACCTCTAAACGTGTGCGCGTCATTGTCCACTTTGGGCAAATCTCAGAGTCCGGTGCATTTTCTTATGAAATTGAACTTTCGAATGAGGTGCCGCGTTATACTGCTGCCTAAATTGAACCTTGGTTCAATTCGTATTCTATAAATTGAA
This sequence comes from uncultured bacterium, assembly GCA_905216175.1. GTDB lineage: Bacteria > Actinomycetota > Coriobacteriia > Coriobacteriales > Coriobacteriaceae > Collinsella. The sequence continues at coordinate 4,526 of CAJMSV010000017.1, read as the reverse complement.
CTTTGCCAGCAAGGAGGTTCTAGTGGCCCAAGAGACGTTTAGCGATCGCCTGCGACAGACTATGTCCGATCGCGACGTTCGCCAGTCGGACGTAATCCGCGCATCGGAGATGCTCGGCAAAAAACTCGGCAAGAGTCAGATGAGCCAATATGTGAGCGGCAAGACGATCCCGCGGCGCGATGTGGCTGAGCTGCTCGCCCGTATTTTGGAGGTCGATGTTACCTGGCTGCTTGCCGGCGACGCCGATCAAGGCGAGGCATCATCACCCCGCAACGATTCCAAGCCCGAACCCCATCCCTCAGCTCAAATAGCAAGGAGCACCACCATGCGTACTTTTTCTAAATCCACCAAGCTCGATAACGTCCTGTATGACGTGCGCGGTCCCGTCGTCGACGAGGCTGCCCGTATGGAGGACGAGGGCGAGCGCATCCTCAAGCTCAATATCGGTAACCCGGCGCCCTTCGGTTTCCGCACGCCCGATGAGGTCATCAAGGACATGCGCCAGCAGCTGCCCGACTGCGAAGGCTATTCCAACTCGCGTGGCCTGTTCTCTGCGCGCAAGGCGATCATGCAGTATTCGCAGATCAAGGGCCTGCCCAACGTTCAGATGGAGCATATCTACACGGGCAACGGCGTGTCCGAGCTCATTCAGCTTTCGATGAACGCGCTGCTCGACAATGGCGACGAGATTCTGATCCCCAGCCCCGACTATCCGCTCTGGACGGCGTGCGCAACCCTTGCCGGCGGTCATCCCGTACATTATCTGTGTGACGAGCAGGCGGATTGGTATCCCGACCTGGAGGATATGGAGTCCAAGATTACGAGCGCGACCAAAGCCCTCGTCATCATCAACCCAAACAACCCCACGGGTTCCGTCTATCCGCGCGAGGTGCTCGAGGGCATCGTCGAGATTGCACGCAGGCATCAGCTGATGATCTTTGCCGATGAGATCTACGACCGCCTGTGCATGGACGGCTACGAGCACGTCTCGATTGCCTCGCTCGCCCCCGACCTGCCCTGCGTTACCTTTAGCGGTCTGTCCAAGTCGCACATGATTGCAGGCTATCGTATTGGCTGGATGGTGCTTTCGGGCAACCAGCGCTGCATGAGCGACTTCATCATGGGCGTCAACATGCTCTCGAACATGCGCCTGTGCTCCAACGTGCCGGCTCAGTCGATCGTTCAGACGGCACTCGGTGGCCATCAGTCGGTCAACGACTACATCCGTCCCGGCGGCCGTGTCTACGAGCAGCGCAACTTTGTGTATGAGGCGCTCAGCAAGATCGACGGCATCTCGGTGGTCAAGCCGCGTGCGGCGTTCTATATTTTCCCTAAGATGGATGTTAAAAAGTTCAACATTACCGATGACGAGCAGTTTGCTCTCGACCTGCTGCACGAGAAGAAGATTCTGATCACGCGCGGCGGCGGCTTTAACTGGGGTGAGCCCGACCACTTCCGCATCGTGTACCTGCCGCGCATGGAAGTGCTCAAAGAGTCGCTCGAAGACCTCGCCGATTTCTTCGATCACTACCGCCAGAGCTAGTGGGATAGAAGCTCCGCACTATGAAAAGCTCCCTGCAGTTGTTTTGCTGCAGGGAGCTTTCTTGAATCGGCGGAACTAAATCACTATCCCGTTGCAGTGATCGATTTCGTGTTGGATGATTTCGGCGGTGTAGCCCGAGAAGTTTTTGATGCGGTGGACGAAGTTTTCGTCTAAATACTCAACCTTAATGCGGCGATAGCGGGTACAGGGACGCTCGCCGGCCAACGAGAGGCACCCTTCGCTCGTCTGGTAGGCGTTGACCTGCTCAAGAATTTGCGGGTTGTACATCAGGAGTGTCCTGTTGCCGTCCTTTACGCAGATGATGCGCTTGCGCACGCCGATCATGTTGGCGGCGAGGCCCACGCACTCGTGCTCATGCTCGTGGAGCGTATCCAGGAGGTCCTGCCCGGTCGCGGCATCGTCGGGCCCCGCGTCTTCGGAAGGCAGGCGCAAAAAGAACTCGGATTTCATGATGGGCTTAATCATGGCGGGCTCCTCATGTCTTATGCTTTCGTGGACTTTTAATAATAGCGCGAAAGGAAAGCTGCACGTCCGCGTTACAATCTTTCGACGTTGGACCATGTTGCTAGATTCGTCGTGTACGGCGTCTGGCGTAAGTCTAGGGCTCATTTTCGCCCTGGACCGTTCCTCTGGGGCGATGCGATTGTCGTTCTAAGAGGAAGGAATTTCATGGGGACCAAATCCCAAAAGCAAACTCAATCACCGTCGACAGCCTCGGCGATTCTCGTCGTAATGTATGTTGGAGCCTTTGTTGCCGCGTTTAACGAGAACATCATTAACGTGGCGCTGCACGACATTATGGCGGCCTTTTCGGTGAGTGCCACCACGGCGCAGTGGCTCGTTTCGGGCTACATGATCGTGACGTCGATCTTTACGGCCATCATGGCCTTTCTGTCCGGCCGTTTCTCGACGCGCAAGCTGCTGTTTTTCGCATGCGGATGCATGGTCGCCGGCGAAGTCCTGTGCCTGGTCGCTCCGTCGTTTAGCGTTTTGCTGCCAAGCCGTATTTTGCAGGCTGCGGGATCGGGCATTTTGTTCCCGCTCATGATGAACGTGGTGCTGTCTTGCGCTCCGCGCGAGAAGCTCGGTCTGTATCTGAGCCTGGGCGGTGCCTGCATTACGCTGGGGCCGGCGTTTGGACCCGTGATCAGCGGTCTAATGTGCACGTTGTTTGGCTGGAGGGCGGTGTTCGTAGTGCCGCTGGTGGGCGGCATTGTGGTCGCTGCGGCGGGCGTAAAGCTCGTTCAGAATGTCGGAGAGCGTTCGAACGCCACGCTTGATATTCTGTCGGTTGTTTTGCTCGCCGCCGGTATTACGGCATTTGTGTATTCCGTAGGCGAGTTCTCGACCAATCTGATTGCCGGCATCGTGACGCTCTTCGCCGCCCTTGTGCTGCTCGGCCTGTTTGCGGCCCGTCAGCTCAAGCTCGAGCATCCGGTGCTTAACGTGCGTCCCATGGCGAGCGTTCGTTTTTGGCCTGCGTGCCTGCTTGTGGTGGTGTCGATGATGACGACGTTCTCGATGAGCGTTTTGTTGCCGCTCTATTTTGAAGGTGCCTACGGCATGACCGCACTTGTTGCGGGCCTGCTCATTTTGCCGGCGATTGCCTGCAACGCCGTGACCTCGATTGTGGGCGGACGCGTGATGGACGCCCGTGGCGCATGGCCGCTGCTGCCGGTCGGCTTTGCCCTGATTGCCGTGGGGCAGACTGCAATCTCGATGACGGCGGCAAGCATGAACATCGGCGTCGTCGTGGCGCTGACCGTTGTGGTGTATGCCGGAGTCGGCCTGGTGCTGAGCCCCTCGCAGACGGCCGGCTTGGAGACGCTTCCTGCCGCTGAGCATCCTCACGGAACGGCATTGCTTAACACGTGGAACATGATTGCCGCATCGTTTGGCCCGTCGCTGTTTATCGGCCTGCTCTCGAGTTCTGCGGCGACTGCCGGCACCGCTGGCGCTGCGACGGACGTTGCCCAGACGATTGGATTTGCAACTGCCGTGCGTGTGGCGGCTGTAATTGCCGTGGTCGGGTTCGCGGTGTCGCTGGTGTACGCTCGTCGCGAGTCGCACATGTCGCATTAATGTGTGCACATAGATTCTGCAGCTAGATTGGATGGCGACACCATAAACTAATGGACGTTTTGCCGAGAGGCATGAATGTTTAAAGCGCAAAGAGTGCGCGACGGGCCCCGCGAATGGGGCGATGATGCCCGAGAGGGCCAAGAAGGAGTCTCATGTCTGAGAACGAAGAGATTATGAACGAGACCGAGAACGAGACCATGGCTGCCGAGGTCGAGGCAGTCGAGACCGTGGAGACCGAAGCTGCCGAGGTTGAGGCTGCTGACGAGGTTTCCGCCGAGGAGGAGGCCGAGGTTGTCGAGGCCGCCGTTGATTACGATGACGAAGAGCTGATGGACAAGATGCAGAAGGCCGCCCGCCTGCTGCGTAGCCGTCGCTTTGCTATTTCCAAAGAGGAGGAGGCCAAGGCCGAGCGCATGGCGAACATCGAGCGCGCCATCAAGCTCCTTGACCTCAAGCCCAAGATGGAGCAGAAGGAAATGTCCGACCTGCTGGGCATGCGCCTCCGTGAGCTCGATGGCCTGATGGCCGAGGCCGAGGCTGCCGATCTGGTCGGCCGCATCGACGACGCCGAGGGCGATATGCGCAAGATCGTTGTCTTCGCTGCCGAGGATGCCGCTGAGGGCCTGGTCGAGCTTGCCAACAAGAAGGAGAAGCTCCTGCCCGAGCTTTCTTACGAGGAGGCCACCGAGCTGATGGCCGCTCTCGATAAGGTTATCGCTCCGCTCGTCGCCATGGGCCTGGACGAGGACCGCGGTCCTCGCGGCGGCCGTGACGACCGTGGCGGTCGCGGTGGCGATCGAGGCGGCCGTGGCGGCTTTGGTGACCGCGGTGGCCGTGGCGGCGACCGAGGCGGTCGCGGAGGCGATCGCGGCGGCCGTGG